>DASYUW010000057.1:0-12211 GCA_036000845.1 Burkholderiales bacterium
GCTGCAGGCGCTGTCGGCGTCTACGCCGCAGGTGGTGGTCAGCGACATTCGCATGCCGGGCGGTTCCGGACTCGAATTGCTGCAGAAGCTCAAGGAGAAGTACCCCAACCTGCCGGTCATCATCATGACCGCATACTCGGACCTCGAGAGCGCGGTGGCCGCTTTCCAGGGCGGGGCGTTCGAATACCTGCCCAAGCCCTTCGACGTGGACCAGGCGGTGGATCTGATTCGCCGGGCGATGGAAGAGAGCCTGCGTCAGGGCGATGTCGCCGAAGTGGCGGAGGAATCACCCGAGATCCTTGGCCAGGCGCAGTCCATGCAAGAAGTGTTCCGTGCCATCGGGCGGCTCACGCAATCGCACGCCACTGTTCTCATCAATGGCGAATCCGGCACCGGCAAGGAACTGGTGGCACGCGCGCTGCACCGGCACAGTCCGCGCGCGCCCAAACCATTCATCGCCATCAACACCGCGGCAATTCCCAAGGATCTGCTTGAGTCGGAATTGTTCGGGCACGAACGCGGCGCCTTCACCGGCGCGCAGGCGATGCGGCGCGGGCGTTTCGAACAGGCCGAAGGCGGCACCCTGTTTCTGGACGAGATCGGGGACATGCCGCCGGACCTGCAGACCCGCCTGCTGCGGGTGCTGTCGGACGGTCAGTTCTACCGCGTCGGCGGGCATCAACCGCTCAAGGCCAACGTGCGCATCATCGCGGCAACACACCAGGACCTCGAAAGCCGGGTCAAGCAGGGCATGTTCCGGGAGGACCTTTTCCACCGCTTGAACGTGATCCGGTTGCGCCTGCCGGCGCTGCGCGAACGCCGCGAGGACATCCCGCTGCTGGCCAAGTATTTCCTTCAGAAAAGCGCGCGCGAATTGGGCGTGGATACGAAGAAGCTGTCCGATGCGGCGATGAAGTATCTGTCCTCGCTGGACTTCCCCGGCAACGTGCGCCAGCTGGAAAACCTTTGCCACTGGCTGACGGTGATGGCGCCGGGAATGAACGTCGACGTCAAGGACCTGCCTCCCGAACTGCGTGACGAAGCCCTTGTTCCCTCGGCGGAGAACTGGGTGACGGCGCTGGAACGGGAGGCGGAGTCGCTGCTGAAACGCGGAGACAGCGCGATCCTCGATGAACTTTCCCGCCAGTTCGAGCGGGCGCTCATAACCAGGGCGCTTGCCCACACCGGCGGCCGCAGGATCGAAGCCTCAGTGCTGCTGGGAATGGGCCGCAACACGCTGACCCGCAAGATCCAGGAACTGGGTCTGGAAAAGGACGACCAGCCGGACTGAAGCAGAAACCCGCGCTCACCACGGAGGACACGGAGAACACGGAGGAAGACCAAAAAAAGAAAACTGAACGGGGGATAGAAGCAAAGTGACTGTACGTGATTCTCTGCCGCCAATTTCGACTTGGTTGGAACCTCTGCCAACTGAGGTGTTCTACACTCAATTGCTTGTCTTGTTCTTGCCCTTCCTCCGTGTCCTCCGTGTCCTCCGTGGTGAGATTTTGATCTCAAACAATCTCGGCGACGACCGGTGCGTGGTCGGAGGGCCGTTCCAGCCTGCGCATGTCCACATGAATGCTGCTCGAGCGGCAACGCGCCGCGAGTTCGGGGGAGAGAAGAATGTGATCGATGCGCAATCCCAGATTGCGCTTGAAAGCATTCATGCGGTAATCCCACCAGGAGTATGACTTCTCGGGCTGATCGAACAGCCTGAAGCTGTCTGTCAGTCCACGCCCCAGCAGTCGCTCAAACGCAGCACGCTCGGGCGGACTGACCAGAACCTGGCCTTCCCAGGCCTTCGGGTCGTGGACATCGCGGTCTTCCGGAGCGATGTTGAAGTCGCCGAGCACCGCCAGCCGCGGGTGTTTCTTTAGTTCCGCGTCCAGCCAGCGGTCAAATGCCGTCAGCCAGTCGAGCTTGTAGCGATACTTGTCGGATTCCAGGCTCTGGCCGTTGGGGACGTACGCACACACCAGCCGCAGGTCTCCTATGGTGGCGGACAGCACCCGTTTCTGCTCGTCGGCGTAGCCGGAGATGCCCGCCTCGACCGCCTGCGGCGCATCGCGCGCCAGGATCGCGATGCCGTTGTAGGTTTTCTGCCCGGAGTATACGGCGTGGTATCCGGCCTGCCCGATTGCGTCCAAAGGAAAATTCGCATCCTCGACTTTGGTTTCCTGCAGGCAAACCGCGTCGGGGCGCTCGCGCGCGAGCCACTCGAGGAGATGCGGAAGGCGAACCTTCAGCGAGTTGACATTCCACGCGGCGAGCTTCAAGCGCCGTCAGTTCTGCTCGGATACAGGTTCGGTTTCGGGCTTTGCCGCTTCGCTCTCGCCATCGGGCGCCGGCGCCTCCTCCGATACGGGAGGCGGTGCGGCGGCGGTCGGCTTGGCCTCGACCGGCGTGACCGGCACCAACGCAGTTTTGGGATAGCCGGCGTCATCGAGCACAGCGTTCCACTGCCCTTCCTCGAAACCCCGCAAGACCCGACGCCCCACCTGGAGCACCGGCACCACTGCATCTCCACCGGTCGCCTTTTTCAGCTCTTCCCGCATACCCGGCACCATCGGATCCTTGATGGTGTGCGGCACGCCACGCTTGACCAGAAAGGCGCGCGCGCCACTGCAACCGTCCCCACAGTCGTATACAAAAAGCGTCACCGGGAAATTTTTGATCGCCTGCTGGAGGACATAGGGCATTGCGATATCCCCGGGCTTGTCTCCGAGTTGCTTGCGCTCACTTTTCCTGGCGCTCGGCGGCGGCGGCTGATCGCTGTAATGGATCGTGCCATCCGCGTCCACCCACTTGTAAGTCTCGGCCTGTGTCAGCGCCGCACTCGAAATCAGCATGACCAGAAGCATCCAGGGTTTCATCGAGGCTTCCTCCTTTCCAGTCCAAGCATCATGCCACGGCCATGCCGTTGTGCCGCAGCAATGCATCGATTTTCGGCTCGCGCCCGCGAAACGCCACGAAGGACTCGAGCGCCGGACGGCTGCCGCCGGCGGCGAGAATCTCCTCGCGGAAGCGCTCGCCGACCACAGTGTTCAGAACCCCGCTTTCCTCGAACAGGCTGTAGGCATCCGCGGACAGCACCTCCGCCCATTTGTAGCTGTAATAGCCGGCCGCGTAGCCGCCGCCGAAGATATGAGAAAAGCCGTGCGGAAAGCGGTTGTACGCGGGCGGAATGATGACGGCAACACGCCTGCGCACTTCGTCGAGCAGGTCGAGCGGCGTTTTCGAGGCCGCCGGGTCGAAGTCGTGGTGCAGATGCATGTCGAACAGCGCGAACTCGAGCTGCCGCACGGTCTGCATGCCGCTTTGAAAATTCTTTGCCGCCACCATCTTGTCGAAAAGTGCGCGCGGCAGACTTTGCCCGCCATCTGCGTGCCGCGTCATGTCCTTGAGCACATCCCATTCCCAGCAAAAATTTTCCATGAACTGGCTGGGCAGTTCGACCGCGTCCCACTCGACCCCGTTGATTCCCGATACTCCGAGCACGTCCACCCGGGTCAGCAGATGGTGCAGCCCGTGGCCGAACTCGTGGAACAGCGTAATCACCTCGTCGTGGGTAAACATTGCCTGCCTGCCGCCGACCGGCGCGGAGAAATTGCAGTTCAGGTAGGCAACCGGCGTCTGGATGCAAACGTCCTTGCGCCGCCGGGTGATCGCGTCGTCCATCCACGCGCCTCCGCGCTTGGACGGCCGCGCATAAAGATCGAGATAGAACTGCCCGACCAGCACGCCGTCGGCATTGCGGATGGAGAAGAAGCGCACATCCTCATGCCAGCGCGGCGCCTCGTCGGCGGTGATACTCAGTCCGTAAAGCGTCTCGACCACGCGGAACATGCCGGCGAGAACTTGCTGCTCCGGGAAGTACTGTTTGACTTCCTGATCAGAGAAGGCATAGCGCGCGACCCGCAATTTCTCCGAGGCATAGGCTACGTCCCAGGGCTGCAGTTCGGCGAGCCCCAGTTGCTTCACTGCAAACTCCTCCAGCTCGGCCAGATCGCGCTCGGCGTAGGGTTTTGCGCGCGCTGCAAGTTCGTCCAGAAACCCGAGCACCTGCGCGGGAGAGTCGGCCATCTTGGGCTGCAGCGACAATTCGGCAAAAGTCTTGAAGCCGAGCAATTGCGCCTGTTCGCGCCGCAACTTCAGAATCTCGCTGATGAGCGCGGTGTTGTCCCACGCCGGATTGCCGAACTCGGAGGCACGGGTGGCGTAGGCGTGATACAGCCGTTCGCGCAAATCGTGGTTGTCCGCGTACTGCATGACCGGGAGATAGGACGGCATCTGCAGCGTGAATTTCCAGCCTGTCTTGCCGGCCTCCGCCGCAGCCTTGTGCGCCGCTTCCAGCACGTCATCGGGGATGCCGGACAATTGCGCTCGGTCCTGAATGATCAACTCGTAGGCGTTGGTGGTATCGAGCAGGTTGTCGTTGAATTTGGACGACAGCTGGGCGAGCCGCTCACTCACCTGCTTGAACCGCGCCTTACGTTCGGCGGGAAGTTCCGCGCCGCCAAGGCGGAAATCGCGCAGTTCATTGTCGATGACTTTTCTCTGCGCCTGCGTGAGTTTGGAAAAATCGGCCGATGCACGCAAGGCCTTGTACTTCCGGAACAGCGCCTCGCTCTGCGATAACTCGGTGAAGTACTGGGTGATGCGCCCCAGGTTAGCGTTGTAAGCCTCGCGCAACGCCGGGCTGTTCATCACCGCGTTCGTGTGCGCGACCTGCCCCCAGGCGCGGCGCAGCCGTTCGTTGGCATCGTCCAGCGGGGCGACGAAATTTTCCCACGATGGTTCCCGCCCATCGGCCTCCTGCCGGGCAATCAGTTCACGGTTCTCCGCCAGCAACTGGTCCATTGCCGGGGTGACATGGTCCGGCTTGAACTCGGCAAAACGCGGCAGACCCGAAAAATCGAGCAGAGGGTCCATTGAGTCAGTGTTGAATTTTGAGTTTTGAGTGTTTAGTTGGTGTCGCGACCGCCAAATTCAAGTCACATCAAACTTAACACTCAAAATTCAATACTCAAAACTCGTACACAACGTGGCAGTGTTGAATTTTGAGTTTTGAGTGTTTAGCTTGGTGTCGCGACCGCCAAATTCAAGTCACATCAAACTTAACACTCAAAATTCAACACTCAAAACTCGTACACAACGTGGCCGCCGACCAGCGTATAGCGCACCCGGCCCTTGACCTCGTAGCCGGCAAACGGCGTGTTCTTGCCCTGGCTCTTGAGCCTGGCAGGCTCGACCTTCCATCGCAAATGCGGATCGAAGATGCACAGATCGGCGTTGGCCCCGTAGGCAATCGCGACGGCGCCGATGCCCAGGATGCGCGCCGGCTCGGTAGTCACTTTCGCGATCGCATTCGGGAGCGCAACGCGTGACTCCTCCGACCATTTCAGAGTCAGCGCCAGCAGCAACTCCAGCCCGGTGGCACCGGCCTCGGATTCGCCGAACGGCAGTTGCTTGGCGTCCTCATCCACAGGGGTATGGTCGGAACAGATTGCATCGATGGTGCCGTCTTCCACGCCGCGGCGCAACGCGTCGCGGTCGCGCAGGCTTCGCAGCGGCGGCACCAGATGGTAATTGGAATCGAAGTATCCGATATCCATCTCGCTCAGGTGCACGTGATTCGCCGATACGTCGCAAGTCACATTCATGCCCAGCGCTTTGGCCTGGCGCATCATCTCCACGCCCTCCGCACTCGACAGCCGGCACAGGTGCACCCGTGCGCCGGTTTCGCGGGCAAGCAACAGCATGGTGGACAGCGCCACCGTTTCCGCCGCCACCGGGATCGGCGCCAGCCCGAGGCGCGTAGCCACCTGTCCGTCATGGGCGACGCCGCCGCGCGCCAAGCTGCCGTCGCTCGGGCGCAGCCACACCGAGTAGCCGAAGGTGGTCGCATACTGCATCGCCCGCAGCATGACCTGGTTGTCGTCAAGCGGCACGTCCGCCTGCGAAAAAGCCACACATCCGGCGTCGACCAGCTCGGCCATTTCGGTAATGCGCTCACCCTTCAGCCCCAGAGTCAGTGCGCCCAGCGGATATACGTGCGCCTGGTTGAGACTGCGCGCCCGATGCTTGAGCATCTCCACCAGACCCGGTTCGTCCAGCGGCGGGTCGGTATCCGGAGGACACGCCAGAGAAGTCACCCCGCCGGCCACAGCGGCCGCCATCTCGCTTTCCAGCGTGGCCTTGTGCTCGAAACCCGGCTCGCGCAAGCGCGCCGAGAGATCGACCAGCCCCGGACACACTACCAGTCCGTCAGCGTCGATCACCCGGTTCACATGGAATCCGTCGGGCGCCTGACCGACGGCCGCAATCTTTCCGGCGACCAGAAAGATGTCCTGAACCTTGTCGGTCCCGCTTTGCGGATCGACCACGCGGCCGTTCTTGATGTGAATCTTCATTTAACGATTGAAATCAAAACCGAAAATCTCACCACGAAGACACAAAGGCACGAAGAATGTCTTTCAAGGTGAACGACAAAACATTATTGGCAAGCACACACTGTCCGAATACCCCGGCCGTCTGAGATCAACATCTCCGCATTCAAAGTTCACGGCAACCCAAGAAGTAAGTTCGACCAATTTCCCTTTTTTCGCTCTTCTTCGTGTCTTCGTGCCTTCGTGGTGAGAAGTACGGTTCATTGGCTTCGGGTTCTTCGTGGCTTCGTGGTGAGCATTCCTGGTTTGAGAACCATTCTGCGACGTGCTGCTAGGCATTGCTGGCCAGTATCGACATCACCGCCATGCGCACGGCGATGCCGAAGGTCACCTGCGGCAGGATCACCGACTGATTGCCGTCGGCCACGCTGGAATCGATCTCGACCCCGCGGGTCATCGGCCCGGGATGCATCACGATTGCGTCCGGCTTCGCGCTGGCGAGTTTCTCCGGGGTAAGGCCGTAGTACTTGAAGAATTCCTGCGCCGAGGGCAGCAACGCCCCGTTCATGCGCTCGTTCTGCAGCCGCAGCATGATCACGACGTCCACGTCCTTGAGCCCCCTGGCCATGTCGTGGAAGACGTGCACGCCGAGCTCCGAAACATGGGTCGGGAGCAAAGTACTGGGGCCGATCACACGCACCTCGGGCACGCCCAGGCTGGTCAGCGCGTGGATCTGCGAGCGCGCCACGCGCGAATGCAGGACATCGCCGACGATTGCAACCCGCAGATTGGTGAAATCCTGCTTGTAGTGGCGGATCGTGAACATGTCCAGCAAGCCCTGCGTCGGATGCGCGTGGCGGCCGTCCCCGGCGTTGATCACGTGGATGTAGGGTGCCACGTGCCGGGCAATCAGGTGCGCGGCGCCGCTCTGGGCATGGCGGACGATGAACATGTCCGCGTGCATGGCCGAGAGGTTGGCGACGGTGTCGAGCAGGGTCTCGCCTTTGGTCTGGGAGGAGGTGCCGACGTTGAGATTGATGACGTCGGCGGAAAGTCGCTTCGCCGCGATCTCGAACGTCGTGCGCGTGCGCGTCGAGGGTTCGAAGAACAGGTTGAATACCGCCTTGCCGCGCAACAACGGCACTTTCTTGATCTCGCGCTCGGTGACGGAAAGAAAGGAGTGCGCCGTGTCGAGGATGCGCACGATGATGTCGCGGGGAAGGCCCTCGATGGTGAGCAAATGGTGCAACTCGCCGTTGGCGTTGAGTTGCGGGTTGTAGGCCGTCATTTACGTTCCTGCGCCGGCACGAGATTGACGACCAGGCTCAAGCGGCCATCGGCGCTTTTCTGCAGTTCGATCTGCTCGTTGTCTGCAACCTTGACCTCGGCGCCGAGGAACAGGGGCGCGATCGGCAGTTCGCGGCCGCCGCGGTCGACCAATGCCGCCAGGCGAATTCGCTGTGGCCGCCCGTAGTCGAACAGTTCGTTGATCGCGGCGCGTATGGTACGGCCCGTGTAGAGGACGTCGTCGACCAGGATCACGTCGGCATCGGCAACCTCGAAGGGTATATCGGATGGCTTGACCCGTGCGTGCAGCCCGCGGCTTTCGTAGTCATCGCGGTAAAAGGACACGTCAATGGTTCCCAGCGGATGTTTCAGCCCCAGCGCCCGGTGCAGGCGCTCGGCCAGCCACACGCCGCCGGTATGGATTCCGATCAGCGCAGTGTCCGCGCTGACTTGCGGGCGCATGCGCTCGGCAAGCTGATTGAGCAGGGCTTCGGCATCAGGCATTCTCATTGAAAAAAGCTTCCAGGATGAGTTTCGCGGCGAGCGGGTCCACGTGGCGTTTGCTGTCGCGAGAAATCAGGCCGCTTTCGCGCGCCTCGCGCTGCGCTTCCACCGAGGTCAGGCGCTCGTCGACCAGCCGGGTTTCGATGCCAAAGCGCCCGTGCAGCCGCTGCGCAAACTTCCGCGCCAGCCCGGTCAACCGGTGCTCGCTTCCGTCCAGCGCCAACGGCAACCCCACCACCAGCAGCACCGGCCGCCATTCCTGCAGAAGGGTAGCGATGCGGGCAAAGCGCGCATCATTGACTGCAGCATCGATGGTCTGGAGCGGGTGCGCGATACCGAGCTCCAATTCCCCGACGGCCACACCGATGCGACGTTCGCCGAAATCGAAAGCAAGTACGGTGCCGAGATGCGGGTGCTGTGTGCTGTGTGCTGCGTGCGGAAACGCCGGCCGATCGCTCTCCATCGGCCTCATTCGGATGCGCCCCTCGAAGTGGCGTTACGCATGCCCGGCGTCGTCCGAAAGGCTGGCAGGATCTATCCCGAGCAGCTCCATCGCCGCGGTCAGACGCTCCGCGGGCGGCCGGTCGAACATGACCGAAGGCTCGGCGCGCACCGTCAGCCAGGCGTTTTGCCCGAGTTCGTGCTCCAGTTGCCCGGGTGCCCACCCGGCATAACCGAGGGACACCAGGATGTTGTCGGGGCCGGGGCCGTCGCCGTGGCTCAGAGCCTGCAGGATATCCTTGGAGGTGGTCAGCCCGACCACGCCGTTCACCGACAGCGTGGACTGCCACCCCCCCACCGGCCGATGCAGGACGAAGCCGCGATCTACCTGTACCGGGCCGCCGAAGTATACCGGCAGGCTCCCGAGGGTCTGGTTCTCCAGAGGAATCTCGATCTGCTCGAACAGCGAGCCGAGCGTCATGTCGGTGGGGCGATTGACCACCACCCCCAGCGCGCCCTGATCGTTGTGTTCGCAGATATAGGTCAGCGATCTGGCAAAGTGGGGATCGGCCATGTTGGGCATGGCGATCAGGAAGTGATTGGTGAGATTTACGCTTTGCATGGATTCGCCAGCGCCATTTTACCCGCGCAGGCACGGCCGCCACAAACCCGGCTGTGCGCCCCGTATAATCCAGTCTTGAAAGTCGGCCGGCAGGACCAGCGGATGAGGTCGGTTGCGCAGACTTGCCCGCACCGGCCGGCATCGCATCGGCCAGTGAATTTCCATAGAGGCTCGAGGGACGTTTCTGGCTACCCAACAAGAATTGGCCGCTTTCCTCGCGGACGTTGAGCGGCGGGCCTTCAAGCAAGCTGTGTTTGCGGTGCGCGACCAGCACGTCGCGCTGGATATCGTCCAGGACGCCATGCTGAAGTTGACCGACAAGTACGCGGGAAGACCGGCTGCGGAGCTGCCCCTGCTGTTCCAGCGCATCCTGCAGAACACCATCCGCGACTTCTACCGGCGGCAGAAAGTGCGGTCGCTGTGGACCACGCTGTTTTCCTCGTTTCAACCCAGGGACGCTGGCGAGGATTACGACCCGCTCGAGACCATGGAGACCGATGGCCCCGGGGGCAGGGGCGACAGCCCGGCAGATCGCATGGAGCGCACGCAAATTGCGGATTTGATCGGACAAGCCCTGGAAAAGTTGCCACCCCGTCAACGCCAGGCTTTTCTTTTGCGTTACTGGGAAGAGCTGGACGTAGCGGAAACTGCGGCGGCGATGGGGTGCTCCGAGGGCAGTGTAAAGACGCACTGCTCGCGCGCTACCCATGCCCTCGCCGTCTTTCTGAAGCAGAAGGGAATCGAACCATGAACGAGAACGATCTTGCCAGGCGGATCGTTGCGCAACTCGACCGCAGCCTGGCCGAGTTGCCGACCTCAACCGCGCAAAAACTGGAAGCAGCCCGGGTGGCCGCGCTGGCGCGGTATCGCCCCGGCAATTCTTCGCCCCGCCAGTCCTGGGTGGGCAGGCTGCTGGGCAGCCAGGGTCTGCGGCATGGCCTTGCCATGCGCCTGGTCCTGCCGGTGGCGATTGTCATCGCCAGCCTCAGCGGGCTCATTTACTGGCAAACCTCGAGCCATTACGAAGAAGAACTGGATGCCGGCCTGCTGGCCGGCGAACTACCGTTACACGCCTATATCGACCCCGGCTTTGACACGTGGCTAACGCATACGTCGCACACACCGCCGCAGCAATAGTACTGGTTTCGCTTCTTTACGGGGATCCGGTGCATGCCGGGGAAGTGCATGCGCAGGCCGGCACACCGTTATGGGCACAGCTTTCTCCCGAACAGCAGAAAATCCTGGCACCGCTGCAACAGGAGTGGGACCGTCTTGAGCCCGACAGGCGCAAGCGTTGGCTCAACCTGGCGGCCCGCTACCCGAACCTGCCGGCGGAGCGCCAGTTGCGCATCCAGCAGCGCATGCACGAGTGGGCATCGCTGACTCCGGAGCAGCGCGTACAAGCCCACAAACGCTATCAGCAGCTCAAGAAGCTTCCTCCGGAAAAACGCCAGCAACTGCATCAGCGTTGGCAGGAGTACCAGCGCCTGCCCGAAGAAAAGCGCCAACGCCTGAGGGAGAATCGCGGGCCTGGTTCGGCGGAGCCCAATACCGGAAAGCGGGGCGACCAGCCTTCGCCGCGTTGATTTCCGTGTTCGGCGAGAATCCGACCGGTGCGCAGAGTCGGCTGCGGTTGGCGCCTTTGAGAATGCGGCTGTTGAGTCTCACGTACGAAGGCGTGCTGCTGTTCGGGATCCTGTTTGTTGCTTCCTACCTATTCCTCGCACTTGCACGCGACGCGCAGTCGGGCCTGGCACGTTTGGTGTTCCAGGTCTACGTGCTCGCGGTGTGCGGAGCCTACTTCGTATTCTGCTGGGCGCGCAGCGGACAGACCCTACCGATGAAAACGTGGCGCATTCGGCTGGTCACGGAGCAGGGCGAACCGTTGGGGATGGGCCGGGCATTCCGGCGTTATCTGCTGGCCGTGCCAGGCGTACTTTCGGGCATCGGCGTGCTCTGGGCTTTGGTCGATCGCGATCGCCAATTCCTGCACGACCGGCTGGCAAAGACACGAATCGTGCGCGTTGACGAAGAGAGGACTGAGGACTGAGGGCCGAGTAAGGGACAACCGCGATTCCGCTTTGGTCTTGACTCGATCCTCGCACCTCGGTCCTCGGAACTATCTTTTCTCCACCTTCCACATCATCAACACCGCCGCCCCCAGAAACGCCAGGGTGGGAAAGATCGCGCTGAAAAGCGGCGGCCAGGCATTGAGCAGTCCGAGGTGGCCAAACAGGCGGTTGGCCAGATGGAAGCTCAACCCCAGCATGATGCCGGTGAAAACCTTGCCGCTGATCCCGCCCTCGCGAACCTGGAAATAGGCGAACGGCAGTGCCAGCACCATCATCACCAGAACCGCGAACGGGTAAATGATCTTCGACCACAGCACGATCTGGTAGCGCGACGCTTCCTGCCGGTTCTCGCTCAGGTGTTCGATATAGGAATACAGCTCCAAAAGCGACATCTGTTCCGGCACCACCATCAGGACGTTCAGGATCGGAGGACTCAATACCGAATGCCAGTAGGCTTCGGGAATGCGGCTCACCGTCGTGCTGTTTTCCTCGAACCGCGTCTGCACCACGTCTTTGAGCCGCCACAGATTTTCGCGCTGGTACTCGCCGCTTTTCGCCAGACTGATCGCGCGCAGCCGGTAGTCGGAATCGAACTCGTAGATCTTGACCTCGTGGATCACGGTTTCCGGCATGACGCGGGCGACGTTGACGAAGTTGGTGTCGTCCTTCACCCACAACCCCGACCGGAACGCCTGTGCGATCACGTTGCTGCTGGTGGCCTTGAGCCGCAGTTTCTGCGCCGCCTGCTCGCTGGCGGGCGCCACGAATTCGCCGATCAGGAAAGTGATCACTGAGAGCGCCAGGCCGATCTGAACCAGCGCCAGCGCCATGTTCTTGATCGACACGCCCGACACGCGCATCACCGTGTATTCGGAGTGCGTGACCAATTGCGC
>DASYUW010000058.1:0-2766 GCA_036000845.1 Burkholderiales bacterium
ACTCGTGCCGGGCAAGCGCGACGCATGGGTCGCTCATCTGGAGGAGAATCTCGCCGCGAAGCGCTGGTTCGTCATGCCGTCTTTCCGCCCAAACTACCTTAACCTCGTTGCCGACATGCGCATGCTCGAAGAGCCTTTCAAGTTGCTCGGCGAAGCGAGCGACGGCGCGCTGGTTGCGCACAGGAATTTCGTGGCGCGGGTGCCGCAACGAACCACTCAAGTGCTTACCCGTGTTTACCTCGGCCTTGATGCCGTGGCGCAAATGGACCGGATGGTGAACGTCGACAAGATGTCCATTCGCGATGCCGCTCACACCTGGATGGAAAGCAACCGCACGACCGTAGACTCCTGGTTCGATTCTTGAACTATGACCAGAAAGCCGAGGTTCTTACCACGAAGACGCGAAGGCACGAAGAGAAGCAAATGCAATTCCGGAATTGATGTGGAATTACGATACGCGGAGTTGAAATGGTCCGATATCCACTGATGCAACCAGATTCGAACAGAAACATCTGTTCCCGGTTTTCTTCGTGCCTTCGTGGTGAGATTTGGATTCGAGGAATACTGTCGTTTCGGACAATAAAAATTGGATGCTATTAAACACTTCCTGAATCCTGCGAGCATCGCGGTGGTGGGCGCGGGCGAGCGGCCGACCAGTTCCGGCGGTGCCGTGCTGCGCAACCTGCTGGCGTCCGGTTACAAGGGGCGCATCGTTCCGGTGAATCCAAAGGGCGGGGAAATTCTCGGTCTGGCGGCCAAGGCCTCGCTGAAGGACCTCGACAAGCCGGTGGACCTGGTCACCGTGCTGGTGAAGGCGGACAGCATTCTCGAAGTAGTCGGCGATGCCGCGCAGACGGGACACAGGAACATCCTCGTGCTTCCGGGGGGCTTCGTCGAGGCGGGCGAACCCGGCCGCAAGCGCGACGACGAGCTTCGCAGGCTCGCCGCGGAGAAGGGCCTGACCATCGGCGGTCCGAATTGCGCCGGTGTGATCAACCTGCTCGATCCGAAGGCGCCTTTCGCCGCGACTTTTTTCGGCGACATGCCCAGGGGCGGCGGCGTGGCGATGATTTCGCAATCGGGCGCGATCATCGAAGAGGCGATCGCGGCGAGCCACGCGCTCAACATACCGCTGGGAGCAGTCGTATCGGTGGGTAACAGCATGCACCTCGGCGTGATCGAGTACCTCGACCAGCTCGGCCGCGAAGACAAGTGCAGGGCGATCCTGCTTTATCTCGAATCTTTCGGCGATGCAGCGCGGTTTGCCCAGGTCGCGCGCGAAGTCGCGAAATTCAAGCCGGTGGTGGCGCTGATCGGCGGCCGCACGGCGCCCGGGCGGGAAGCGGCGTTTCGCCACACTGGCTCGCGGCCCGCCGACGAACAGGCAACCGAGGACTTCTGTAACAAGAACGGCATCGTCCGGGTAAAAAGCCTGCGGCGCCTGCTGCTCGCGGGCAAGGCGTTCGGCGCCTTTCCGCAGGGCATCGGCAGGCGCGTGCTGCTGCTGTCGAATTCGGGCGGCCCCGGCGTGCTCGCCGCCGATCAGGCCACGGAAGAGGGACTGACGTTGCCGGAACTGCCGCCAGCGATGGCCGGCAAGCTGCGCGGCTTTCTTCCGCTGGAAGCGTCGGTGGCGAATCCGCTGGATCTGCTGGCGGACGCGAGAGAGGACCGCTTTACGGACACGCTTGCCGCCGCCCTCGAGTTCGGCCGCAGCCATTTTGACGCCATCCTGATCATTCACGTGATTCCGTTCATGGTGGACGGCGGGGCGGTGGTCGAAGCGCTGGCCGGTCTTTGCAGGGAGGCGAAGACGCCGATCCTGCATTCGATGATGGGGACGCTGAAGCACAAGGCCGAGTGGTTCGCGCGCCTGGAAGACACGCGCGTGCCGGTGTTCAACGACTCGGAAGAGATGTGCATCGCCGCCGGACTGCTTGCACGCCATCGCGAACTGAACGCGGTTCGCTGAAGACGGCCGATACTCAATGCGGCAAGGCAATGAAAGGGGGAGGAATGAAACTCTACGGATACTTCAGGAGCTCGGCATCGTACCGGGTGCGGATCGCACTCAACATGAAGGGGCTCGACTACGAGCAAGTGAGCGTGCATCTGGCGAAGGGCAAACAATACGACCCGGAGTTCGCGGCGATTAGTCCGCAAAACCTGGTGCCGGTACTGGAGCACGACGGTCAGTTGCTATACCAGTCCCTGGCGATTATCCAGTACCTGGAAGAGAAGTTCCCCGAGCCGCGATTGTTGCCGAAGGATTCCCCGGGGCGTAACCGCGTGCGTTCGCTGGCGCTGATAAGCGGCTGCGAGATTCATCCGCTCAACAATGTGCGCGTGCTCAACTACCTTACCGACACGCTGAAGCTGACGGACGCGCAGAAGAATGCCTGGTACCACCATTGGGTGACGGTGGGGTTTGCCGCGTTGGAGCAACGGCTGGCCGGCGAAAAGGAAACGGGGCGCTACTGCCATGGGGACGAACCGGGCTTCGCCGACATTTCGCTGGTGCCGCAGGTGGCAAACGCCAACCGCTTCAAGGTGGACCTGACGCCGTTTCCGAATATCCGGCGCATCAACGACGAGTGCCTCAAGCTCGATGCTTTCAGGAAGGCCATGCCGGCCAATCAGCCCGACGCGGAATGACACCAGCCGGTCTGCCGACCGGCGCCAAGAGCGTTGACGCAAAGGACGCAAAGGAACGCAAAGTACGCAAAGGAAAGCCTGGGCTGGAAAAGATCGGGAACCGTTAGACCG
>DASYUW010000059.1:0-4768 GCA_036000845.1 Burkholderiales bacterium
CCTTCGATGGTGCCGATGCCGCCGATCAGCACGATGAAAATCGAGAACGCGGTCCAGTTCACCGTGAACGCGGCATCCGGGGAGATCCGCAGGTTGCCGAGAAAATAGAGCGCGCCGGCGAGTCCCGCGCCGAATGCCGAAACCAGGTACACGCCCAGCTTGGTCGCGCGCACGTTGACACCCTGGCTCTCGGATGCGATCTCGCTGTCCCGGATCGCCAGCAAGGCCAGCCCGTGCCGCGATCGCAGGAAGGCGTAGACCAGCGCCACCGAGGTCACCGCGCCGATCAGGCACAACCAGAATGTGACCGACACGCGCGTGGCCTTTTCGATGCCGCGCAGCGCAGTCAGGCTGGTGCCCGAACCGCCGCCCACCGCGGAGACATTGGCGATCGAGAGCCGGAACACTTCGGCGATTACCCAGGTGCCGATGGCGAAATAACCGCCCTGCAGGCGGAACGCCACTTTGGATACGGGCAGCGCGACCAGCATCGTGAACGCCGCCGCGAGCGGTACAGCCACGAACGGATTCACGTCCAGGAAGTTTCCCATCACCAGCAGCGCGTAGCCACCGATACCAAGAAAGGCCTGCTGCCCGATCGAGACCATGCCGCCGTAACCGGCCAGCAGGTTCCACATCATCGCGAATATGAGATAGCAGGCCATCTCGTTGAACTCGCGCATCCAGCCGTGGTCGGCCCAGAACGGGAATGTGGCGAGGAACGCGACCAGCATCAGCGCCAGCACTCCGCCTATCCGGCTTGCTCGCGTCGCTCGCTCTACGGCGTAGTCCATCAGGGCAACACCCAACGCAGAGGCGCAGAGGACGCAGAGGGCGCAGAGAAAAGCAATACTGGGAGAAAAATCGCAACGAGTGGGAGCGCCGAGTAAACACGATCTCCGCAGCACCTTGGTAGATATTCAACCGTCCAGGAACCATTCATTTTCACCTTTCTCTGCGTCCTCATGTCTTTCTCTGCGCCTCTGCGTTGGGTGTAGTCACCGAGTCTTGGGAAAAAGACCCGAGGGCCGGAACAGCAGCATCGCCAGAAAGACGATATGGCCGAACCAGATTCCCCAGCCAGGATCGAAGCGGAAGCCGATGGCCTGGGTGACGCCGAGAATGATGGCGCCGGCGAGCGTGCCGTAGAACGAACCCATCCCGCCGATGATCACCGCTTCGAACGCATACAACAGCAACGCCGGTCCGTCCGACGGCGACACCGTGGTCTTCATTCCATGCAACGCGCCGGCCACCGCGACCAGCAGGAAGGCGACGCCGGTGGCGAGCGCGTATACGTGCCGGTGGTCGAGTCCCATCAGTTCGGCAGCGTCCCGGTCGTCGCTGACCGCCCGGAACGCACGTCCGATCGCCGTGTGGCCGAACAGCCATTGCATGGCCACGGCCATCGCCACGGCGATGACAAAGATCAGCAACGGCAAGGTTCCCACCGCCAGGCCGTCGGCAAAGGAGATGCTCGCGGTGTTGAGGCCACCGGACTCGATCGAGCGCGGATCCGCGGTGAAAATTTCCTGCAGCAGGTTCTGTATCACGATCGCCATGCCGAACGTCACGACCAGCGAAGGCAGCGGATCGCCGCCGAGCGTGCCGTTCAACACGAAGCGCTGCAGGCCGTAGCCGGCGGCGAAAGCGATCGGCAGCACCAGTACGAGCGCAGCCCATGGCGCCACTGCAGGCGGCAGCCCGGTCGCGGCAACCAGCGAAAACACGGCGAAGGCCGCCAGTATGATGAAATCGCCGTGTGCGGTATTGGTGAGCCGCATCACGCCGAAGATCAGCGACTGCCCCATGGCGAACAGCGCGTACAGCCCGCCGAGGAGAATGCCCTGAACAATAGTATCGAGCCAGCCTAACATCCCACCTCTCCCCGGCCCTCTCCCCCGCAATCGGGCGGAGAGGCTGCTTTAGTGTTTCGTACCCGCCGAGACCTTTTTGGCCATCGTACGTGCCACTATGATCGTGGCCATCCATGCGTAAGACTTTTCATTTCTTCCAGTCTTACTTTGCGTCCTTTCTTGTTTTTCCTCTGCGTCCTTTGCGTCAACGCTCTTATCGCCGGCCATCGGCCGGCTATACGCCAAAGTACGCCTGCGAAATCTGCGCGCGGGTCAGCTCCTTCGACGCGCCGGTCAACGTCACCTGGCCCTCCTGCAGGCAGTAGAGGCGGCTCGAGACCTGCTGCGCGACACCGACATCCTGCTCGACGACGATCGCCGTCAGTCCCCCGGCGCAGATGGTCGGCAACGCATCGTAGATCTCCTTCACGACGATCGGCGCCAGGCCCAGCGAGATCTCGTCGCAGATCAGCAGCTTCGGATTGCTCATCAGCGCGCGGCCGATCGCCACGATCTGCTGCTGGCCGCCGGACAGCGCAGTGCCTGGGTTGCGGCGCCTGTCCTTGAGCAGCGGGAACAGCTTGTAGATCGCGTCGAGATTCCACGGGCCCTGACGCTTCGCGTAGGCGCCCATCAGCAGGTTCTCTTCCACCGACAGGCTGGGAAACAGCCGGCGGCCCTCCGGCACCATCGCGACGCCCTGCCGTACGATGTTGCCGGGCGGCAGCCCGCCGATGGGCGTGCCGTCGAACATCACGGCATCGCGATCGGCCTTGAGCAGGCCGCACACCGTCTTCAGGAACGTCGACTTGCCAGCCCCGTTGGCGCCGATCATCGCGACGATCTCGCCCGGATGGATTTCGAAGTCGATACCGAACAGCGCCTGAAAGTCGCCGTAACGGGCTTCAAGTTTTTTCGTCTTCAGCAGTGCCATTGAAGGTCTACAAACATAGCCAAAAAGGGCTAACCACCAAGACACCAAGGCACCAAGAAATCCGTGCAACAGAAAAACCGCGGCCAAGCCCTTTCATGTCTGGTTTCCTTGGTGTCTTGGTGTCTTGGTGCCTTGGTGGTTTGATTTGCAGTTGTTCCTATACTTCCAAGCCCATATACACGCGCTTCACTTCCGGATCGTTCATCACGGCCGCGGGCGCCCCTTCGGCGAGCTTCTGCCCGAAGTTGATCACGAACAGGCGGTCGGCGACCGCCAGCAGCGCGTGCACCACGTGCTCGATCCAGATCATGGTCACGCCCTGCGACTTGATGCGCCTGATCTCCTCGACGAGTGCCCCGGCTTCGTGCTCCGTCAAGCCGGCGGCGATCTCATCGAGGAGCAACACTTTCGGCTTTGTCGCCAGCGCGCGCGCCAGCTCCAGCCGCTTGCGGTCGAGGAGCGTCAGGCTGGCGGCGAGCCGGTTCGCCTTGGACAGCAATCCGGTCTCGCGCAGAATTTCCACCGCGTGCCCGTAAGTATCTTTTTCCGCCCGTCCGGCGCCGAAGGATGCTGCCGCGACCAGGTTCTCGAAAACCGTCATCGCGCCGAAAGGTTGCGGGATCTGGTAGGAGCGACCGATTCCGAGACGGCAGCGGCGGTGCGGCGGATGCAGCGTCACGTCTTCCGCGCCGAATACGACCCGGCCGGAATCGGCGCGAAGGTCGCCGCTGATCAGGTTGAACAGCGTCGTCTTGCCCGCGCCGTTGGGCCCGAGAATGCCCAGCGTCTCGCCCACGGCGACCGACAGCGTGATGCCGTCGGCCACCTTGAGCGCGCCGAAGCTCTTGCTGATGTTTTCCAGCGCAAGAATTGCGGCCATTGTTTTAGGAGTATCCCGTTCTTGCTCCAGACCTCCCTCTCCCCTTGCGGGAGAGGGCGGGGAGAGGGGGGCCGCTTACATCAACTTCAGCTTGCCGGGGGCGGGAATCGCGGGAAACTGCAAGCTGCTGACGATGACCAGCTCGTATTTGTATTTCTTGCCCTTGACCCATTGCCCGAGCACCAGCGGGGTCTTGCTGACGTTCTTGAACGGACCGCCGCCGCCCCACTTCACGTCGCCGACCACGGTCTGGAGGCTGGTGGCGGCGACGGCGTCGCGGATCGACGCATGGCTGCCGAGATCCCTGGTGCGTTTAAGCGCATCCACCGCCACTTCGAACAGCGCGTGGGCGAAGCCGATCGGCTGGGTCCACTGTTTCCTGAACGTGGACTCGTAGAAATCGGCGAGTTGCTTAGCGCTTTGCTTGGTCAGCGACGAGGTGAACGGATGCGACGGCGACCACCATACTTCGGTCGACAGGCCGTCGCCGAGATCGCCCAGCGCCTCGATCGCCGCGGGGAACAACAGTGCCTTGCCCAGCGTCACCACCTTCGGCTTGAAGCCCTGCTGCCTGGCCTGCGTCAGGAAGGTCTTGGCGTCCGGCGGGATCACCACACCGGTGACGATCTCGACGCCGTCTTTCTTGAACGCGGCGATCTGCGCCGAGAAATCGTTGTTCATGTTCTGGAAGCGGCCCGGATCGAGCAGCGTGAAGCCTTCCTTCGCCAGCGGTCCCGGGAATCCCCTTTCTTTGTCGCCCCAGGCATTGCCGTCGCCGTCGTTCGGGAACAGGCCGCCGACTTTCCTGTTGGTCTGCACCGACTTCCAGCCCGCCAGGAAATTGGCGATCACGTCCTCGAGTCCCCAGAAGATGTGATAGGTCCAGTTGAACCCCTTGGCCGGGTCGCCCTGGCGGCCGAAGAACCACGGCTGCCACGGCGCCACGGTGGAAATGCAGGGGATTTCGTTCAGCTCGCAGGCATCCGATACCGGATTGGTGGTTTCCGGCGTCGACGACACCAGCATCAGGTCGATCTTCTCTTTGAGTATGAGGTCGTTCGCGACTTCGCCGGCGCGGTTCGGATTGGACTGGCTGTC
>DASYUW010000060.1:0-22126 GCA_036000845.1 Burkholderiales bacterium
AAGAAGAAGCGCAATTTGTCGCCTGATCGGAAGACGTTGGTTCCGAAAGCGACCAGGATCGGCATCAGCGAGCCGAAGGTCAACGAGATTTACCACGAACTGCGGCAGCTCAGGGTTGAGGACACTCCGCACGCATGTGCCGTGCTGCTCCGGGTGTTTCTCGAGCTCTGCACGGACAAGTATTGCGAGGCCAACGATATCCCTCTGCACGCGGACAAGGACGGCCGCAAGATCGAAAAACCGCTTGCGCGACGTGTGGAGGAAGCGGTGGACCATATGATCGCCGCTGGTGCGAGGAAGGGGCCGTTCCAAGCGTTGCGCCGCGGCATTCACCAAGATCACAGCCCGCTCAGCGCGGCGCTGCTCAACAGTTACGTGCACAATCGCTTCACCAAGCCGAGCCCAAGGGAGCTGCGCAATGCATGGGATCACGTCGAGCCGTTCTTCCAGCGCGTCTGGCAGGCGCCGGCAGAATGACAGATCCCGCGAATCGACTGGTGAATTTCACGCCGCTGCGATACCCGGGCGGCAAGGGAAGACTTTCCGATTTCGTCAAGAGTATCCTCCGGAAGAACAACCTCGTGGACGGCGAGTACTGCGAACCCTATGCTGGCGGAGCCGCCGTGGCGCTCGAACTGCTTATGCACGAATACGTGACGCGCATCCACATCAACGACATAAGCCGGCCGTTGTATGCTCTGTGGTCCAGCATCCTTAACGTGCCAGATGAGTTTTCACGGAAGATCCGGGACGCCACGCTCAGCGTGCGAGCCTGGGACCGCCATAAGGCTATATTCAGGAACGCGGACGATCACGATGATCTCGACCTGGGTTTCGCTACGTTCTACCTCAACCGCACGAACCGATCCGGCATCCTTCGAGGAGGCATCATTGGCGGACGAGCTCAGACTTCGCTATGGGGTATCGACGCTCGCTATAATGCCAAGGATCTAGCGGCCCGCGTTGAAGCAATTGCCTCCATGCGGGAGCGCATACGCGTTTACAACGAGGACGCGGCCGACTTCTTGACCAACACGGTGGCTCACCTCCCAAAACGAACCCTCGTGTACTTGGACCCGCCCTATTTTGTGAAGGGCAAGGATCTCTATATTGACCACTACGATGCCAAGGACCATGCGGCTATTGCCTGCCTCGTTCGGAGGATTAGGCCACAATCGTGGATAGTCTCCTACGACGACGTGCCCCAGATTCGGGCCTTGTACAGCCGGTATCGCGGCATCCGTTACGAACTTGGGTACAGCGCGCGCGATGCGGCAAAGGGCGTCGAGGTGATGTATTTCTCGGACAATCTCGACATTCCCCCCGCCGCGAGTCAGATAGCCGTCCTAGGCAAGCTGCGCCCGCGCGCGCCGCGCCCGCGAACTCGAGCAACTGGCCGCGCGCCATTGCCCAGGGGGCAGCGGACCAAACGACGCGGTGGAGGCTAGGGCCAGTGCTTAGCCTTCTGCGTGGAACAGCACCTGGCCGTACAGCCTTATGCGGTGGCCGCTCCCAAGCCCGAGTACGAGACAATATCGGTTTGGGACTTTTTGGGACAGTTGGCGGGGAAAAGTAGTCACACAGCGTTATTGTCAGATATCACTCAAAATCGCAAGACGCTGTTTCGTTAGGAATCGTGTCGTAAGTCATTGCTGGGCTTCGATGCATTTTCGCCCTGCAAAGCCGTGTACGCCGGTTCGATTCCGACCCCCGCCTCCAATTGCAATTACCGGTCGCATCGTCTCGAGCGCATCGAGCAAGAATCCACAGGGCGACCCGCCCGGGCGCTCAAGCTCCTCTGTTTACTAGACGTTAGTGATAATGAAAGAGGCTGTTCATCTAACAATCCGCCACGTCTGCTATCATTCCTTGGACTAACGCAATCAACAGATATCCGAATACTCATGCGGGGAAGGCGGCGTAGCTGGACAGACGTGAACCTGATCGCTTCTGTCGCCGAGTCAACCAGCATGGCGCAAGTGCTGCGTCGATTGGATACGCAGCACTGGACCGGGCAGGCACACTTGCGCGGCAAGACCAACCCTCACGCGCCGCGCCGAACTTTGGAAAGCATTCTGCGCAGTGGCGCCTTCTATCAGAGCAACAAGCTGAGGAAACGGTTGCTTCGCGAGGGCGTACTTCAGCCGATTTGCTCGAGTTGTGGCGGCAGTGAATGGCTGGGCAGCCCAATGCCACTGGAACTAGACCACGTTGACGGCGACAAGACGAACAACCAGATCGACAACTTGCGCATGATTTGCCCAAATTGCCATGCCCTCACGCCAACCTATCGCGGGAAAAACACCAAGTATCCGCATATCCCCCCGCGGACGAGGTGAGGGCAGGGATCAAACGCTGCGGTAGTATGGCGGCTTACGCCAGGGAGAAGAACATTTCGACGTATACCGTCAGAAGCTGGCTGTTAAAATCTACGAGGATTTAGTACCGCGGGCGAGTGGTGGAATTGGGATACACAAGGCACTTAAAATGCCTCGGCGCAAGCCATGCCGGTTCGAATCCGGTCTCGCCCACCATATCGACAGATTCATGCCGGTCCGATTCCGGCTCTGGCACCATCCCCTGCACCGATATCATTCCAAATGGAACGCATCTCCTCGCGCCAGAATACGCACGTCAAGCTGGCGCACAAGCTGGCGGAATCCGCGCGCGAGCGCGCAAAAAGCGGCCGCACGCTGCTCGATGGCTTGCGGCTCATCGGTGCGTACATCGAGCGGTTCGGAGTAAAGGCGCTCACCTTGTTGGTGAGCGAGGAGGGCGCTCGGGGTGCGGAAGTGCGCCAACTCGTCGAAGTCGTCGAGCCGCGTCGCGTCTATCTGCTCGCGGACGAACTGTTCGACGAAATCACCCAGGTCGAAACTCCGGAGGGCGTGACCGCGATCGTAGACATCCCGCGGATCGAAACGAAATCGCCGGACGATTTTCGCGTGGTGCTCGACGGTGTGCAGGATCCGGGCAATGTGGGTGGATTGCTGCGCACTGCGGCGGCCGCGGGCGCCACCTCGGCGTATCTCGCCAAGGGATGCGCGGATGCCTGGTCGCCGAAATCGCTGCGCGGCGGAATGGGTGCGCAGTTCGTGCTGCCGGTGCGCGAACGCGTGGATCTTCCCGCAGCGTTGTCGGGATTCAAGGGCAGCGTCATCGCCACCAGCCCGCGCGCGAAGCAATCCATCTTCGATGTCGATCTGACCGGGCCGGTGGCGATGATATTCGGCAGCGAGGGCAGGGGACTGGGAGAAGAGGGTGTCGAAATGGCAACCCAGTTTGTTCACGTTCCGATGGCGCGCAACGTGGAATCGCTCAACGTCGCTGCCGCGGCGGCCGTATGTTGTTTCGAACGACTTAGGCAGATCAGGAACCCTGACCCGTCCGTGGCACCCTGAAGGCCCCATTCGCCCTACGCCGCCCGTAATTGATCGTATTTGCAGCTGGACTTGCCCGGCAACCTCCCTGCCGATGCTGACCCCATCTGCTCATCAACCTGTTCGGATGGCCGTCAAAGCCAATAAAGACTTCGCTGCGCCTCTCAGCGGCGTTTTCAACTGTGACAAGGTTGCGGGACACGCAAAAGGCGAGGGTGATGCTCTGACAGGACTGAACGACAATTGGGTTTGTGTATAGATTTTTTAATTTAACATAATATACATTATGCGCAGTGGCAAAAGGCTGGGACAGATATCCCGGCCTTGCTCCATCAGGCCTGCCGCGCCTACCGGTGCAACAGGTCTATGCCCAGGTTCGGATCTCCCTTGGCTTGGTCTTTCGACGTCGATGCCGTCGCTTTGATGCGGTCCTTCTCGGCCTTTATTCTTTGCGCGATCTCGGCTTCGCTCAGACCTGTATCGAAGGCTCTCTCGGCGTTCCATCTGGCCTGGTCCATGACTGTCTCCGGAGCGATCTCGAGCTCTGCTTCTCGACGTTTCATTACCTGCCGGTACTTCCAATATCCGGTGAGAAGATGGTTGCCCACAACCAGGAGGACCAGCACTCCGATCCCGATTACGATGAACATCAAGGTCGCCCAGAACGGCCGGCACTCATCGAACGCGTCAACGTTGTTGAAGCAGTAGCCACCCCGCGTAAACAACCACGCGATGTGTATCCAAGCTTCCTTCACCCAGTCCATGACAACCATTGCGCATACCCCTTATTAGGAAAAGGCTGTTGCCGCTCGATTCTTCCATGATTCGGCCGGTTTGTCTGGCGCGGCCGTTTCGCGACGCGTTGGGCAGCCAAAACGTTAGCGATGACTCCAGGAATTCAGGTCGCGTTCCTGAACAACTCGAAGAAATTGGCGGTCGTTGCGGTGGCCACGGTTTCGACCGAAACCCCCTTCAGGCGCGCCACTTCCTCGGCGACAAAGCGCACGTATGCGGGTTGGTTGGTCCTGCCGCGGTAAGGAACCGGAGCCAGATAAGGCGAATCGGTCTCGATCAGCATACGTTCCAGGGGCACCTCGCGTGCCACCGCCTTGAGCGCGAGTGCGTTCTTGAACGTCACGATGCCGGAGAAGGATATTAGGAAGTTCATCTCCATGGCGGCGTCCGCAACCGCCTGAGTTTCCGTGAAGCAATGCATGACCCCACCGCATTCAGCGGCGTTTTCTTCCTTCATGATTCTCAGCGTATCCGCGGCCGCTTCCCGTGTATGAATGATGAGCGGCTTTCCCGACTCGTGGGCTGCCCGGATATGACGACGGAAACGTTCGCGCTGCCACTCCAAATCACCATCCAGTCGGTAATAGTCGAGTCCCGTTTCGCCGATTGCGACGACCCCGGGGTGCTTGGCTAACGCGGACAGGCGGCCGATGTCGGGTTCCTCGCCGCCCTGATCGTCCGGATGTACACCTACCGAGGCAAAGACGTTGGGAAAGCGCTCGGCGATCGACAGAACCTGCGGAAGGGTTTCGAGGTTGACCGAAACGCACAACGCGTGGGTTACGGCGTTCGACTGCATCGCCGCGAGCACACTGTCAAGGTCGGCAACGAGCTCGGGAAAATTGATATGGCAGTGGGAATCTACGAACAAATTCTGTTTTTATATTAATTTGATGAGCAACTTACTTCATCTTCTTTCTCACATCGTATGGGTTGGGCGGTTGATCTTCAGTTGACCGTCCAACAGCTCCTCGATCTTGGTGCGGGCCGCAACACCGCCTTCATCGTCCCCAAACTGAACGCCAACGCCCTGCGCTTTGTTGCCTTGGGATCCCACCGGGGTAATCCAGACCACCTTCCCCGCTACCGGAATCTTGTTGGCATCACCCATCAGCCCGATCAGCATGAAGATCTCATCGCCCAGCCGGTACTGCTTAGTGGTGGGAATAAAAATGCCGCCGCCCTTCAGGAACGGCATATAGGCCGCGTACAGGATCGCCTTCTCGCGAATATTCAACGCGAGCGCGCCGGGCCGGGCATTTTGGGGACGATCGTTATCCACGCCGCTTCTCCGTACTCATGCGCCGGGATAGCCCGACAGCAGACTCTCCATAGCCAGCCGCTTGTTCAACGGATGCTGGGCCGCACGACCGTATTGTAGTACCGAGTCGTACCAGACCATGAGTGCCTGTGCCGGCAGCTTCCGCGCCAGCGACTTCAGGGCGGCCGCGTAATCGGGGTGGTAGCGGACCTTTCCTCCGGATTTGAGCGAGACCAGATCGTAAGTCCACTGTGACAGCAGCCTGGCTACCACCGGGCCGTCGATGGGTTCGGCGCGGTCCGCAGCGGCCAGAAAATCGAACCCGGCCCGGGCCAGCTCATCGAGCAGCGCCTTGCGCTGATTCCAGAACTCCACGTCCCCGGCCATCTCCATCGCCGCTAGGGGAGCATAACCCCCCTGCGCCAACGCCAACAGGGGATCCCCTATCCCCTGCCCCTTCAGCCAGTCCAGCGCAGCATCGGGCGCGGGCACAGCAAAGGGCACATGAAAACAGCGGCTGCGTATGGTTGGCAGCACGCGGTCGGACCGGTGACTGACCAGCACGAAATAAGTTGCGCTTCCCGGCGGTTCCTCGAGCATCTTGAGCAATGCGTTGGCCGCACTCGGATGCATCGCCTCCGCCGGTGCGATCACGATGACCTTGGCGCGCCCTCGATGCGCGGTGGTGGCGACAAAATCGGCAAGGGCGCGGATCGCGTCCACGGAAATTTGGCGGCTCGGTTTCTTTACTGGCGTTGCCGATTCTTCGTCCGAAGACTCGTTGGTCTGCGCATCTTCCTGCCCGACTTCGATAATGCGCAGATCGGGATGATTGCCGGCCTCGTATAGATGACAGGAGGGGCACGTTCCGCAAGCTCCTTGCCCAGCGCGCTCCGCTTCGCAGAGCAGGGCCCGGGCCAGAAACAGCGCCGTTGTCCTCTTCCCCAGTCCCGCCTGGCCGCTGAGCATAAGCGCATGCGGCATCGCCGAAACGGCCGCCGGCAATCTTTCGAGCGCGGGCCTGGCCCACGGAAAGTCTATTTTTTCCATATCGCCAGGAGTCGCTGCTCAATTTCTCGCTGGATATCGGCAATGGATTTGCTGCCGTCGATTCTGACCATCCGGTGGGGCCATTGCTGCAGGCGCTCTAGGTAGGCACCGCGCACCCTGGTGAAAAATTCCGCGCCCTCACGCTCGAACCGGTCCGGCGACCTGATGTGGGCTATCCGGCTTTGTCCGAGTTCGGCGCTGACATCGAATAGCAGCGTCAGGTCCGGTTGCAGATCGGGATGGACCCAGCGTTCAAGCGCTTCCAGTTTGTCCTTCGCCACCCCGCGTCCGCCGCCCTGATAAGCGAAGCTGGCATCGGTAAAGCGGTCGCACAGCACCCAGTCGCCTCGCTGCAGAGCCGGACGGATCACGTCTTCCAGGTGTTGGCGCCTGGCTGTGAACATCATCAGCGCCTCGGTTTCGGGATGAATCCGCTGATCGCCGGCCAGCAATAGTTGACGCAGATGCTCACCGAGGCTAGTTCCGCCGGGTTCGCGGGTCACGATCAGGCCCACACCCCGCCCACGCAGGAAATCGGTGGCCCAAGCCAGGTGAGTGCTCTTCCCTGCCCCGTCGATGCCTTCAAAAGTAATGAACTTAGCGCGTTTCACTGCGATCGCTGGTACTTGTCCACAGCTCGGTTGTGCTCTGCCAAGGTCGACGAGAATTCATGGCTGCCGTCACCACGCGCGACAAAGTAGATTACAGGGCTATTGGCGGGGTTCAACGTGGCCTGGATGGAAGCTTCACCGGGCATCGCGATCGGGGTCGGCGGAAGCCCGTAGCGGGTGTAGGTGTTGTAGCTCTGGTCGGTTTCGAGATCGCGGCGGCGCAGGTTTCCGTCGAACGAGGTACCCAGCCCATAGATCACCGACGGATCAGTCTGCAGGCGCATGCCCCGTTTCAAACGATTGACGAACACGGCGGCGACCATGTCGCGTTCGTCGGCCCGGCCGGTTTCCTTTTCAACAATCGAAGCGAGGATAAGCGCTTCGTATGCATTGGCAACCGGCAGGCCCTTGGCCCGTTGTTCCCAAAGCGCTTCGAGCTTCGCCCGCATTTTCAGGTAAGCCTGCCTGAGGATCGTCAGGTCGCTGGTACCGGCGGCGAAGTAATAGGTATCCGGGAAGAACAGCCCCTCGGGAGATTTTTCCTCCAGTCCGAGGCGTTCCAGAATTTGCGCATCGGACAGTCCTGAGCTGTCGTGCTTCACGGCCGGATGCTGGTCGAGCACCTTGCGGATTTGCCGGAAGGTCCAGCCCTCGATGAACCGAAGTTCCGACTGGGCGAAATCACCGCTGACGATCTTGTCGAGCAGCCGCTGCGGCGTGACCCTGGCACCGACGCCATAGCTGCCCGCCTTGATGTCGCCTGCGTTTCCGAGCAGACGCGCGAGCACCAGGAAGCTCCAGCTATCGGAAATCAGGCCCGCCTTTTCGAACTGCTCCGCCACGCTGCGCAGGCTGCTGCCGTTTTCCACGATGAAATAACGCGCCTTCGGTGCCACTTCGACCGGTGTCAGCGCGAAGTAACCGAGCCAGGAGGCTGCGCCGGCCACCGCGAGCACGCCGAAGGCAATCAGCGTCCGCAACAGGCGCATGAGCGTCCACTTGGGCTTGGGCAGGAAAAGGTTCTTGCGTTTTGCCATGCTGGGGGAGTCACCTCAACGGCATATTCGCCATCTCCAGGTGGCCCGCGGCTGCCGCAGAGTCAACCGGCGGGCGCCGTCGGGGGATGTTTCCGGCAGCGTTCAGACCGCGCGGAAAATCAGCGTACCGTTGGTCCCGCCGAATCCGAAGGAATTCGACATGGCAATCTTGATTTTCATCGGTCGTGCGGTGTTCGGCACGTAATCGAGGTCGCACTGAGGGTCCTGATCGAACAGATTGATAGTCGGCGGCGCCACCTGATCCCGAATGGCCAGCACCGAAAAAATCGCTTCCACCCCGCCGGCGGCGCCGAGCAGGTGTCCCGTCGCCGACTTGGTCGAACTGACCGCGACACGTTTGGCGTGCTCGCCGAAGCAGCGTTTCAACGCAATGGTTTCGGCGAGGTCGCCCAGTGGCGTCGAGGTGCCGTGGGCATTGATGTAATCCACCTGTTCGGGATTGATGCCGGCATTGCGCATTGCGTTGAGCATGCCGCGCGCGGCGCCTTCGCCGTCCTCGCAGGGTGCGGTGATATGGTGCGCATCGGCGCTCACGCCGTAACCGATGAGCTCGCAGTAGATTCTCGCGCCGCGTGCCCTGGCATGTTCCAGTTCCTCCAGCACCAGCACTCCGGCGCCCTCACCGAGCACGAAGCCATCGCGATCCTTGTCCCAGGGACGGCTCGCCGTCGCCGGATCGTCGTTGCGCGTGCTCAGTGCGCGCGCCGCCGAGAATCCGCCGACCCCTAGCGAACAAACCGCGGCTTCGGATCCGCCCGCAACCATGACGTCGGCATCACCGTACTCGATCAGCCGCGCCGAGTCGCCCAGGCAATGATTCGCGGTCGTGCACGCCGTGACCATCGCCAGGCACGGCCCCTTGAAACCGTACATGATAGAAAGGTTTCCCGAGGTCATGTTGATGATCGCGCCGGGGATGAAGAATGGCGAAATCTTGCGCGCGCCGCCTTCAATCATGGCACGGTGGGTTTCCTCGATCATCCGCAGTCCGCCGATTCCCGAACCGATATTCAGGCCGATGCGCTCGGCGTCCTTCGGATTGGCCTCGAGCCCGGCGTCGCGGATCGCCTCCACTGCAGCGGCAATGCCGTAATGGATGAAAACATCCACGCGCCGCGCTTCTTTCGGCGCCAGCACCTGGCCGACGTCGAAATTCTTTACCTCGCCGGCGATCTGCGATGCGAAAGGGCTGGCGTCAAAACTGGTGATCCGGGTGATCCCGGATTTGCCCGCCTGGATGTTGGCCCAAGCGTCCTTGACGCTGTTGCCGACCGGGCAAACGGTCCCCAGGCCGGTGACTACGACTCGGCGCCTAGACAACGGGACTCCAGAAAACTAGGAAAGACGGCGAGATTAGTTGAGGTGCGCCTTGATGTAATCAATGGCCTGCTGTACGGAAGTGATCTTTTCCGCCTCTTCGTCGGGGATCTCGCACTCGAATTCTTCTTCAAGCGCCATCACCAGTTCGACGGTGTCGAGGGAATCGGCTCCGAGGTCGTCGACGAACGTCGATTCATTCTTCACGTCCGCTTCGTTCACGCCCAGCTGCTCGGCAACGATTTTTTTCACGCGCTGTTCTACGGATTCCATTAATGTCCCTTCCCTTTACTTGAAGATGCAGTTACGTGTCTGCCTGCCGTCCGCCCTGGAGGGGTACCCACAACGGCGAAAAACACGCGCGTTAGTCTACCAAAATTGCAAGGCTTCCGGAGTCAATCCATGTACATCCCGCCATTGACATGCAGGGTGCTTCCGGTGACGTAGGAGGCACCCTCGGACGCAAGAAACACGACCGCCGCCGCTACTTCCTGCGGCTTCCCGAATCGGGCCAATGGCACGTTCGCCAGCAGCGCAGTCTTGGCTTCCTCCGGCAATCCGCGCGTCATGTCAGTGTCAATGAAACCGGGCGCCACACAGTTTACAGTGATGTTGCGGCTGCCCACTTCACGGGCAAGCGACTTGCTGAATCCGACGATCCCGGCCTTGGCTGCGGCGTAATTCACCTGACCCGGGTTGCCCGTCGAGCCCACCACCGAGGTAATGTTGATGATGCGCCCGGATCGAGCCTTCATCATGGAGCGGATCACGAGCTTGCTCAAGCGGTACACCGACTTCAAGTTGGTGTCCATGATCTCGTCCCATTCGCTATCCTTCATTCGCAGCAGCAGGTTGTCGCGGGTAATTCCGGCATTGTTCACCAGGATTGCGACGGATCCAAACTGCGACTCAATGTCGCCGAGCACCTGCTCCATGGCTGCCAGGTCGTTGACATTGAGCTTGAGCCCGACGCCCTTTATGCCTTCGCCGGCAAGATAGGCGGAAATTGCCGCGGCGCCCGCATCGCTGGTGGCGGTACCTATCAGCGTCGCGCCGGCCTTACCAAGCGCAACCGCGGTTGCCTGGCCGATCCCCCGGCTGGCGCCGGTAACCAACGCGACTTTTCCTGCGAGCATGAACTCCTCCCTCGTAAATCTATTGCAGGCTTATTTCAGCACGGACAAAGCCTGACCGAATGCCGCACCGTCGCTGAATGAAAGAATGTGGGTTTGCGGCGCAATGCGTTTGTTCAGTCCGGCCAGTACCTTGCCGGGTCCGCATTCGACCATATGGGTAACGCCGCTCGACACCATCTGCCGCACCGTCTCCGCCCAGCGCACCGGCTGAATCAGTTGGCGCACCAGCGCATCCTTGATGGCATCAGCCGATTCGGCGCTTTTGACGTCGGCATTGTGCAGCACCGGGATGGTGCCGCGCCTGAACGACGGCGAGTGCAATTGCTCGCGCATGCGCTCGGCTGCTGGCCGCATGAGACTGCAATGCGACGGCACGCTCATCGGCAGGAGCATCGCGCGCTTGGCGCCCCTGGCTTTGGCAATATCCATTCCACGTTCGACAGCAGCCTTGTTGCCGGCGATGACCACTTGCGCGGGTGAATTGAAGTTCGCGGCCTCCGCCACTTCGTTTGCGCTGCTCGCCTCCGCACAAACGGCGCGGACCACGTCATCATCCAGACCGAGTATCGCCGCCATCGCGCCCACGCCCGCTGGCAGGGCTTCCTGCATCGCGCGTGCGCGAAACCGCACCAGCGGCACTGCATCGGCAAAATCCAGCGCGCCGCTTCCCACCAGGGCCGTGTATTCGCCGAGGCTGTGCCCGGCCATGATCGCCGGCGCCGGGCCTTCCCGCGTCCGCCACGCACGAAACAGCGCCACGCCCGCCACCAGCATCACCGGCTGCGTATTGACGGTGAGATTGAGTTCTTCCGCGGGACCCTTGGCAGCGAGATTCCAAATATCCTGACCCAGCAGTTCGGAAGCCTGCGCAAACGTTTCGCGTACGCCGGGCAGTTCTGCGAAGGACCGCATCATGCCGACCGACTGCGAGCCCTGCCCCGGAAAAACGAATGCAATCTTCATGTCGTCGCGATCACCAGCGCAGCAACACCGCGCCCCAGGTGAATCCTCCGCCCACGCCCTCCAGCAGCAGCGTCTGGCCGGGGCGGATTCGCCCGTCGTGCACCGCTTCGTCGAGCGCCAAGGGGATCGAAGCCGCCGAAGTATTGCCGTGATGATCCACGGTGGCGATGATTTTCTCGACCGGCAGACGGAGCTTTTTGGCGGTCGCTTCCATAATGCGGATATTGGCCTGATGCGGCACAAACCAGTCCAGGTCCGACACCTTCAGCCCGGCCTGATCCAGCACTTCGTGCGCAACCTCCTCGAAGACCCGCACGGCGAACCTGAAAACAGAGCCCCCGTCCATGTGAACGAACGGCCTGCCCCACACCTTGCCGCCGCATACGCTGCCCGGCACCGACAGATGGTCCTTGTGACTGCCATCGGCGTGCAGCCGCGTGGCCAGAATCCCGGGTGTGTCGCTCGCCGCCAGCACAACCGCTCCCGCTCCGTCGCCGAACAGGACGCAGGTGCCGCGGTCGTTCCAGTCGAGAATCCGGGAATAGACTTCAGCGCCGACCACCAGTACTTTCTTTGCCTGGCCGGCGCGAATGAAAAGATCCGCCGTACTCAGTGCATAGACGAAGCCGCTACACACCGCCTGCAGGTCGAACGCCGGGCAGCCGGCAATGCCGAGCCTGGATTGCAGAATGCACGCGGTGCTCGGGAAAATCATGTCCGGCGTGGTCGTGGCGACGATGATCATGTCGATGTCGCCCGCCGCGACACCCGCGGATTGCAGCGCCTTCTGCGCAGCCGGCAGCGCCAGATCGCTGGTCAGTTCGCCTTCCGCCGCGATATGGCGGCTGCTAATGCCGGTGCGGCTGCGGATCCATTCGTCGGAAGTATCGACGATCTTTTCCAGATCGGCGTTGGTGAGAACCTTCTCGGGAAGATGGCTGCCGGTGCCGATGATCCGGGAATTCATCACGCCACCCTTTGATGAATTGAGGCCATGCGCTTGCTGATGCCGTGGAGCATGTCATTATGCGCTTCCTCGTAGGCCCGCTGGATCGCGAAGCGGAAGCCGAAACTGTCCGCCGAGCCGTGACTCTTGACCACGATGCCTTTCAGGCCGAGCAGGCTGGCGCCATTGTAGCGACGAGGATCGACGCGGCGGCGGAAGGCATTGATGACCGGCAAAGCCATGGCGCCCGAGAGCTTGGTAAAAATATTGCGGCCGAACTCCTGGCGCAGGTACATCGCCAGCATCTGCGCCAGCCCTTCCGAAGTCTTGAGCGCGACGTTACCGACGAACCCATCGCATACGATCACGTCGGTGGTGCCCTTGTAGATGTCCGTACCCTCGATGTTGCCGTAGAAATTGAGGCTGCTGTCGCGCATAAGTTCCGCGGCCTGCTTGACCACTTCGTTTCCCTTGATCTCCTCCTCACCGATGTTGAGCAGACCCACCGTCGGGCGCTCGACGTGTTCCACCGCGCTCACCAGCGATGATCCCATCACGCCGAACTGCAGAAGGTGTTCCGAGGTGCAGTCCACATTGGCGCCGAGATCGAGCACGCACGTGCGGCCGCGCTGGGTCGGCAGGAAAGATGCGATGGCCGGACGCTCAATGCCAGGCAGCATCTTGAGCACGAACCGCGACATGGCCATCAGCGCTCCGGTGTTGCCGGCGCTGACGCAGGCATCCGCCTGTTCGCTCTTGACCAGGTCGATCGCAAGCCGCATCGACGAGTCGCGTTTTCCCCGCAGCGCGGAGGCCGGCGCTTCGTCCATTGCCACCACTTCGGTTGCAGCTTCGATGCGAATACGTCCGCCTGCCTTTGCGCGGCGGCGCTTCAGCTCGGTTTCGATTGCTTCGGGGATTCCTACCAGGACGACCTGCGCGTCCTCGACGCTGTCGAGAAAATCGAGCGCGGCGGGCACGGTGACATTGGCGCCATGGTCACCGCCCATGCAGTCGAGCGCTATCGTGATCGCCATGGATTATGCGCTGCCTCGGGAAGCGTGCCGCACCCGGGAAACATCGGATACGCGCTCGGGCAGTCGTCGCACCCGCTGAGGCGGGTTGAAGCGGGCATTCCCCTCATTCGTTTCAGCTGCGCGGCCGCGCAGCCAAAATCCGGCGTTGCTCAGTCGCCCTTGGTCTTGACGACTTTTTTGCCGCGGTAATAGCCGTTGGGACTGATGTGATGGCGCAGATGCACTTCGCCAGTGGTGGGCTCGACGGCGAGCGGCGGGTTGGTCAGAAAATCGTGGGAGCGATGCATGCCGCGTTTCGAGGGCGACTTCTTGTTCTGTTGGACTGCCATGTGATGACTCCTTCAATTGAAACTTTTTTACTGCCGCTTGAGGCTTGCCAACGCGTAGAACGGCGATTCCCGCATGCCAGCTTCCGCTTTCGGCAACGGCGCCACGCACGCGCCGTCCTCGTGGCCCGCTATCATCGGCAGTCCTAAAATGACTTCGTCTTCGACCAAAGCGATGACGTCGAGTTTCGGATCGGCGTGCAGCTGTTCCGTGTCCTCCGCCTCATCGGCGGGGTCGCCCAATGCCTGGCCCTCAGGAACCAGCATGAAGTTGCGCACCGCATCGAATCGGAAGCGAACCGGCCCGAGGCAACGCTGGCAGCGGAGCACCAGCTCGCCGCCGAGCGTAAGACGCAACGAGGGTTTGCCCTCCTGACCGACACGACCTGCCAGCTCATACGCGATTGTGCCGGACTGATCGAACAACGCATCTTGCAAACGCGCTAGCGCCGTGACTGACACCGTTGCGCGCAATTCGCCGGACTCGCGCGCAAACGCAACGCTATCTATGACAGCCCGGTCAAACATAAGCCGCGCATAATATTAGTTTTGAATTACCCTGTCAAAACAAAATGTCTTCAACAAACAGCGGTCTGCAGTTGATTCTCGCCTCGACCTCGCGCTATCGCAAGGAATTGCTTTCGAGGCTCGGCTTGGCCTTCGAAACCACTGCGCCGGAAGTAGATGAAACTGCGCTGAACGGCGAACAACCCACCGATACCGCGTTCCGGCTCGCTCTCGCCAAGGCCCAGGCAGTGCGCGCCCGATTCCCGGGCGCGCTCATCATCGGTTCCGACCAGGTTGCGGTGTGCGATGGCGCGCGTCTCGACAAGCCCATGACGCACGCGGTGGCTGTTCAACAATTGCGCCATGTCAGCGGCAGATCCGTGACCTTTCATTCTGCGGTCGTGCTGCTCAACGCGCGCAGCGGCCGGACACAGTCGCGGCTGGTGCCCACCACCGTAAAATTCCGCCGTCTCGACGATGCGGAAATCGAGCGCTATCTGCGCCGCGAGCCGGCGTACGACTGCGCCGGCAGCGCCAAGGCCGAAGGGTTGGGTATCTCACTGGTCGAGAGCATCGAGTCCGGCGATCCGACCGCGCTCATCGGCCTGCCCCTTATCGCCCTTTCAAGCATGCTCAGAGAAGAACATTTAATTATTCCATAACAATGATATATAGATCACTATTCATGTAAATAATGGGAATGGGTCAGCTTTATCTGATTCCAGTTGATCTGGTTCCGGGGAACACCGAAAACTGGATCGGAACACAACTGAAGACAGCGGTGCAGGCTCTGCGCTTTTTTGTGGTGGAGCGTCCGAAGTCAGCCCGGCAGTTCCTGAAAGCATTGAATCTGCCGTTGCCGGAACTCACGCTCGAAGTGCTGGACGAGCATTCCGGAACCGACGACGTGCAGCGAATCGTGCGCAAACTGGAGGCGGGCGTCGATCTGGGTCTGCTGTCGGAAGCGGGCTGTCCGGCGATTGCCGATCCGGGTGCAGCACTTGTCGCCGAGGCGCACCGTATAGGCGCGCGAGTGATCCCGCTGGTGGGCCCCTCCTCTATCGTCCTGGCGTTGATGGCCTCCGGGCTCAATGGTCAGCGCTTTGCATTCAATGGCTACTTGCCCGCGCGCTCACCTGAGCGCGAGCGCAGCATTCGCGAACTGGAGGAAAGATCGCGCCGCCTGGACCAGACCGAAATCTTCATCGAGGCGCCGTACCGAAATGATCAGTTGTTCGGTGCGCTGCTGCGCACCTGCGACGCGGATTCCATGCTGTCGCTGGCAACCGACCTGACCGGCACAACGGAGCAGGTGACGACCCGCAGCGTCGCGCAATGGAAAAATTCACCGGCGAGCCTCGACCGCAGGCCGACCGTGTTCCTGCTTCTGGCAAAGGGGAAAGTTTCAGCGAACCGGGGAAAGCGGCCCGACGGCGCGCACTAGCGCCTCGCCGAGCGAAGCGCCAAAGCGCTTGGCGAAGCGCTCGGCCAGATTTTCGCGGGGAGTGAAATCGACGATTTTCTCGGCCTTGATGACTTCACGGGCCACGAAGTCGACGCTGCCGAGGGCATCGGTCAGGCCCAGGTCGATGCTTTTCTGGCCGGTCCATACCAGACCGGAAAAAGTGTCCGGCGCTTCCTTCAGGCGCTTGCCGCGGCCTTTGCGGACAACTTCGACGAACTGCTGATGAATCTCCCCCAGCATGCGTTTCGCATATTCGCGCTGCGTCGGATCGAGCGGCGAGAACGGATCGAGAAATCCCTTGTTCTCTCCGGCGGTGAGCAATCTGCGTTCGACGCCGAGTTTTTCCATCGTGCCGGTGAAACCGAAGCCGTCCATCAGCACGCCGATCGAACCGACGATGCTCGCCTTGTCGACGTAGATCCGGTCGGCGGCAACCGCCACATAGTAGCCGCCCGAGGCACAGATGTCCTCGATCACCGCGTAGATCGGGATCTCCGGGTATTTCTCGCGCAGCCGGCCGATTTCGTTGTTGATGGTCGCGGCCTGCACCGGGCTGCCGCCCGGACTGTTGATGCGCAGGATTACGCCTTTGGTGCCCTGGTCACCGAAAGCGTCCTGCAGCCCGTGATTGATGTTGTCGGCATTGGCGTGCTCATCAGCGGCGATGACGCCGTTCAATTCCACCAGCGCGGTATGGTCGCCGGGCATCGCCACCTCACGTCCGCCGAGCCAGCCGAATGCGGCGAACATCAGCAGGAAAAGATAAATGAAAGTAAGCGTCTTGAAAAAGATGCCCCAGTGGCGGGCCCTGCGCTGCTCGTCGAGCGCGGCGCGCGCGAGCTTTTCGATGATCTGGCGTTCCCAGTTGCCTGCGGAACCGCCCGGATCGGTTTCAGCCATGAAGCGTTTCCTTGTTTTCGATCAGGTAAACCTGTCCGTCCTGCTCCTCGACCGGCAGTTTGGCCAGTTTCTGGCCTTTGCACGGACCGCCGACACAGTAGCCCGTATCCGGAAGATACGCGGCACCGTGCGTCGAACACACTAAGTATAGACCGGACACATCGAAGAACTCACCGGGCTGCCAGTCGAGTTCGACCCAGACGTGGGCGCAGCGGTTCAAATAGCCATGCACCCGGCCACGGTAGCGCACGGCAAACGCCGCCGCCGGCCCGCTCTCGGTATCCACGACAAAGCGCACGCCCCTGCCGCGCTCGGGCAAGTCGCTAGCCGCGCAGATCAGGCGTTTTGCTTCAGCCATAGCATCAACTCGGCGAAACTGCCGATACACGCCAGCGGTCCCATACGCTCGAGTTCCTGACGCGGGTGCGCGCCGTAAGTCAAGCCCACTGCGAGCACCGCGGCGTTTGCGGCCATCTGCAGATCGTGCGTGGTGTCTCCGATCATCAGAGTGCGCTCCCGCGCAACTCCCAGCGATCGTATCAACGTTTCCAGCATGTCGGGATGCGGTTTTGGAAAACCCTCATCGGCGCAGCGCGAAGCGTGAAAATGTGCGCCGAGCGCTGTATTTTGTAGCGCACGATCCAGCCCGCGACGGCTCTTCCCGGTGGCCACCGCCAACAGATAGCCGTCGCGGTTGAGTGCGGGTATGCCTTCTTCGACCATCGGGAACAGCTCGATGTCCTCGTGGCCGGCCAGAAAGTGGGCACTATAGCGGTCCGCGACTTCGCGGTAACGGCTGCTTGCCAGTCCGGGATTGAGGTAGGCCAGCGCGTCCTGCAGCCCAAGCCCGATCACGTGGCGCGCCGCTTCCGGGCTCGGCACCGGGAGGTCGAGGTCCCGGAACGCGGCCTGCAGCGAGGCGACGATATGTCCGGCGGAGTCCGCCAGCGTGCCGTCCCAGTCGAACACCAGCAGTTCGAAGCGTCCCGGCATCAGAGTCTAGTGTCCTGTTCCGCTCATTCGTGGGATAACTCTCGACACTAACAGCGCCCACCGGCCTTGAGGGAGCGCAGGAAGCTTTCCAGCTCAGGTGCGAGCGGAGCTTGCACCCGCACCGTCCCGCCGCTGCGGGGGTGGCGGAATTCAAGGCTGGCGGCATGCAGGAACATGCGCTTCAGGCCCTGCTTCGCCAGCCGCTTGTTGGCGTCGAAATCTCCATACTTGTCGTCACCGGCGATCGGAAAACCGAGGTGCGCCAGATGCACGCGGATCTGATGGGTGCGGCCGGTCTTGAGGTCGGCGTCGAGCAGGCTGAATCCCGGGAAATTGCGCTCCAGGCGGAACACGGTATGTGCCTGCGCGCCGTCCTCGTTGACCACCACCCGGCGTTCGCCGGATGGGGATACATACTTGTGTAACGCCAGTTTGACGTTGCGCTTGGCGTCCTTCCACTCGCCCAGCACCAGTACGAAGTAATGCTTTTTAACCGCCCCATCGCGCAGCTGCGCATGCAAGTCGGTCAACGCGCTGCGCTTCTTGGCTAGCACCAGCACGCCCGAGGTGTCGCGATCCAGCCGGTGCACGAGTTCAAGAAAGCGGATTCCTGACCGCGCTTGACGCAGTTGCTCGATCACCCCGCTGGATATGCCGCTGCCGCCATGGACTGCCACGCCGCCCGGCTTGTCAACGATCAGCAGGTCCTCGTCTTCAAGGAGCACCGTGCCGGCGAATAGCGCTTTGACCGTCCGGCCTCCGGGTTTGGACGCGTGCCGGGCGGTACGAACCGGCGGGAGCCTGACCTTATCCCCGGATTGCAGCCGGTAGGCCACTTCTACGCGCCGGCCGTTGACCCTGACTTCACCGCCGCGAACGATGCGATAAATGTGGCTTTTTGGCACCCCTTTCAGGATCTTGTGCAGGAAATTGTCTATGCGCTGGTCGTGCGCCGACTCGTCCACCTCCCGCCAGGTTACGGATCCTTTGCTTAAGGTATTCATTTTGCTTATACTATTCTTCCGGCAAACAGGCAATTAGTCAGGACCCAGCGGTCGAGCCTTGTGCGCCGCAAACCAGCGGCTTCATCTCCCGCCATGTCACGCCTGTAACGAGGGGTTAACTTCGCTCACCCGAAAAAGTAGCGATGGTAATTGATGAGTTACGCGCTCGCACACCAAAAGTGGATTCCACCGTCCTGCGTGAAGCAGGATGTGTACTGACAAACCTCAGGCCAGAATCTCTCGTCCTCCTACACCCATGAATTTCACGACGACAGAAAGCTAGAGCCCCTCGACAACCGGGGCGCCCCCCAGGTTTGTCCTCCCCGTGAATATGTGAGCGCGGGAGAACAAAAATGAAGCGCATGTTATTTAACGCGACCCACGCAGAAGAGTTGCGCGTCGCGATCGTCGATGGCCAGAAGCTCATCGACTTGGATATCGAAACCGCCGGAAAAGAGCAACGCAAGAGTAATATCTATAAAGGTGTCATCACCCGCATCGAGCCCAGCCTCGAGGCGGCATTTGTCGAGTACGGCAGCGAACGTCATGGCTTTCTTCCGTTCAAGGAAGTCAGCCGCTCCTTTTTCCAGGACCCCGACGCCGACCCCGCCCGCGTCAGCATCAAGGACGCCCTGCGCGAAGGCCAGGAACTCATCGTTCAGGTAGACAAGGACGAGCGCGGCAACAAGGGCGCGGCGCTGACCACTTTCATCAGCCTGGCCGGGCGCTACCTGGTCCTGATGCCGAACAATCCGCGCGGCGGCGGCGTGTCGCGCCGTGTTGAAGGCGAAGAACGCAACGAACTGCGCGACACCATTTCGCAGCTCGAAGTCCCCCAGGGGATGAGCATCATCGCCCGCACCGCGGGCATTGGCCGCTCGGTCGAGGAGCTCACCTGGGACCTGAGTTACCTGATGCAGTTGTGGCGGGCGATCGAAACCGCCGCCAAGCAGCAGGGCGGCGCTTTCCTGATTTACCAGGAGGGCAGCCTGGTCATCCGCGCCATTCGCGACTATTTTCATCAGGAAATCGGTGAGATCCTTATCGACACCGAGAGTATTTTTGATCAGGCCCGCCAGTTCATGGGCCACGTGATGCCGCAGAACGTCAACCGCGTGAAGCTGTACAAGGACGACGTGCCGCTGTTCTCGCGATTCCAGATCGAGCATCAGATCGAAACAGCCTATTCACGGCAGGTGCCGCTGCCGTCCGGTGGCGCGGTCGTGATCGACCACACCGAGGCGCTGGTGTCGGTAGACGTCAACTCCGCGCGCGCCACGCGCGGCGCCGACATCGAGGAAACCGCGCTGCGCACCAACCTGGAAGCCGCGGACGAGATCGCCCGGCAACTCAGGCTGCGCGACCTGGGGGGACTGGTGGTGATCGACTTCATCGACATGGAGTCTGCGCGCAACCAGCGCGACGTGGAGAACCGGCTGCGCGATGCGCTGAAGTACGATCGCGCCCGCGTGCAGACCGGCAAGATCTCGCGCTTCGGGCTGCTGGAGCTGTCGCGCCAGCGGCTGCAGACCTCGCTCGGCGAAACCAGCCATATCGCCTGCCCGCGCTGCCATGGCACCGGCCACATCCGCTCGATTGAATCCTCGGCGCTGCATATCCTGCGCATCCTCCAGGAAGAGGCGATGAAGGAGAACACTGCGGCGCTGCACGCGCAGGTTCCGGTCGACGTGGCGACTTACCTGCTCAACGAGAAGCGCAACGAATTCCACTCGATCGAGACGCGGCTCAAGGTCAACGTATTGCTGATTCCGAACGTAAACCTGCAGACGCCCAACTATTCCGTCACCCGGCTGCGCCACGACGAACTCAACCAGAGCGAGGTCGTGCAACCGAGCTACAGGATGGTGGACGTGGCCACCGAAGTCGCGGAGCCCGCGGCGACCGTGCCGAAACCGGAGCCGCAGCGGCCGCAAGCCGCGGTGCAGGGAATCACGCCAGCCCAGCCCGCCCCGGTGCGCCGGGAAGAACCCCAGCCTTCTATCCTGGAAAAGATCTTCGGTTGGCTTACCCGCAAGCCGGAGGCCAAGCCCGAGCCGCCCAAAGTGCGTCCGCGCGACCCACAGCAGCGCCGCGACCACATGCGCGACGGCCGTGGGCGCGGGCGGGGTCGCCCGGACGTAAGGCGTGACGAGCGCCCGCCGCGCCAGGATGGGGAAAGCCCCCGCGAACAGAACCGTCCGCGTGGCCAGGAGCGTGCCGAGCGCAGGCCACAGGAACGCCAGCAGCAGCAACAACAGCGCCCACCGCGTCCTGAGCACGGACTGGCTGCGGTCGAGCAGCGCCAGCCGGGAGACCGGCCGGAAGGCCCGCGCGAAGGAGAAGGCCGCGGCCGCCGGCGCCGCGGCCGGCGCGAACGCCAAGCGGAACAGCGTCAGGACAATATCGGCCAGCAGCCGCCGCGCGGCGATCAGTCCGCGAACACGCCTGCGGCCGCAGAAATGACCAGGCCAGCCCCCGAGCGTGAACGTCCTGCGCCGGCGGCACCTTCACCTGAAGTCCAGACGGCGGTTTTCGAACCGGTGATGTTTACGCATGAGCAGGTCGCAGCCGAACCGCAGCCGACCATCGCTCCGGCCTCTCTGTCGCAGGAACGTTACCTGCCCGAGACAAACGTCGACGAGCGGCAACCTGAACCGATGGCTGCAGCGCCTGCCCGACAGCCCTGGAAAATGGAGCCGATCGCGCTGCCGCCCGACATGGTCATGGTCGAGACGCAGGCGGAGAAAGCGGCCAGGATGCTCGAGGAAGAACGACAGGATGAGTCTCGGCCCGCCAGGCAGCCGCGCCAGCGCAATCCCGAGCCCGTCATTCCGGACGAGCCGCTGCAACAGGTGGAAACGCGCAAGGAATGATCCGCGATCGACGGCGGCCAACGCCGCAGCACAACGGAAGCTCGGCTAAGTGTCCTGTTCCGCTAATTCGTGTGACAACCTGCGGATCTTTGAAGGCAGACATCATACCTATTGCGACAACGATCCATCATCGATCGGAAAACCCGCGAAATCGGCGTCAGGCAAGGCGCGAGTCCTCGACAGTGGCAGGGGCCGGTGGAACGTGGAGCAGGGATCGCCGGAGAGCGGAAGAGGGGCCCCGAACGTTTTCTGTTCGGGGATCTGACCTCGGAGGCGATCGAGGGCGGCGGGCGATCCCTTGTGCGTCTGATCTCAGGTCGCATCCCCAACTGAAGTTGGGGCCCCTGCTCCGCCTCGACAGCCGCCCCGCTTGCGGGGATGCGACCGTGCAACCGGCCAATAGCGTGTCGACCACCGGCCTTACGCGTGTCTCCGCGGTCAGATCCCCAGAGGGGCCCCTCTTCCGCGCTCCGACACGCACGGCGAGGACTCGTAACACAGCAT
>DASYUW010000061.1:0-16224 GCA_036000845.1 Burkholderiales bacterium
GCGCGGCATGGACAGCGCACGCGGAATGACGCTGGCCCAGGCGACCGAGAGCATGTACCGCGGCGGCACGCACATGCGCGTTTACTGGGAAGGCGCGGCGATGATACTTATCGCCGACGTGCGGCTGCGCCAGATTACCGCTGGCAAGCAATCCATGGACACTGCGCTCGCCGCGCTCAACGAATGCTGCAATTCCACGGAGCGTGCCTGGAGCGGACGCGAGTTGTTCGACAGGCTCGACGAGATCACCGGAACGACGGTGTTTCGCGAGCTCTACGACCAGCACGTTGCTTCGAAGGATTTCCCCGACCTGACGCAGGCCTATCAGTCGCTCGGCATCACGGCCAGGGGCGCCAGCATTGAGCTCGCTCCGGAGGGCGGGGAGAAGCAGTTGCGCGACGCGATCATGGAAACCGGGGTGCTGGTGATCAGCGAAGTTCCCGACCTGTGAGGGATTGCCGTGACTGAAGTCCTGGTGGTCTACCTGCATTTCGCGGCAATGATCCTGATCGCGGTATTTCTCGCGATCGAGTACTTGATCTGCGCTCCCGGGCAGGCGCGGGAAAGAGTGAAGCTGCTTGCGCGCATTGATCTTTTCTACCTTATAGCGGCGATACTCGCACTGGCTACCGGAGTAGCGCGACTCGTGTGGTTCGGCAAGGGCACCGGTTTTTACCTCCAAAACCCTGTCTTCTACATCAAGCTGGCGCTGTTCGTCGCCATCGGATTGATTTCCGTTCCCCCCACGATGCAGTATCTACGCTGGATGCGCATGCTCAAGACGGGCGCCGGTGCGGTGGCGCCGGACTTCGAAGTGCTGCGCGCGCGCCGCTACGTGCTCGTGGAGCTCGTCCTGTTTGCCTTCATTCCGTTGCTGGCGGTGCTGCTGGCGCGTGGCATCGGCATCCAGACCCCGGCCAATTGAGTCGTGTTCCGAGCTTGAAGCCTTACGGTGGTTGCGCCCGCCCGCCGCCGCCCCTCGCTAACCGCAGCTCCCGCTTGGGAAAATCATACTTCTTACCACGAAGGCACGAAGGCACGAAGAACACGAAGACACACGAAGAAATCACACAGCAACCACCAAGACATTAATGGGAAGGGCACGTTGGGTCGCAGGTTCTTATGGTGATTTAGTATTGAGGCATTCAGTCTTGGATTCAATCTCTGATGTTGTTTTTCTTCGTGTTCTTCGTGCCTTCGTGGTGAGACTTTAGGTTTTTGGTTTTCCCGCTCACGCCGTCCCTGTCCTTGCGGACCACGGGATTCCGTTACCATGAGCGCTTTTTGCGCAGCCGCCCAGCCCCGAAACCGCAATGAAAGCCGACGAAATCTGTTTTCTGCCAGCCCACGAACTGGTCCGGCGCATTCGTGCACGCGAACTGTCCGCGCTGGAGGTCATGGACGCGCACCTGGCGCAGACGGAGAGAGTGAATCCGGCAGTCAACGCGATCGTCACCTACCTTCCCGAACTGGCGCGCGCCGGCGCGCAGGCGGTGGACGCGGCGTTTACCCGCGGCGACGATCCAGGGCCGCTTGCGGGGCTGCCGGTGGCGCACAAGGACCTCGCGGCGACCAAGGGCATTCGCACCACGTTTGGCTCGCCGATCTATCGCGACTTCGTGCCCGAGGTGGACGCAATAGTCGTCGAACGGCTGAAGCGGGCCGGCGCGATCACATTCGGCAAGACCAACACGCCGGAGTTCGGCGCCGGTTCGCAGACATTCAATCCGGTGTTCGGCGCCACCAGGAATCCCTACGACCTTTCCAAGACCTGCGGCGGCAGCAGTGGTGGCGCGGCCGTGGCTTTGGCCTGCGGGATGGCGCCGATCGCGGATGGTTCGGACCTGGGCGGATCGCTGCGCAACCCCGCAAGCTTCTGCAATATCGTCGGCATGCGCCCCTCGGCCGGGCGCGTGCCGCACTGGCCGAGCTTTTCGGCCTGGTTTCCGCTGTCGGTGGTCGGGCCGATGGCGCGCACAGTGCAGGACGCGGCGCTGATGCTTTCAGCCATTGCCGGTCCCGATCCGCGCTCGCCGATTTCGCTGCAGGAACCCGGGTTGTCGTTTGCTCGGCCGCTGGCGCGTGACTTCAAGGGAACGCGCATTGCCTGGAGCCCGGACCTGGGCGGTCTGCCGGTGGAGCCGGAGGTGACCGTGACATTGAAAGCGCAGCGCCGGGTATTCGCCGATCTCGGCTGCGTTGTCGAAGACGCCACGCCGGACCTTCGCGATGCCGATGAGATCTTCCGGGTGATGCGGGCCTGGAATTTCGAGCTTTCCTACGGTCAACTGCTGAAATCCAAGCGCAGTCTGATGAAGGACACGGTGATCTGGAACATCGAGGAAGGCGTGCGGCTTACCGGCCCGCAGGTGGGGGCCGCGGAGTCCAAGCGCACCCAACTGTTCCACCGCATGCGCGAGTTCATGGACGGCTACGACTTTCTGGTCGCACCGGTGGCACAGGTGCTGCCGTTCGACGTCAACGTGCCTTACGTGACTGAAATCAACGGCATCAGGATGGAAAGCTACATCGACTGGATGCGCTCGTGCTATTACATTACCGTGACCGGCTCACCGGCTATATCGGTCCCGTGCGGCTTCAGCCGCACCGGCCTGCCGGTCGGCCTGCAGATCGTCGGCCGCCATCGGGACGATTTTGGCGTGTTGCAGATCGCGCACGCGTTCGAACAGGCGACCGGCTTCTGGAAACGCAGGCCGGCGGTTGCGCAATCCTGAATGATTTTCTTCCCGGCGAGCGAGCGATGATCCCTGGTTTCAATGCAATTCGAATCCTGTGCGCCGTGGCGGCGTTCCTGGCTGCGATCTTGTCTGCCTCGGCGCCGGCGCAGAACCCATCCCCGGCTTCCCGGGATCGCGTTTATCTGCGCGACATCGAGGGCATCTGGATCAATGAGCAGTATGTAAAAGCGTTGACCGTGCTTCGGAGCCCGCATGCGGCAGCGAAGAAGACGCCGCCGGTAGTGATCGCCCTCAAGCGCGAGGGCCGGGCCTTTCCAATCGTGGTGACCGATTTCAATAAGGCGACGGTACAGGCCGTGCTCGACATCGAACCGGACGCGAAACCCGGAGCCTACCGGCTGGTGGTGGGGGCGGGCGACCGGCCGATGACCAGCGAGGAAGTGAAGTACGTCTATTTCCAGGGGACCAGGAATACGCATGGAAAGTTCGACCGGCTACGCTTTGCGGAGATCTTCCTGATGAAAGGCAGGTGGGCGGACTACACCCTGCTTCCGGGCGAGATCAGTCCTTATCTCAACCGGCTGGTCCTCGCCGGCCGTTACAAAGACGAGCAAGGCCGCGCCTGGGAGTTCAGCGAGTCCGGTGAAGCGCGCTGGCCGGACCAGAAGTTCGTCTATGAACTGTCGCTGAATGATCCGGGAGCGGGCTGCGAGTATCTGCAGACCGAAGACCTCAAAGAGGGCGCGGACAACAAACGCTTCGGCTACGCTTGGAAAAACGGCAAGCTGTCGATTTACCCGGCGCGCATGGTGAACAAGAAGGTACGCTGCGATCCCAAGGCGCTCGCCGTCCTCACGCCACAGTAGGGTGCAGGAAGGAGCATCTGGAGGCACAAAGGAAATGCCGTATGGTTTTTTGCGCCGATTACCGAATTCGGGTGTGCGCCGTAAACAAGGGTTCGGCGTTTAAGCGCGCGTTAGTCCGATACCGGCGTTTGCCGCGCAGTCAACGCCGGGTTCCATTAACAATGAAACCAATGAAAAAGGGGGAAATCATGAAACGGTTATGGGCTCTGCTGTTTGGTTGTGCGATTCTGGGTATCGGCGCCGCCGGGATGGCGCGTGCGGAAGAATGCGGCGGTCCGGTAACGGCGGATGAAGCGCTGGCGGCGGAGGATGCCCGATACGAGGCGCAGACCACCAACGACTTCGCAGCCATGGAAAAGCTATTCGGCAGCGACCTGGTGTATATCCACTCTTCCGCCGTTGTGGACAACAAAGCGAGTTACATCGACTCCATGCGTTCCGGCACAGTCAAATACCGGGTCATGCAGCGCAGCGGCGTGACGGTTCGCACTTACGGCTGCATCGCCATCCTCTCCGGCCAGGCCAATTTCGACGTCACGGTGAAAGGCAAAGACCTGTCCGTGGAACTGCGCTTCCATACGGTCTGGGCCAAGCGCGACGGCGGACTGCAGTTCGTGTCCTGGCAGGCTACCCGCCTGCCTGCCCCGCAATAAGCCCGCTCCACGCTGCTGCTCCGATGCGCGCGGTGCAATGCCGCGCGCTCTGCCACCGATCCCAGCCGGTCCGCCGGACGAGGGCGTCTGCGGTGTTGGACTCCTGTAATCCTTTGTTCCTACAATGCCGGACCTTTTTTAGCCGCACTGTAGCCTGACCCATAAAAAATGCCGCGAGTCGCGGAAAGGAAACGCACACCAAGCGTGCAGGAGGCCCTCGATCAGGTAAAGGCGCTCCTGCAGAAACACCGGATCGTCGAGAGCATGGTCCATAAGCAGGACATGCCCCGCCACGAGCTGGTGGAATCGCTTGTCCACAAGCAGAACGTCGTGGAGCTGCAGAAGAAGCTCGACAAGCTCCACCCTGCCGACGTTGCCTACATCCTCGAAGCGTTGCCGCTCGAAGAGCGCTTGGTGGTATGGGATCTGGTCAAGACCGAGCGCGATGGCGAAATTCTGCTCGAGGTCTCCGACGCGGTGCGGGAAGCCCTCATTGCCAGCATGGACTCACAGGAGCTGGTAGCGGCGGCCGAGCAACTCGACGCCGATGAGATTGCCGATCTGGTCCAGGATCTGCCGCAGGACGTGGTCGCCGGCGTCTTCCAGTCGCTGTCAGTCCAGGAGCGCGAGCAGTTGCGTTCCGCGATGTCCTACCCGGAAGACTCGGTGGGCGCGCTCATGGACTTCGACATGGTGTCGGTGCGCGACGATGTGACGCTGGAGGTGGTGCTGCGTTACCTGCGGCGCATGGACGAACTTCCTGACCATACCGACCAGTTGTTCGTGGTGGATCGCGATGAGGCGATCAAGGGCGTGCTGCCTATCAACCGCCTGATCGTCACCGATCCGGAAGTGCTGGTGGCGTCGGTGATGAACGCCGAGTTCATCTCGTTCTCGTCGGACGACAAGGCGCAGAAGGCCGCACAGGCCTTCGAGCGTTACGATCTGGTGTCGGCGCCGGTGGTGGACCAGAGGAACCGGCTGGCAGGGCGCGTGACCGTCGACGCGGTGGTGGACTTCATCCGCGACGAATCCGAGGCCGAACTCCTCGGCAAAGCGGGTCTGCGCGAAGAGGAGGATATTTTCGCGTCGGTGTGGAAAAGCGCCAAGAACCGCTGGCTGTGGCTGGCGGTGAATCTGTGCACCGCATTCTTCGCCTCGCGCGTGATCGGCGTGTTCGAAGGCACCATCGAGAAACTGGTCGCACTTGCCACGCTCATGCCGATTGTCGCGGGCATAGCCGGCAATTCCGGCAATCAGACCACCACGCTCATCATCCGCGCGCTCGCATTGGGGCAGGTGACGCCCGAAAATGCGCGCCGGATGATCGTCAAGGAACTGGCGATCAGCCTGCTGAACGGCCTGGTCTGGGGAGGCGTTGCGGGGCTGTTCGCGTGGTGGCTCTACGACATTATTGCCCTGGGCGTGGTGATGATGGGCGCGATGCTCCTGAACCTTCTGGTTGGCGCGCTGGTCGGAATACTCGTTCCGATGGCGATGCAAAGGATGGGCCGCGACCCGGCGATCGGTTCCAGCGTGCTGCTCACGTTCACCACCGACAGCATGGGTTTTTTCATCTTCCTGGGGTTGGCTACAGTTTTCTTGCTGTAATTTGATCCGCACCCCGGGGTCCGGACATCCAGACGCGGACGCCGTTCGTATCAAGGCCAGGATCATCTTTCCGAATCCCGCGCTTTATCCATGAATAATGAAACGCCGCGCGGTAAGCTATTGCCTGTTCGCGCGACCAAACGGTTCTTACCAAGGAGCATGACCATGCTGATTCGACGTCCATCCGACATCAAACCTTCGGAGATTACCGGGCAGACGCTGTATCGGGACAGACGGGAATTCATCCGTGCGGCGGCGGCACTCGGTGTGGCCGGGGGCTTGGCCGCAGCCGGACTGCTTACGCCGGGCGAAGCGCGTTCGGCGGCAAAGCTTGCCGACCTCAAGAAGAGCCCTTTTTCTGCCAATGAAACCCTCACCGCGCTCGAATCGGTCACCAACTACAACAATTTCTACGAGTTCGGCACCGACAAGGAAGACCCGGCGGCGCACGCCGGGAAACTGAAGACCCGGCCGTGGACGGTGAAGGTCGAAGGCGAGGTGAAGAAACCGAAGACTTTCGACATCGAGGAACTGCTCAAACTTGCCCCGCTCGAAGAGCGCATTTACCGCATGCGTTGCGTGGAGGGCTGGTCGATGGTGATCCCGTGGGTCGGGTATTCGCTCTCCCAGTTGATCAGACGCGTCGAGCCTACCGGCAATGCCAAATTCCTGGAGTTCTACACGCTGCACGACCCCGAACAGATGCCGGGGCAGAGGATGCCGATTCTCGACTGGCCCTACGTCGAGGGCCTGCGCATGGACGAAGCGATGCATCCGCTGACGCTGCTGACGTTGGGACTTTACGGTCAGGTGCTGCCCAACCAGAACGGCGCGCCTATCCGTACGGTGGTGCCGTGGAAGTATGGCTTCAAGAGCGCGAAGTCGGTCGTGCGCATCCGCTTTACCGAACAACAACCGAAGACTGCCTGGGAATTGGCGGCTCCGCACGAGTACGGTTTCTATTCCAACGTCAACCCGAAGGTCGACCATCCGCGCTGGAGCCAGGCGAAGGAGCGTCGCATCGGCGAATTCCGCAAGCGCGAGACGCTCATGTTCAACGGCTACGGCGACCAGGTGGCGAGTCTTTATACCGGCATGGACCTGAAGAAGAACTTCTGAAAGGAATCTTGAACCACGGAGGACACGGAGGACACGGAGGAAAACCAGAAACGAGAAAAAACATGTGGACTGAAAAGCAGGCGCGGTGCCAAAGTGACCACCGATACCAGATTTTTACTCTCGGATATTGTTCTGCTTTTGCCCTTCCTCCGTGTCCTCCGTGTCCTCCGTGGTTCATATCTGAATTGTGAAACAGCCCAAGCCTGAATACATTCCGTGGATCAAGGCGGTGGTGTTCGCCGCCTGCCTGATTCCGCTCGCGCGCCTGGCCTGGCTGGGATTCCACAACCGGCTCGGCGCCAACCCGATCGAGTACATCACCCATTCCACCGGCTGGTGGACGCTCGCGTTCCTGCTGATCACGCTGTCGGTTACGCCCTTGCGCCGGCTTCTGAACCTGCCGTGGCTGTTGAGGCTGCGGCGGATGCTCGGGTTGTTCGCATTCTTCTACGTCAGCCTGCACTTCACCACTTACATCTGGCTCGACCAGTTCTTTGACTGGATGGAGATCGTCAAGGATGTCGGCAAGCGGCCCTTCATCACCGTGGGTTTCAGCGCATTCGTATTGCTGATCCCGCTTGCGGTGACTTCCACCAACGCGATGGTGAAGCGCCTGGGTGCAAGGCGCTGGCAACTCCTGCATCGGCTGGTGTACGCGATTGCCACGCTCGGCGTATTGCATTTCTGGTGGCTGGTGAAGAAAGACATCACCGAACCGTTCATCTTTGCCTCGCTGCTCGCCCTGCTCTTGATCATCCGGTTGCTATACCTGTTGAAACAGCAGCGTTCGGCGTCCCCTCCTTCCGCGGCACGCTCCCAGGTAGCCTGATTGCAGGCGCGTCTCCCGGTATTTACAGTTGTCGGCGGAGGATTTCGCATGCTCGTCGGCGTGCCGAAAGAAATCAAGGATCACGAGTACCGCGTAGGGCTCACGCCGGCGGGTGTCCATGCGCTCCGTGAACGCGGCCACCAAGTCTGTGTCGAGACCAGTGCCGGCGCCCGCATCGGATTTCCCGATGTCGACTACATATCGGCTGGCGCGCGCATCGTTCCTTCCGCAAAGGAAGCCTTTGCCGCGGACATGGTGGTGAAAGTGAAGGAGTTGCAGCCGGCGGAGTTCGGCCTCCCGCGCCGCGGGCAGATCCTGTTTGGCTATCTGCACCTGGCACCGGACCCTGAGTTGCTCGACGCATTGCAGGCTTGCGGTGTCAGCGGAATCGCTTATGAGACGGTGACCGATGCGCCGGGCCGGTTGCCGTTGCTGGCACCGATGTCGCGGATCGCCGGCAGGCTCTCGGTACAGGTCGGTGCCTGGGCGTTGCAGATGGCCAATGGCGGCAGCGGCGTGCTGCTCGGCGGAGTGCCGGGCGTTGCGCCGGGACGGGTAGTTGTGGTCGGTGGCGGCGCTTCCGGCGCGAACGCAGTGCAGATCGCGGCCGGCATGGGCGCCGACGTCACGGTGCTCGATGTCGACCTTGAGCGCCTCGCTCATCTCGACGAGGTTTACCGCGGACGGGTGAAAACCTGTTACTCGGAAGCGCTAGCGATTGCAGAGCAGGTCGCACAGGCCGACCTGGTAATCGGAGCGCTTCTGTTGCCCGGCAAGCTCGCCCCCAAGCTGATCTCGCGCAAGCTCCTGCAACGCATGCGGCCGGGTTCGGTGCTGGTGGACATTGCGATCGACCAGGGCGGCATCGCCGAGACCTCCCGCCCGACTTCGCACTCGCAGCCGCTGTTCGTGGAAGAGGGCGTTGTGCACTACTGCGTACCCAACATGCCCTCGGCCTGCGCACGCACCGCGACGCTGGCGCTGACGCAGGCGACGTTCCCCTATGTACTGAAGCTTGCCGACCGCGGACTCGACGCACTGTCCGATGATGTGGGGCTGGCGAACGGCTTGCAGGTACACGCCGGGCAGATTACCCACCGCGGCCTGGCTGAAGACGTGAAGCGGCCGTTCCTTGCTTTCCATGGGAAGGATTAATGCAAACCACCAAGACACCAAGAAGAACGCTCGATGGTGAAAGGCAGAACTTTCGGAACCTGAATTGCCTTCGCCGAATCATCGGAAGTTTCCCACGGGACGCAAATGGCCGCACACTGGACGGGAACTTTCCCGGATTCGCATTCCTTGGTGTCTTGGTGCCTTGGTGGTGAGGTCCTCGATTCAGACGCCCTGCGATTTCTCCCCGCGCGCGGCGACGAAGATGCCGGCGAGCAGCAACACGAAACCGGTCAACTGGAGTGGGGTGAACCCTTCGTCGAAGAAGAACCACGCGAGGATCGCGGCGCCAACCGGTTCGCCCAGGATCGCCATCGCTACGAAGGTGGCGGAGAGCCGTCTCACCGCCCAGTTGAAAGCGGTGTGCCCGGCGAGCTGCGGGCCGATCGCAAGCAATGCCATGAATCCCCAGGCCGGCACCGACAACGCCACCAGCGAGCGGCCGCTTGCGGCCACCGCGGCGCCCAGCAGCATGGCCGCCACCGTGTAGGCCAGCCAGACATACGCGGTGAGCGATATGCGCGCGCGCAACGCGCGCCCCACCAACAGATAACCGGATGCGGAGATCGCTCCGACCAGCGCCAGCACATTGCCCAGGAGCGGATTTGTCGCCGTTCTTTCGCTCCCACCGGAATCGGCGGCAAAGATCAATACGCTGCCGGCGACGGTGAGCGCGATGCCCGCGAGCGCAGCGGGTGCGGGACGCTCGCGCAGAAGCACTGCGGAAGCCAATCCGACCCACAGCGGATTGGTGGTGACCAGCGCTGCACTGCTTGCCACCGACGTGTACTCCAGCGAGGAGATCCACGTCCAGAAGTGTGTGGCCAGAAACAGCCCGGACAGCAGGCACAGGCGCAGCTCGCGCCGGCCCAGCCGGATGATTTCCCCTCCCGCTTTCAGCCAGGCGAAAGGCGCCAGAATCGCAGCGGCCAGCCCCAGCCGCACCGCGGCGATGGTGAGCGAAGAAGCGCCTTCGGTTTGCGCCAGCCGGATCAGGATCGAGGCGGTCGAGACCACGGCGACCGCGCCGGCGAGGACGATGAACGACCACCTCACCCCCCCTCTCCCTGCCCCTCTCCCGCGAGGGGAGAGGGAACCAAAAAACTTTCCATGCCGGTCCTTTGAACGAGGCCTAAGTGACAGCTCTATTGCCACCGCCTGCCGCCGACTAAAAAAGGACTCAAATCTAAACCATTCGCCGCGTGTCCGCTTCAGTAACGGAGAGCGAAATAAAACGGGCAACCGTAAGATCGCCCGTTTAGCTTTGGTGACTCAGAGTTCCCTCTCCCCGTCGCGGGAGCGGGGCAGGGAGAGGGGGCAGGTTGTTCAGTGGAGTTTCGCTGGCGGAACCGGAATGCCGGAAACAGCGAGAACGTCGATTCCCTCTTCCTTCAGTTCGGTCACTTCCTTCATCGACGCAGTACCGCGAATCGCGCGCTCTGCAATTTCCTTATAGAAAATCCGCCGCGCTTCATCCGGGAACCGCCTGCCGACATCCTCGGTGTTCTGGAGCACGAATTCGATGAACTTCTTGTGCAAAAGCTGGGCGGCATTGGTGACCATGACCGGCTGCGGTTCCTGCGACCGTTCGCTGCCGCGCGTGCTGACGTAGGGCGCCGAAGGCTGCCTGGCGATGTCCAGCGAGCCGCACAGCGGGCAGGCAATGCTTCCGCCCTTCGCCTGTACGGCGAAGTCGTCAGTCGAGCCGAACCACCCTTCAAAACGGTGGCCCTTTTCGCAGGATAGATTGAAAACGATCATGCTCTTTTTGAGCGCCTGGATTGCGAGGCCGCACAAAGTTTACCATCCGCAGCCGGCGAGCTTCCTTAGGAATAGAACCTGCCGCGCAGCGTTAGTTCCGCGTGCTGCACCAGCGGATCAGGGCAGTAGCCGTTCTCCAGCGAACAGGTCTTCGACTTGCTCGCGTTCGCGTATCAGGTGAATGCGCCCGCCGTCAACCATTACTTCGGCGGCGCGTGGACGGGCGTTGTAGTTCGAACTCAGGCTCATGCCGTAGGCGCCCGCAGACATGATCGCCAGCAGGCCGCCCTCGTCGATCGCGAGCTTGCGCTCCCTGGCCAGGAAGTCGCCGCTTTCGCATACCGGCCCCACCACCTCGTAGAGCGCGGCGGCGGCACCGGAGGCCATGACCTCACGCACTTCATGCCAGGCGTCGTACAGCGCCGGACGAATCAGGTCGTTCATCGCGGCGTCCACCACGGCGAAATGCTTCGCCTCGCCGTGCTTCAGGTACTCGACCCGGGTCAGCAACAGACCCGCATTGCCGACCAGCGAACGGCCAGGCTCGATAAATACCGATTGCGACCGGCCCCCGACCGCGTCCAGCAATGCCTTCACCCAAGCGTCTTGCGTGGGCGGGACTTCATCTGCGTAGCGGATGCCGAGACCTCCGCCCAGGTCGAGATGCACCATCTCGATACCTTCGGACGCCAGTCGATCGGTGAGGTTCAGCACCTTGCGCACGGCATCCGCAATCGGCTCTACCTCGACGAGTTGCGAGCCGATGTGGCAGTCGATGCCGACAACCCTGAGGTGCCTGGACGAATGTGCCAGGCGATACAGGCGCATCGCATCCTGGAACGCGATCCCGAACTTGCTTTGCTTCAGGCCGGTGGAGATGTAAGGATGTGTCCTCGCGTCGACATCCGGATTCACCCGCAGGCTTACCGGCGCGCGCGCGCCCATTGCGCCCGCGACGCGTTCGAGGCGCAGGAGCTCGGATTCGGACTCCACGTTGAAGCAAAGGATGTCGGCGGCAAGCGCTTCGCGCATCTCCCGCTCGGTTTTGCCCACGCCGGAAAACACCGTGTTGGCAGGGTCTCCGCCGGCGGCGATTACCCGCGCCAGTTCGCCGCCGGAGACGATGTCGAAACCGCTGCCGAGGCGTGCGAAAAGATTGAGGATCGCCAGATTGGAATTGGCCTTGACTGCGTAGCAGATCAGGTGCGCACGCGTGCCAAAGGCGCGATCGTAACGCTGGAACGCGTCCGTCAATGCCGCGCGCGAGTAGACGTAGCACGGGGTGCCGAATTCCTCGGCAATGCGCGAAAGCGGCACGTCTTCAGCGTGCAGCGCGCCGCTGCGCTGGGAAAAAAAACTCACTTCTCGATGGTTCCTTCTTCGGTTTTTCTGGGTTTCTCCTCTTCCTTCGGCAGATAGAGCGGGCCCTTCTGGCCGCAGGCGGAGATCAGGAACGCGAGCAGGACGAGGACGCAGAGGCGGCGCATGGAAGATTTTCCAAAAATGCAGTCGAGTTTAGCACAGGGATTCTGGAGACCCGGGTCGAGAAAAATCGAACCTCACCACCAAGACACCAAGACACCAAGACACCAAGAACGGCAAGATTCGGCAAAAATCCGACCGAGGGTGCTGTGCCTGCCAACGGGAATTGCCAGCAGACGGAACCCTCCACACGGCAATTCAAGTCCCGACGGCGTCGTCTTTTCATTTGATGGGTATTCTTGGTGTCTTGGTGCCTTGGTAGTTCGCAATTCCAAATTCGAGAAGTCAGATGTCCATGTAATAGCGGCCCATGCGGTCGAGTTCGGCACGCGCTTCCTTGTGATGCGGACACACGGCTGCGACCAGGTTCCAGAAGCGCCGCGAATGATTCATCTCGACCAGATGGGCAAGTTCGTGCGCGACGACGTAATCGATCGTCGGCTGCGGCGCCTGGATCAGCCGCCAGTTAAGCCTGACTTCACGTTTGACGTTGCAACTGCCCCAGCGCGTCTGTGCGCGGGACAGAAACAGCCTTGGTGTAGCCAGGCCGTACAGGCGGGCGTATAAGCCGATACGCTCGGTGAAATTCGATGTTGCATGGCGGCGATACCATTTCACGATCGCGGCTTTCACGGCCTCGGGATCGCCGGGTTCGGGAAGCGCGACCTGCAGACAATCCGCATCGCCCAGGGTCGCGAGTGCCGTGGTCCGGTCTTCCCTGAGATGCAGCCGCAGATCGCGCCCAAGATACTTGACGCTGCCGCCATCGGTCCACGACTGGTTGCGGGAGGGATAGGCGCTCCAGACGGCAAGTTTCCTGAGCACCCAGTCCTCGGCGTCGCGAATGATGCAGGTGACACGGCGCTCCGTGCTGCGCCAGGGCGCACTCACGATCAGCCCGCGCTCGTCCACGGTCAGCACGACGCTGCGCCGTTGCTGGCTGCGCTTGAGAAGGTAGGGGATGTCGCGGTCGCCCAGCCGGATGGTTTTCGGCTCGGAGACCGCGGCGACAGGGAACAGATCTAGCGAGCGTTCCCGAGACGGACGACTTCGGTTTCGATCCAGTCTTCGACCTTCCGGTTGAGCGTGTCGGCGGTCATCCCCTGCGGATGAATGGCGGGGCCGATGCTGACGATGATGGTACCCGGGTGCTTGATGAAGGCGTTCCTGTGCCACAAGGTCCCGGCATTATGCGCGATCGGCACCACCGGCGCGCCGGTCTGGCACGCCAGCCAGGCGCCCCCGAGATGATACCGTCCACGGCGCCCCGGGGCGATGCGGGTGCCCTCCGGGAATACCACGATCCACCAGCCTTTGGCGAGGCGGTCCTTGCCCTGGTCGAAAGTCTGCTTCAGGGAACGGGTTGCCGAGCCGCGGTCGATTGCGATCGGGCTCATCATCGCCAGGCCCCAGCCGAAGAATGGCACGCGCAGCAGCTCTCTCTTCAGGACCCAGACCTGCGGCGGAAGAATTTCCTGGTAAGCGAGCGTTTCCCAGGCCGATTGATGTTTCGACAGCACAATGCTTGGTTCCGTGGGCAGGTTCTCACGGCCAATCACGCGGTATTCAACCCCGCACACGACCCGTGCCAGCGCGATCACCAGGCGCGACCACGTGGTGATGATGCGATAGCGGGTCAGTGGTTCGAGTGCAAAGGTGAGCAGTGAAATGACGGCAAAGACTACCGTGAGCGCGAACCGGACAATCTCGAAGACGGCCGAACGCAGGAAGGCCGCAACGATGTTCATGAAACGATATGCCGCACCGCTTCGGCAAGGTTGGCGAACAGAATCGTGTTGTCCGGCAGACCGCCCGCACTCTTGGTCCTGGCCCCTTTGCCGGTGAGTACCAGCATCGGCTGGGCACCAGCGGCCGCCGCGGCCTGCAAGTCACGCAGCGAATCGCCCACGCTCGGCACGCCGCCCAGGTCCACATTGAACCGCTGGGCGATGTCGAGAAACATGCCCGGCTTCGGCTTGCGGCAGTCGCAGTCCGCTTCGGCTGCGTGCGGGCAATAGAACAATGCGTCGATGCGCCCGCCGACCTGAGCCAGCGCACGGTACATCTTGTCGTTGATCGCGTTCAGCGCCCCCATGTCGAACAGCCCGCGACCGATGCCGGACTGGTTGGAGGCCACGACCACGCGGTAGCCGGTATGGTTCAGCCGCGCAATCGCCTCCAGGCTTCCCGGGATCGGCTTCCACTCCTCGGGATTCTTGATGAACTGATCGCTGTCCTGGTTGATGACGCCGTCGCGATCGAGGATGACTAACTTCATGGCACTGAGGGGCGAGGGGCGAGGGGCGAGGGCCGAGGCAAACCGTGCGCAACCATGTCGATCATGCGGCCAGCTTGGAAATGTCGGCGATCCGATTCATCTCATCGCGAAGGTCTCGGAGCAGCGCCAGACGGCCACGGCGCAACTTCGCGTCATCCGCCATCACCATGACCGAGTCGAAGAACGCGTCCACCGGGGCTTTCAGCACCGCAAATGCCTTCAGATAGCCGGTGTAGTCGCCGTCCTTGAGCAGGGGGGTTGCCAGCCCGGAAGCTGTCCTGAGCGCGTCAAACAGGTCACGCGCCGCTTTTTCTTCCTCCCGGAACTCTTCGGCCTGGGCATTGCCGAACGACTCGCCTTTGGCCTCCGCTTGCTTCAGTATATTGGCAACGCGCTTGTTTGCGGCGGCAAGGCTCTCCGCTTCCGGCAAACTGGCGAACGCACGCACCGCCGCGAGACAGCGTGGCACTTCGTTGATGCGCGCGGGATTTTTGGAGAGTACCGCCTCGACCTCGTTCGCCGTGTATCCGGATTCGCGCAAGTAGCTGCGCAGCCGTTCCAGAATAAAAATCTGCAGATCCGTGTGGGTCTGACCGATTGATCCGGCAGGAAATACCGAAAACGCTGCATTGATCAGATCGTGCAACGGTACTGACAGCTTGCATTCGATGAGTATCCGAATCACCCCCAACGCATGGCGACGAAGGGCGAACGGGTCCTTGTCCCCGGTCGGCTGTTGACCGATGCCGAACATGCCGGCGATCATCTCCAGCTTGTCGGCCAGTGCGAGCGCCGTAGCAATCTCACTGCCGGGCAATGCGTCGCCCGCAAATCGCGGCCGATAATGCTGCTCGATTGCGTCGGCCACGCCCGCGTCCTCGCCATCGGCGAGCGCGTAATACCGGCCCATGGTGCCCTGAAGCTCGGGGAATTCGCCGACCATGCTGGTAACCAGATCGGCCTTGGCGAGCAGCGCGGCGCGGTCTGCAAGCAGCGGATCGGCGCCGATCATCGGGGCTATCGCCTTGGCCAGCGCACGAACGCGCTCGACGCGATCGAGCTGGCTGCCGAGCTTGTTGTGGTAGACGATGGAGGCGAGTTGGGGCACGCGGTCGGCGAGCTTTGTTTTCTTGTCGGTCTCGAAGAAGAAGCGCGCGTCCGCCAGCCGCGGGCGGATCACCCGCTGATTGCCGGCGACGATGTTCGTCGGGTTGGCAAGACGCATGTTCGAAACGATCAGGAACTTGTTGATGAGCCTGCCGGCCGTGTCGAACAGCGGAAAATACTTCTGGTTCTGCCGCATGGTCAGGATCAGGCATTCCTGCGGCACGCCGAGAAATTCGTGCCCGAATTCCCCGACGTACACGGTCGGCAACTCGACCAGTCCCGTGACTTCGTCGAGCAACGACACGACGTCCTCGTGCGGCCCCAGCGAAGCCTTGAGCGCAGCGGCGTTCTCCGCGAGCTGGCGGCTGACGTCGGCCCTGCGCTTGTCGAAATCGGCGATGACGCGGCCTTCCCGCTCGAGCCGGGATTCATACTCGTCGGCGCGCACCAGTGCAATGTTCTTCGCGCCCTGGAAGCGATGGCCATGAGTGATGCGGCCGGCTGCCAGGCCGAGCGCGGAGACGTCAAGTACCTTGTCGCCGTGCAGCGTGACCAGCGCATGGGCGGGGCGGACGAATTTGACGGTCGTGGCGCCGTCGGCGAGCTGGTAGCTCATCACTTTCGGAATGGGCAGCTTGCCGATGGC
>DASYUW010000062.1:0-15450 GCA_036000845.1 Burkholderiales bacterium
GCACTACCGGCCGTGGATCGGCACCGTCTGGTACAGCTCTCCAGTCACATGGGGATTCGGTTTCAGCATCGTCTACAACTGGTGGAACCCTTGGCGGCCGTGCTGCTTCGCCGCATGGGCGCCGCGTCCGCATTTCCGTCCATGCTGGGGTCCGTGGCGTCAGTACGCCGTGCCTCATCGGCCGGCCATAGGCTCACGGGTGACCGTGATCAATAACATAACCGTCAACGGTGGCCGCCGATCGCACAATGTCACCAACATTTATGGCCGTTGGGACCGCAAGGCGGTGCATTCGCATGCGCGCAATTCGATCGATCGTGACCAAGTGGCGCGGCAACGCGCGCAGGTCAGGCCGGGCAACGGATTCGTCGCCGGTCCGAATGGTCGCCGGCAGGACTTGGGTGACGGCAGCGGGCGGCGCGACTGGAGAAATCCGGACGCCGATGCGCGCAACCGTGCCGACCTGCCGCCGGTCCAGCGGCGCGATTCGATCGATCGTGACCACGGGGCGCGGCAACGCGAGCAGATCAGGCCGGGCAACGGGTTCGTCGTTGGTCCGAATGGTCGCCGGCAGGACTTGGGTAACCGCAGCGGGCGGCGCGACTGGAACAACGCGGGTGCCGACGCGCGCAACCGTGCCGACCTGCCGTCGATCCAGCGGCGCGACTTACAACGCCCGGAGGCCGGTGGGCGCCGTAACCTTTCGATAAATCAGCGTCGCGAATCGGCGCGCCGGGATGATGACATGCGCAATTTCGCCGGCTTGCCGCGCATCCAGACGCCGCACCGGCGTTCGGACGCGAACGTGGTGCCGATCAATCCCGGGCGCGAATCATCGCAGGCTACGCGGCCGCGGAGCCAGGCACCCTTCGCTGGGCAATCGCCGCGCCCGGGGGGGGACATCCAGGATCGGCAGAAGCGTGAGCCCGCAGTGACGCGGCGGCCGGAACCGGACCGGGCACAACCGCAGTTTCGTTCGCGGCCTCGCCAGTTCGCCGAGCCGCCGCGCATGCCGGATCAGGCTCGGCAAGGCGCGCCGCGCGAGTGGCGGCAGGAGCGCGCGGCACCGTCCTTCCCATCAGCAGGCGTGGCCCCGGCCAGGCCGCAGGTTTTCAGGGAGCAGGGCGCGCAGATGCCGCGAGTCATCCCGGAAGCGCGAGCGTCCGGCGGGGCACTCCGGGAGCGTGTCGAGCGGAACATCGGTGCCGGCGGGGGCCGCGTCGAATCACGTCCGCAGTTTCGCGATGGCGAAAGCAGGGGGCATAAGGACCGGGGTGCAGGACCCTCGGGGCCGCGCTTCGGAGAGCGGCAGCGCTGATCTGCGTAAGGATCGCTAAGATTAGAAGCGAAGGTGCTGGTGCCACCAGTGCTCGAAGGGGTTGGAATGCAGTATCCCGTCGATCACCTCGGTGGAAATGTGCGGCAGGTTCGTGCCTTCGATCACTTTGTTGACGTTGCGCAGTCCTTCGATGCTTTCCGCGACGCCTGAGAACGGGAAGTCGGTGCCGAAGAAAATCTTGTCGGTCGTGCGGTACTCCTGCGCGCAGGCGAGGATGTTCCAGAACTGCCAGGGCCGGTAGCAAAGCGCGGAGATTTCGCAATAGACGTTCGGCTGCTTGCGCACCACCGCGATGGTTTCCTCGTACCACGGGTGCCCCATGTGGGCACAGATCATCTTGAGATAAGGGTACTGGATCGCGATCGGTTCGACGTGGATCGCGCGTCCAAGCTCGACCGGCGCGTTACGCGCAAACGTCGTACCCATGTGCATCGTCAGCGGCAGGTCGTGCGCGACGCAGTATTCGTACACCGGCTTCATGCGCGGGTCCGACAGGGCCACGCCGTTGTAAATCGGCCCGTACTTCACGCCCTTGAGTTTCAGATTCTCGACCGCGTGCCGCAGAAGCTCCATGTAGTCCGCCCGCCGCGGGTCCACGTAGGCGAAACCGACGAACTTCGACGGATATTTGGTCACGCACGCGGCGCAGGTTTCGTCGTCGCTCTCCACCCCGGCGCTGTCCCCGTAGCGAATCGGGAACACGATCGCCTTGTAAACATCTTCCATCGCCTCGAAGAGCGTGTCGGCATCCGCCAGCAGGCCCGGCGTGCCATCCGGGCGCACCCGCACCATCTGTTCGCGCCACAATGAGGTGACCTGGTCGTGGTTCCAGATGTTGACGTGGCAGTCGACGATCATTACGGATCCCGGACCACGTTCAGGGCAGAACCCTGATCTGCTTCACGAACTCCAGGGTGTAGGCCTTGTGCATGTCGACGCCGGGTTTCACCAGCCCGGCGTCGCGCATGAATTCGAAGGTCTGCTTCCAGCGCGCGTCGGTCATGGTAAACAGGCCGAGCTTGCTTGCGTCGCCGCCATCGACAATCGCGTACTCCTTGAGCTTGGCGATGCTGAAGGCGATCTGGTCGTCGTCCATCTGCGGGTTGTCCTTCTTGATAAGCGCATTGCCCGGCGCCGGATTCTTCAGATAGCTTTTCCAGCCCAGCGCCGAGGCCTCGACGAAACGCTTGATCACATCCGGTCTGGCCTTCACCGTCTTGGTGAGTGTGACGATAGTCTGCGCGTACGGCGGATAGCCATAATTGGCCAGATGAAAGATCTTCGGCTTGATACCGGCTTTCTCGATCGCATAGGGCTCGGAGGTGATGTAGCCCTGCTGCGCGACATTCTTGTCCACCAGGAACTGCTGGACGCTGTACGCATAAGGCCGCTTTTGCGCCTCGGTGAAGCCGTACTTTGCCTTGAGCCACGGCCAGTATGTCGTCTCGCTGGCCTGGCCGATCAGCAGCGTGCGGGTTTTCAGGTCCTCGATCCTCCCGACGTCGGGATGTGCGATCAGGCCCACCGGCTCGCTCTGGAAGTTCGCCGCGACGGTGATCAGCGGGAGATTCTGCTCGACCGCGTTGATGGTGGCGACGTCGAAGCCCATCACGAAATCAGCCTTTTCCGCGAGCAGCAACTGGTAGACGTTGACCTGCGGGCCGCCCATTCCGATCGTGACATCGAGGCCGTATTTCCGGTAGGTACCTTCGGCGAGCGCCTGGTAGAAGCCGCCGTGCTCGGCTTCGGCATACCAATTGGTGAGGAAGGTGACCTTGTCGAGCGCGTGTGCCGCAGCGGAGATGAACAGCAGTATGGCGAGACTCAGGCGGGCAAGCATTGTCATCGTTGTGGGCTCCGTCGGAACAAAACCGAGTTTACGCTCCCCGCGGTCACCCCGTCACCGGGTTCACCGCTCCTGTGGCAGTTCGCTTTCATGCCAGCGGCGCAAAGAAATTCTGGCGAGAGCCGTGACCAGAAGGAATAGCGCAATGCCGGTGAGGGTGATCAGGATCAGCGCCGCGAACAGGCGGGGAATGTTTAGCTGCAACCCCGCCTGCAGGATCTGATAGGCGAGCCCGGACTGCGTGCCGCCGGTACCGGCGACGAACTCCGCGACCACCGCGCCGATCAGCGCCAGCGCGGCGGCCACCCGCAACCCGGCAAAGAAATAAGGCGCCGCACTGGGAATGCGCAGCCGGATCAACGTCTGCATGCGCGAAGCACCGTACATGCGGAACAGGTCGAGCAGCCCCGTGTCGACGCTGCGCAGCCCGATGGTCGTGTTGGCAATCACCGGAAAAATCGACGCCACGGCGGCGCAGATCACCAGCGCGGTACGCGGGTCCTCCACCCAGATGATGATCAGCGGCGCGATCGCCACCAGCGGCGTGACCTGCAGGATCACCGCGTAGGGCAACAGGCTAGCCTCGATCAGCCGGCTCTGCACGAACAGGATCGAAAGCGCCACACCCAGCACAACGGCAAGGGCCAGCGCTGCGCCGGTGACCTGCAGCGTGACCAGCAGCGAACCGGACAGCAGTCCCCAGTCCTGCGCCAGCGTCTTCATCACCAGGAAGGGGGAAGGCACGATGTAGGGGGGCACTTCGTTCACGACCACCAGCACATGCCAGACCAGGATGAACACAATGCCGACCGCGATCGGTGCACCGATCTGCAGCCACTTTCCATCGCTCATGCGGGTGCCCCGTGCATGGCCGTGGCAAGCATGCCGGAAAGCCCGGTGCTCAGGCGCGCGAATTTCTCCGTGGTGCGGAAGGCTTCGCGGCGCGGCTGCGGTTCGTCGATTACGACTTCCATGAGAATCCGGCCCGGACGCGCGGACATCACCAGCACCCGCGAGGACAGGCAAACCGCTTCGTAGATGCTGTGGGTGACGAACAGCACCGTGAGCTTTTCGCGGGCGCACAGTTCGGACAGGTCGCGGTCGAGACGGTTGCGGGTGATTTCGTCGAGCGCGCCAAAGGGTTCGTCCATCAGCAGCAGCCGCGTGCCGGTCACCAGCGCACGGGCGATCGAGGCGCGCATCTGCATGCCGCCGGAAAGTTCGCGCGGATAGAGGTGGGCGAAGTTCTGCAGCCCGACCAGCTCCAGCGCGTGCTGCACCTTCCGTTTGGCAGCAGTTCGCGCGATGCCGGCGAGATCGAGCGGCAGACGGACATTGGTTGCCACGTTGGTCCAGGGCATCAGGGTCGGGCTCTGAAAAACGAAGGCAAACCCGGCAGATTGCGCTTCGGGGGAGAGACGGGCGCTGCCGCCGGTGGGTTGCGTCAGTCCGGCAATCAATCTCAGCAGCGTGCTCTTGCCGCAGCCCGAGGGACCGATGATGGTGGCGAACTCGCCTTCGCGGACGACCAGGTCGATCGGATCAAGGGCGCGCACACCATTGGCGAAGACTTTCTCCGCAGCGCGCACTTCGACTGCGACCGGCGCGGTCCGCGGGCTTGAGGGGCGGGAGTTTGTCACGCGGCGATTCTAGCAGTCGCTGCGACCGCGGGAAGATTTCGAATAACGATATTCCATTACGAAATTTCCGCAGGTGGACGAAGCGAGTAGATTTATACGCATGAAAGAAAACCGCATTCAGGCACCTGTCATAAGCGAAGACTGGCTGGCCGTCGCCATCGGCGGCTTGATCTTCCTGTTGTCGCTGGCGCCATTCGGCGGCATTGATCTGCTTGGCTGGTCGGCGTCCACCCGGATGTGGATGGACCTGGGCAAGTCGGTGGCGCCGATCGCGAAGGGCTCGGCGTTGCCGGGAATCGCTTCGTTGATTCTTACATTCGCATTCGTGTTGGCGTTGATGAGCACCGGCGCGCGCTTCCTCGGTGTGCACCCTGTGCGTTTTGCCGGCGCCTTTACCCTGGTGTTCTGGATCAGCTATGCCTGCTGGGTGGCGGGGCATTACGCCTACATCGCCGCCACCTCCGACAAGCTTTCCGGCTTCGGCATCGCCTGGTCGCTCAACCTGACAGGCGAGGCCGGCTACATCATCGCGCTGATCCTCGGCCTCGTCATCGCCAATTTCTTCAAGGGTTTTGCCGACAGAATCAGGGAGGCCACCCGTCCGGAGTGGTACATCAAGACGGCGATCGTGATCATGGGCGCGGCGCTCGGCGTGAAGGCGGCGGAATCTCTCGGGCTGGCGCAGGCGGTGATCTTCCGCGGTCTGTGCGCGATCATCGAGGCTTATCTGATCTACTGGGCGGCGGTGTATTTCGTCGCGCGCCGCTGGTTCGGTTTCTCGCGCGAGTGGGCCGCGCCGCTTGCTTCCGGCATCTCGATCTGCGGCGTGTCGGCGGCGATCGCCACCGGCGCGGCGATCCGCGCGCGTCCGGTGGTGCCGATCATGGTGTCGTCACTGGTGGTGATCTTCGCAGTGGTGGAATTGCTGTTGCTGCCGTTCCTGGCGCAGTTGTTTCTCCATCACGAGCCGATGGTGGCGGGCGCGTGGATGGGGCTGGCCGTGAAAACGGACGGCGCGGCGGTGGCGAGCGGCGCGATTACCGATGCGCTGATCCGGGCCAAGGCGCTGGAAGCGGACGGCATCGCCTACAAGGAAGGCTGGATCCTGATGGCCGCCACCACCACCAAGATCTTCATCGACGTCTTCATCGGAGTGTGGGCGTTCATACTGGCGCTGATCTGGGCCGGGGTGATCGAGAAACGCGCAGGCGACAAGGTGCGAGCGATCGAGATCTGGCAGCGCTTTCCGAAGTTCGTGATCGGCTATCTCGTCACTTTCCTGCTGCTGCTGATCGTCTGCTCGATGAACCCGGAGGCAATCCCGGCTGCGAAGATCGGCGCCGACGAGGCCAACGTCTATCGCCAGTTGTTCTTCGTGCTTACCTTTTTCTGCATCGGCGTGGTGACCGATTTCAGGAAACTGTGGCAGGAAGGCATCGGCCGGCTTGCGGCGGTGTACGTGGTGAGCCTGTTCGGCTTCGTGATCTGGATCGGGCTGGCGATCTCGTGGATCTTCTTCCACGGCATGAAACCGCCGCTGGCGGGTTGAGGATACGGACAATGGCGGAACCGGACATCAAGGAAGAACTGGCGCGGATGCGTGCCGAGCCGCTGCTGCCGGTGGAGAAGAAGCTGGTCGGCTGGAGTCTCGCGCTCGGCGCGGTGCTGCTGATCCTGCTGATCTGGGCGAGTTACAGTTTCTTCCCCGCGCAGGGCTAGGCGGTCTGCATTCTCCGGGCAGCGGTGCCGCCCACCCCCAGGGCCGCGAACAACGCCAGTACCTGGAACAGGCCGATGCCGATGAACACCCACGAGGGATGCTGCCAATCCATCAGCAGGCCGAACAGCGTGGGCGCGATCGACAATCCGATGTCCAGCCCCGAGTACACCACGCCGTAAACCCGGCCGGTGGCGTTCTTCGGCGCGGCCGCGCGCACCAGCAGATCCCGGGAAGGGCCGGCAATGCCGGCGCCGAAGCCGATCAAGCCCAACAGCACAATAACGCTGGCGGCGGGCGCAATTCCGGTAGCCACCAGCACCGCAATCGCGCCGGACGCGGCGAAGGCCGCCGCGACGATCTTGTCGTGATGCGCGGTCTTGGCCGCCAGAAAACCGCCGACCACGATTCCGCCGGCGCTTGCCAGCATGTACGCGGTGATGCACGCGGTGGCGAGCGCAAAGGGAATCTCGTAAATGTCACGCAGCGCCGCCGGCGCGAAGCTCTGGATGCCGCCGAACGAAAACGACGAAATCAGGAAGAAGGCAAAGCACATCCATACCGGAGCCGACATGAAGCCGAGAATGCTGCCGCCGGCACCTCTCGAAGGTTTTGCCACTGCATGCTGAACCTCGCGCGGATCGAGCAGATCGCGGAAGGCAGCGAGCCCCGCCAAAACCGCGAATGCCAGCGCAGCGGCGGCCAGCAGCGCCACCCGCCAGCCGGAGATCGTTGCGATGCCGGCCAGAAACACCGGCGCCAACGCCCAGCCGAGCGTCCCCGCCAGTCCGTGCACGCTGAACGCGTGTCCGAGCCGCGGTACGCTCACACGCCTGTTGAGCAGCGTGAAGTCGGCGGGATGAAACACGCTGTTGCCCAGGCCGGCAACGCCGGCGAACAGGATCAGCATCGGATAGTTCTGGCTGGCCGCCAGTCCGAGCGCGGCAAGGCCGAGCAGGGCAATGCCGCCCAACAGCACCGGCAGTGCACCTACGCGGTCAACCACGAAACCAGCGAGCGCCTGGCCCACACCCGACACGATGAAGAACACGGTCATGAGCAGCCCCAGCTCAGCGTAGCTCAGGGCGAACGCATCCTTTAGCCACGGAAACAGGGACGCAAGTGCGAGGTGGAAGAAGTGCGAAGTACCGTGGGCGAGACCGACCAGACCGATCACCTGGGCGTCGCGGCGAAATGAATCGGCAGTTGCTGCGGTCATGTTCCGGGGTTGAATAAACAAGCAGGCACCATAGCGTAACCATGGTCCCGAGGCAATCGTCCGGAGAGCCCTCACGCGCCTGGCCGCAGAACGGTTAAAATCACCGGAGAAACCAGCGAACGAGCGCACGTCGACAGTGCGCCGCATGACCGGAGGAGACCATGACTACTGCTGTGCTGACGCCGAAGCAGGCCGCGTTCCGCGACGAATACAAGCGCAACATCGCTTCCTGGTATAACGGTTGGGGGCATCTGCTGTCCATCTTTGTACCCGGCGTCGGCGTGGTCTGGTACTGCGCATCGCAGGTCGAGAACCCGACGATCTGGGAGTTGCTGTTCGTGATCCCGGTCCTGGTGTTCTACAACTTCAACGAGTGGTGGCTGCACAGGAACGCGATGCACCGGCCGATCAAGGGCCTCGGCGGTATCCTCATGCCGGTCTTTCACCGCCACACCCACCAGCACCATCAGTATTTCACCTCGCAGGTGATGACCTACGACAGCAACCGCGAATGGCGCATCGTGCTGTTCCCCCCGTACGCGCTGCTGGTGTTCATGCTGCTGACGCTGCCTGCGGCGATCGTCCTCGGCTACCTGTGGTCGGCGAATGCGGGTTACATGCTGATGATGCTCACGCCGATCTATTACCTCAACTATGAAACGTTCCATCTGTGCTGCCACGTGCACGACAACTGGCTCGTGCGCAACTGTCCGCTGGTGAACACCATCCGCAGACACCACGCCGCGCATCACAGCCAGCCGATCATGATGGAGCACAACATGAACCTGACTTACCCGGTTGCCGACTGGTACATGGGCACCAGCGATCTCGACCGCGGGCTGCTCGGCCAATTGTTCAACGGTTACAGCACCCGGTATGTGAAGAAGGAGTTTCTCGACGACCAAGGCGCCGAGCTCGATGCGAGCGCAAGGACTGCGTAGGCCGGCGACCAGAGCGTTGACGCAATGGTCGCAGAGGCAAAATGAGAGGACGCAAAGAAAGACAACAGAATGGGTAACTTGTGGTCACCCGCCATTGCTCTTCTTCATCCTTCATCCTTTAGCCTTCATCCTTGGCTTCTCTCACCCTGCCATGAATGTGCAAGAATTCGAGCGCACGACATCGCGGAATACGCCGCCGTCCGGACTGAGCCCGATGCTGGAAGCCTTGTGGTTTGCCCGCAAGGGAGACTGGGAGCGTGCGCATGCCATCGTCCAGGAGCATGAGAACGAAACCATCTCTGCCCTGGTGCATGCCCATCTGCATCGGGTCGAGGGCGATCTGTCCAATGCCAGCTACTGGTATCGCCGCGCCGGACGCAAACCCGCGGACGTGACGTTGGACGATGAATGGCAGGCGCTGACGGCGCATTTCCTCGAGGAGAACAAAGAATGACCGGAATCAGAATCCGCGTGGAACCGGTGAACGATGCCGATGCCACGCCGAAGAGCCTTCCCAAGGAACTCGGCTTCGGACGCGTGTTCACGAGCCACATGTTTACCCAACGCTACACCGCGGATAAGGGCTGGCACGATGCGGTGATCGGGCCTTACCGGCCACTTGCGCTCGATCCCGCCGCAGAAGTGTTTCATTGCGGCCAAATGATCTTCGACGGCACCAAGGCCTATCGCCGCCCCGACGGCAATCTCAACCTGTTCCGGGTGGAAAAGAATGCTGAGCGCTTCAACAACTCGGCCGTCCGCATGGCGATGCCGAAAGTGGATATCGGGGAGCACGTTCAGGCAATCTCGGACCTGGTGCGGCTCGAGCATGCCTGGACGCCGAAACAGGAAGGGGCAGCGCTCTATATCCGTCCGGTGATGATCGCCACCGAGAACACGCTCGAAGTGCGCGCCAGCCGCGATTTTCTGCATTACATCATCCTCAGTCCCGTCGGACCTTACTTTTCCGGCGGATTCAAACCCGTGTCGGTGTTCGTTTCCGACCAGTACGTGCGCACGGTGCGCGGCGGCACCGGTGAAGCCAAGACCCCGGGCAACTACGCGGGCAGCCTGGCCGGGACCGAGAAGGCGCTTGCGGCGGGATATCAGCAGGTGCTGTGGCTGGATGCCGTGGAACGCCGCTATGTGGACGAAGTCGGCGCGATGAACATCGCCTTTGTCTACGAGGGCAGGCACATCCGCACGCCAGCGTTATCCGGAGCCATCCTGCCCGGCATCACCCGCGATTCGCTGCTCAAGCTCGCGCCCGATCTCGGCTACAGGGTGACCGAAGACCGCATTGACATCCGTGAAGCGCTGCGCGACGTCGAGGCAGGCAAGATCACCGAAGCGTTCGGCATCGGCACCGGCGCCGTGATCGCGCCGGTCGGGCGCTTCGGTTACCAGGGCAGCGATTACGCCTTCGCCAGCGGCGAGCCGGGGCCTGTGGCACGCAGCTTGTTCACGGGGTTGACCGACATCCAGTACGGCCGTGCGCCCGACCCTTACGGCTGGACACACGTCGTCAAAGTCGCGTCCGAAACCAGGACGACTTCCGTCACAAGCGCGTAGCGCTTTCCCGTTTTGCCGTGCCTCGTCCTGGCACCTGCCGTTCCCCGCGACGCCGTTTGCCTCCATACTTGTACCCGGGTATGTGGCGCACTCGACTTCCCATCTTTCGATTCCTTTTGCTGCGGATCGCCAGAGGCGGACTATTCGCGGTACTGTTCTTTGCGAGCATTGCCGGCGGCGAGGACAATTACGCCGCGGCGCGGCGCGCGATGGTTCGCGAGATCGAGGGAATGGCGTCGTCGACGCCTCTGGAAACGGGAAGCCGCACGCTCGACCGGCAAGTCCTCCAAGTCATGGGAAAGGTGCAGCGCCATCTGTTCGTGCCGGCGGCACAGCAGCGCCACGCTTACGAAAATCGGCCGTTGCCGATCGGCCACGGACAGACCATATCGCAGCCCTACATCGTCGCGCTGATGACCGATTTGCTGCGGCCCGAAGCGGGGCACGTGGTGCTGGAAATCGGGACAGGTTCGGGCTACCAGGCGGCGGTGCTGGCGGAGCTCACCAGGGAGGTGTACACGATGGAAATCATCGAACCGCTCGGGATCCAGGCAAAAAAAAGGCTTGTGCAACTCGGCTATCGCAACGTGGAGGTCGAAGTCGCCGACGGCTATTACGGCTGGCCTTCACAAGCGCCCTTCGACGGTATCATGGTCACCGCGGCTGCGAGTCACATTCCAGTGCCGCTGGTGCAGCAGCTCAAGCCCGGCGGGCGGATGGTGATACCGGTGGGCACGAGTTTCCTCACCCAGCAACTGATGCTGATCGAAAAAAGCCCGGACGGCTCGGTGACGAGCCGGCAGATGCTGCCGGTGCGTTTCGTTCCCCTTACCGGCAGGCACTGATGGCGCGCTCCCACGCCGCCCGCAGCATCGAGGGGTCGGCGACGCAGCACTTCCGGGACGCGCACCATGTTTGAAGACACCACCCAACCGAGCACGCTGCCGCTCGGTGTGGGTGTGGCGTTGTCGCTGGTATCGGCGGCCGCGCTAACTTACGAGATCCTGCTTACGCGGCTGTTCGCCATAATCCAATGGCATCACTTTGCCTACATGATGATCAGCGTGGCGCTGCTTGGTTACGGCGCTGCCGGCACGATGGTCACCTTGTTGCGGCCGCAACTCGAGAGCCGCTTCGTGCCGGCGTTTGCTGCGGCGGCGACGGCGTTCGGTGCCACCGCGATGGTGTGTTTCCTGCTGGCGCAGGCACTGCCCTTCAACGCGCTGGAATTCCTCTGGGACCTGTGGCAGCCGCTGTGGCTGCTGGCAATCTACCTGCTGCTGTTCGTGCCGTTCTTTTTCGCTGCGGTTTGCGTGTGTCTTGCGTTCACGCGCTACGCGGCGCAGGCACGTCGCGTCTACACCTTCGACCTCGTGGGCGCCGCGGTCGGAAGCCTCGGGGTGATCCTCGCAATGTTTGCCTTGCGGCCGACGACGGTGCTCGCCTGCGTCACCGCGCTGAGCGCCATCGCGGCGGTGCTGTTCTGGCTAACTATCGGCGGGCGGCCGCGCGGAGCGGCACTGCTGCCGCTAGCGCTTGCCATCGCCGCGCTCGTGGCCGCACAGACGCCGATCGGGCAGTTGCGCATATCGCAGTACAAGAGCCTCAGCAAGGCGCTCGAAGTCATGGGCGCGCGCGTGCTGGCGGAGCGCTCCAGTCCGCTCGGCCAGTTGGCCGTAGTCGAGAGCAAGGCGGTGCCGTTCCGGTACGCGCCCGGGTTGAGCCTGAACGCGCTGCAGTCGCCGCCCGACCAGCTCGGTCTTTTCACCGACGGCGAGGGATTCAGCGCGCTGAACCGCCACGACGGCAACCGCGAGACGCTCGTCTATCTCGATTACCTCACCTCGGCGCTGCCCTATCATCTCACCAGTGAACCACGGGTTCTGATCCTGGGAGCGGGCGCCGGCATGGACGTGCTGCAGGCGCTGTACCACGGCGCCGCAGCGGTGGATGCGGTGGAGCTGAATCCGCAGGTGGTGGATTTGGTGGAGCGCGAATTCGCTGAATTCTCGGGGCGCCCTTACAGCCGGCCCGGCGTGCGCCTTCACGTTGGCGAGGCACGCGGCTTCGCGGCCGCGAGCCAGGCGCGGTACGACGTGATTCAACTCGGTCTCCTGGACGCGTTCGGCGCGTCAGCCGCCGGTCTTTACGCGCTGAACGAGAGCTATCTCTATACCGTTGAGGCGCTGCAACGCTATCTCGTGCGGCTGTTCCCGGACGGCTATCTCGCGATCACACGCTGGGTGGACCTGCCGCCGCGAGATGCGCTGAAGCTGTTCGCGACGGCGGTCGTGGCGCTCGAAAAAGGGGGCGTGCGCGATCCCGGCGCGCGTCTGGCAATGATCCGCAACTGGAACACCGCCACGCTGATCGCGAAAAACGGCGAACTTACGCCGCGGGACGTTGCGCGGCTGCGCGAGTTCTGCCGCAGCCGCGGCTTCGATCTGGTGTGGCATCCGGCAATGCGTGCCGCAGACGCGGACGTCTTCAACCGTCTGCAGCAGCCGTATTTCCACGAGGGCGCGGTGGCGCTGCTCGGCGGGCAACGCGCGGACTTCATCGAGCGTTATAAATTCAACATCGCGCCCGCAACCGACGACCGGCCCTATTTCTTCCAATTCTTCCGCTGGAAGGCGCTGCCCGAGCTGCTGAAATTGCGGAATCGTGGCGGCATGCCGTTGCTGGATTGGGGATACCCGCTGCTGATTGCCACGCTGGTGCAGGCGCTTGTGCTTGGCGCGGCCCTGATCCTCATGCCGCTTGCCCGGTCGCGCAACCTTGGTTCGTGCGCCGGCGCGGGAGTGCGCTTACGCACGGTTGCCTATTTCGCCGCTCTTGGTGGCGGATTCATTTTCGTGGAGATGGCGTTCATCCAGAAGCTCATTCTTTTTCTCAGCCACCCGCTGTACGCGGTTGCGGTGGTGCTGTTCGCGTTTCTGCTGTTTGCAGGGCTGGGCAGCCTGCTGTCGCGGAAACTGGCGAAGGCGGCTGCGCCGGCCATCATGATGCTCTTGCTCCCGGTCGCAGCGATCGTGCTGCTGTGCGTGAGCTACCTAGTCTGGCTACCGGACTTCGTCGACGCGCTGATCGCGCTGCCCGACGCCGCCAAGATCGCGATCGCCATGCTGATAATCCTTCCGCTCGGGCTGAGCATGGGCATGCCGTTCCCACTGGGACTGGAAGCGTTGAGTGCGCGAGAGCCGGCGTTGGTGCCTTGGGCATGGGGGATCAACGCCTGTGCCGCGGTGGCCGGCGCAGTGATCGCCTCCGTGCTGGCGATTCACGCCGGCTTTAGTGCGGTACTGATCGCTGCGGTCGTGCTGTACGCATCGACGCTGCTGAGCTTTCCCGCGACTGCAATGAAGCCGAAATGACGGCCGCGCTGCGGTGACGCGCTTACCGTTCGCGCAGGAGAGGCAAGACATACTCGGCGAAGTAGTGCGGCGACTTCGAACCCTTAGTCTTGCTGCGCAACACCCCGTCGCGGTCGATGACGAATGCGGTCGGCGTTGGATACCTGCGCTCGAAGCCGCTTTCCGAGAGATCGTCCGCCATCACACCCTGCAATCCGTACAGGCTCACCATGCGCTCGACGCGGTGACGGTCCTCGATCGGATCAACGCCGACGACGATGACCTCGAAGCCATGGTCGCGCTGCTGTTCATAAAACGTCTCCAGGTTGCCGATCTCGTAGGCGCAGAAGCTGCAGTAGCTGGAATAAAAGTTCACCAGCACAACTTTGCCGCGCATTTCCTTCAGATCGAAGGGCTTGCCCGAGAACAGCATGCCCTTGAGTGCGGGTGCGGGCTGGTCGACTTCGGGCACCGCCCATGCCGCCGAGGAGGCAAGCAGCAGCAGGACGAGGAGATTTTTTGCACGGTTCATCGATTGGCTCCGCACGGCTTGAAGTCACGGAAGACGGATGCAGTCAGGTCTGGGTCGTGCAAGTATACTTTGCCGCACAAACATGCAGAACGGAGAGAGACCGGCAATGGCGGAAAACAATATCGAGATCACTGCGGACTCGCAAGTCGCCAGGATTTTCGAGTGGCGGCGCGGATTCAACACCATTCACCTCATCGACGTCGGCGTGCATCTCGGCCTGTTCCGGGCGCTGACCGAGCAGCCGGGGCTGACCGGCAGGGAACTAGCCGAGCACCTCGGCCTGCATGCACCGTATGTCGAGGTCTGGTGCAAGACAGCGTACGGCCTGGAGATTCTGGACGCCGATGATGCCGGCAAGTACAGGCTCGCCCCGTACTTCGACCTCATTCTTGCCAGTCCGACCCATCCCCGCTACCTGGGAGGCTACATCCGGCTCGGCACCGAAGTCGCTGCGGAGGACTTCCGCCGCTGCCGCGAAGCGTTCCGCACCGGCACCGTCAAGCCGTTCCAGGGCAGGGGCGACCACTTCAACCAGGCGATCGCCGAGTCCACCCAGGGGCTACAAGTGGTGACCGCGAAAAAAATCCTTCCGGGCCTCGCGGGCCTTGCAGAAAAGCTGGCCGCCGGCGGCGCGATCCTGGAAATCGGCTGCGGCACCGGCAATTTCCTGCTGCAGGCAGCCAAGGCGTTTCCCAAAGCGCGCTGTGCCGGCGTGGATATAGACGACGGCAGCCTGGCGCTGGCGCGGCAAAAGGTGCAGAAGGCAGGGCTGGGCGAGCGCGTCGCGATTCACAAGGAGAAGGTTGACGACGCCACGGGGGCGTTCGACGCCTGCGTGATGATCGAGGTGCTGCACGAGATCGCCCCCGGAGTGCGGCCGGCGGTAGTAAGCGCCGCCGCGCGCACGCTCAGGGCCGGCGGGTGGATGGTGATCGTGGACGAGACCTATCCCTCGACTTTGGAGGAAATGCGCCGGCCCGAATTCCGGTTTCCATTGCAGACCGGTTTCGAGGAACTGCTGTGGGGCAATGTCATTCCGACCCGCGAAGAACAGGAGAAGCTGCTTCGGGATGCGGGACTGAAGGGGCCGATCAACCGCGAACTGATCGGCGAGGGGTTTACCGTGCTAACTGTTCAGCGCTAAAGCAAGCGCTCACCGCGGAGCAACCGTGTTGTTAACTGATAACGAGATGCTCATTCCAACGACTGTGGGTTCTGACCATGGCATTGAGGATGATCAGGATCTTGCGCATACACGCTACGATGGCCACCTTGGCGGGTTTGCCAGCGG
>DASYUW010000063.1:0-14352 GCA_036000845.1 Burkholderiales bacterium
TAGCGCGGATCGTCCATCAGGAAAGCGTCGTGGCCGTGCGGCGCATCGATTTCCGCGTAGCTCACGTTCAGGCGGTTGTCCACCAGTGCCTTGATGATCTCGCGCGAACGCGCCGGCGAAAAACGCCAGTCCGAGGTGAACGACACCAGCAGGAACCCCGCCTTTGCCGGCTTCAGCGTTGCCGAAAGATCGCCGCCGCAGGCTGCGGCCGGGTCGAAGTAGTCGAGCGCCTTGGTGATGCGCAGGTAAGTGTTGGCGTCGAAACGTTCCGCGAACTTGTCGGCCTGGTAGCGCAGGTAAGACTCGATCTGGAACTCGACGTCGAAATTGAATTTGAACACGCCTTCGCGCAACTCGCGGCCGAATTTCTCAGCCATTACGTCGTCTGACAGATAGGTGATGTGCCCGATCATGCGCGCGATGCGAAGTCCCCGCCTCGGTACCACCCCGTACGAGTAGTAATTGCCGCCGTGGAAATCCGGATCGGTGGTGATCGCCTGGCGCGCCACCTCGTTGAAGGCGATGTTCTGCGCAGAAAGTCTGGGCGCGGCGGCAATCACGATGGAATGGCGTACGCGCTCCGGTTGGCTGATGGCCCACTGCAGCGCCTGCATCGCGCCCAGGCTCCCGCCCATCACTGCGGCGAAGCGCTCGATGCCCAGCCGTGTGGCGAGCCGCGCCTGCGCTTCCACCCAGTCGTCGACCGTCACCACCGGAAAATCGGCGCCCCATGTTCCACCGGTCGCTGGATTGATGCTCGAAGGGCCGGTGGACCCGTGACAACCGCCCAGGTTATTGACGCCGACGACGAAGAAGCGGTTGGTGTCCACCGGCTTGCCCGGCCCGATCAGGTTGTCCCACCAGCCGACGTTTTCCGGATCGTCGGCATAGACCCCCGCGACGTGGTGCGAGGCGTTCAGCGCGTGACAGACCAGGATCGCATTGTCGCGTGCGGCGTTGAGCGTGCCGTAGGTTTCGTAGGCGAGATCGTACGATTCGAGGCGCGCGCCGCTCTTGAGCTCGATCGGCTCATCAAAGTGCGCGCGTTTCGGACTGACGACTCCGACGGAACCTTCGGGTGGCATGTGAATTCAGGCAGGCCTTGTTTGCGCGGATTATATCCGCCGGCCGTTATGTCGCGGGTTTCGCCACCGACAGCCGCCGCAGTATCTGCCGCACCGCGTCGGTCCGCATGTCGCGAAACAGCAGCAACTCCTCCGACTCCTTGGCGAGCACCAGGGTATCGTCGTAGGTCATGTCGCGGCGAAGAACGATTTCTCCCGGCAGCGCCAGATCGACGCCGGCGCGATTGGTCAGCCGGTAAGCGACGCGATAACGCAGCTCGAACTCCCGCACCTTGCCGCCGCTCGATAGCGACAGGATGTGTTTTTCCTGCGATTCCCCGACGATCTGGATCACCGCCTCGGCCTCGTCGCGGGTATTGACGATCCGTACCTTGTTGCCGGAACGGATGGCGCGTTCGAGATCGTCGGCGAAAGCCGAGAATTCCGGGGTTTCAACGCGTACGGTCTGAAACGGAATGGCAGCCTGGCCTCGCAACTGGAAGCCGCAAGCCGCCATCATCGCGCAAAGCGCGATGATGACGGCGAAGGATGAAGGCGGAAGGATGAAGGCGGAAGTGTCGAGCGCGCTCCGCGCGCGCCTCGTTTGATCCTTCATGCTGCCCGCTCGTTGGCCGATCATCTGCCGTTTTCCTTCATCCTTCATCCTTCCTACTTCATCCTTGTTCTCAAACGACGATATTCACCAGCCGTCCCGGCACCACCACCACTTTTTTGACCGTCTGTCCGGCAATGTGTTTCTGCGCGTTCGGGTTCTCCATCGCCAGCCGCTCGATCGCAGCGCGGTCCGCGGTGCGCGCCACGCGGATGTTGCCGCGCAGCTTGCCGTTTACCTGCAGCACCAGATCGATCTCGTCCTGCATCAGCGCGGCCTCATCCACTTCCGGCCAGGGCGCATCGAGGATGTCGGCGCCGTAACCCAGCTCGCGCCACAGCGTCTGGACAACGTGCGGCGTGATCGGCGCCAGCAGCCGCAACAGTATCCCCACGCCCTCGCGCAGCAGCACAGCGCGCGCAGCGGCCGGCACCGCGGCAACCACGTCGCCGTCCAGCAGGTTCAGGATCTTGTGGGCAGCCGACGCCACGGTGTTGAACTGCTTGCGCTCGTAGTCGAAGTTGGCCTGCTGCAGGTGCTGATGCAGATCGTGCCTGGCATCCCTGGGGACGCCGTCCATGCCGCAGGCCCTTTCATCCCTGATCGATGCCTGGTTGTCGTGTGCGAACTTCCACATACGGCGCAGGAACTTGTACGCGCCCTCCACGCCCTCGTCGTTCCACGCCAGTGTGTCTTCGGGCGGCGAGGTGAACATCATGAAAAACCGCGCCGTGTCGGCGCCGTACTGATCGATCAGCGCCTGCGGATCCACGCCGTTGTTCTTCGACTTCGACATGGTGCGAATGCCGCCCGACTCGACCGATTTGCCATCGGACTTGAGCACTGCGCCCGTGCGCTTTCCCTGGCCGTCCATCTCGAGCTCGACATCGCCGGGATTGAAATATTGAATGCGGCCGCCGTCGGTCTTGCGAAAGAAAATTTCGTTCAGCACCATGCCCTGGGTGAGCAACCGCGTGAACGGCTCGTCCAGCTTCACCAGCCCGAAGTCGCGCATCACCTTGGTCCAGAAACGCGAGTACAGCAGGTGCAGGATCGCGTGCTCGATGCCGCCGATGTACTGGTCCACCGGCAGCCAGTAGTTCACCCGCTCATCCACCATGCTTCCGTGCTGGTCGGCGCAGGCAAAGCGCAGGAAGTACCAGGACGAGTCCACGAAGGTATCCATGGTGTCGGTCTCGCGCTTGGCCGGCTTGCCGCACTTCGGACAGGCGGTGTTGAGGAAATCCGGCCGCTTGTTGAGCGGATTGCCGCTGCCGTCCGGCACGCAGTCCTCCGGCAGAACCACCGGCAGTTGGTCGTCGGGCACCGGCACGTCGCCGCAGAAATCGCAATGCACGATCGGGATCGGGCAGCCCCAGTAGCGCTGGCGCGAAATTCCCCAGTCACGCAGGCGCCAGGTCACCTGCTTTTCGCCAAGGCCTTTCGACAATAGGTCCGCCGCGATCGCGTCCACCGATTGCTGATATGACATGCCGTCGTACTTGGCCGAATTCACGCATACGCCGTAGTCGGCGTACCAGGGCTGCCACGCGTCCAGCGAATACGGCCGGACCTCCACGGCGATCACCTGTCTGATCGGAAGGCCGTACTTCTTGGCGAAGGCGAAATCGCGCTCGTCGTGCCCTGGCACGCCCATCACCGCGCCTTCGCCGTAGCTCATCAGAACGTAGTTGCCGACCCACACCTCGATCTTTTCGCCGGTCAGCGGATGCGCCACCAATATCCCGGTGGGCATGCCTTTTTTTTCCTGGGTGGCGATCTCGGCCTCCTGTACGCCGCCACGCTTGCACTCTTCGACGAACTCGGCGAGCGTCGGATTGCGCTTCGCCGCTTTCGCGGCTAAGGGATGCTCCGCGGCAACCGCGACGAAAGTCACGCCCATGATGGTGTCGGCGCGGGTGGTGAACACCCAGAGCTTCCCTGGTTTTCCGTCGAGCACATACGAAAAGGCCAACCGCACGCCGAAGCTCTTGCCGATCCAGTTGGCCTGCATGGTTTTCACGCGCTCGGGCCAGCCGGGAAGGCGATCCAGCGAGGACAGCAGCTCTTCGGCGCACTGAGTGATCGCCAGGTAATACATCGGAATCTCGCGCTTTTCCACCGGTGCGCCCGTGCGCCAACCGCGGCCGTCTATCACCTGTTCGTTGGCGAGCACGGTCTGATCCACCGGGTCCCAGTTCACCGTGCCGGTCTTCTTGTAAGCCAGCCCCTTTTCGAGCATGCGCAGGAACAACCACTGGTTCCAGCGGTAGTAGTCCGGCCAACACGTCGCCAGCTCGCGGTCCCAGTCGATGGCGAAGCCCAGCGACTTGAGCTGTTTCTTCATGTAGGCGATGTTGTCGTCAGTCCACTTCGCGGGCGGCACGTTGTTGGCCATCGCCGCGTTTTCTGCGGGCAGGCCGAATGCATCCCAGCCCATCGGCTGCAGCACGTTGTAGCCGCGCATTCGGTAGTAGCGCGACAGTACATCGCCGATGGTGTAGTTGCGCACGTGGCCCATGTGCAGCTTCCCCGACGGATAGGGAAACATCGACAGGCAGTAATACTTGGGCTTGTGCGAGGCGTCGATCGCGCGGAAGGATTTCTTGTCCGCCCACTCTTGTTGGACCTGCTGTTCGATGGCGGCGGGCTGATATTGCGGCTGCATGATGAACAAAACCGAACCGTTGTAAAGTGCTCGATTATACCGTTGCGACTCGCATCCGTTGACCGTTTCCGGCCGTATCAATGGGCATCACCTCAACAAAGCAGGGGAGTCCTCGCATGTTGTTGCGCATGGGATTTTTCGCCCTCCTTTTTTCCGCGACCACTCTGTTGCAGGCTGCACCGGCCGCCGTGGTCGAGGGCGTGCAACTGCCGGCGTGGTTCACCCGCGACGGCAAACGCCAGCCGCTTGCCACCGGCACCGAACTGAGGAGCAACGACGAAATCGCTACCGGCGTCAATTCGCGCCTGCTGTTACGGCTTGGCGACGGCAGCATTGTGAAGCTAGGTGAGAATGGTCAATTGCGACTTTCCGAACTGGTGCAACGCCCGCAGCAGAATTTCCTCAGGGCAACACTCAAGGTGCTGGAAGGTGCATTCCGCTTCACCACCGAAGCGGTACAGCGTACGCGCGCCAGTCGCGACATCACCGTGCAGTTCCCAACCATCACCGCCGGCATCCGCGGCACCGACATCTGGGGCAAGAACCTGGGCGACAAAGAAGTGCTGGTGCTGATCGAGGGCAAGATCACCGTTACTCGCGCCGGCGATGCCCCGGTCGAAATGAAGGACCCACTGACCTACTTGCAGGCCCCGAAGACCGGCGCTGCAACCGTTGAGTCGGTACTGATTGAGCAGCTCAAGGCCTGGGCGGCGGAAACCGAAATCGCCGCGGGCCAGGGCGCGATCCGCAAGGGCGGCCGCTGGAAGCTGTATCTCGCCAGCTATGATCGCCAGACCGAAGCGCTGGCGCTCTACGACAGCCTGCGTCGCGACGGTTATCCGGCGCGCATCCTGCCGCAGACGGGCGACGACGGACAACGTTACCGCGTGCGCATCGCGGGGTTCCCCAACGAGCAGGAAGCCAATGCGCTGGGCGCTCGACTCAAGGAGATGAACCCTCGTCTCGAACCGATGGCTTCGTTGCGGTAAGTCTTTTTAACGCGCGCCCCTAACGTCGCATCAACTGGTCGCGCGTGTCTAGTTTTTCGTCCCCCTCTCCACCCTTCAGGGAGGAGAGGGCCGGGGTGAGGTGGGTATAATCCAGCGTTGAAACCGCCACCTCCCGTCGCCGGATGTCGATTCTCGAAGGTCTGAATCCCCAGCAGCTCGAAGCCGTCACGCTCCCGCACCAGTCCGCGCTGATCCTTGCCGGCGCCGGCTCGGGAAAGACCCGCGTGCTCACCACCCGCATCGCTTGGCTGATCCAGACCGGCCTGATCGGGCCCCTGGGAATCCTGGCGGTGACCTTCACCAACAAGGCCGCGCGCGAAATGCTCACCCGCATTTCAGCGATGCTCCCGATCAACACGCGCGGCATGTGGGTCGGCACTTTCCACGGGCTGTGCAACCGCATCCTGCGCGCGCACTACCGCGACGCCGGATTGCCGCAGACCTTCCAGATCCTCGATTCCGCCGATCAATTGGCGGTGATCAAGCGGGTGATGAAGGCGACGAACGTGGATGACGAGAAATACCCGCCACGGCAGGCGCAGAATTTCATCAATTCGGCGAAGGAGCAGGGCTTGCGTGCGGCGCAAGTCGACGCGCCCGACGACTTCTCGCGCCGGCTGCTGACGGTCTACGAAGCCTACGAGGCGCAGTGCAATCGCGAAGGCGTGGCGGATTTCGCCGAACTGCTGCTGCGTTGCTACGAGCTACTGGGCAGGAACGAACTGCTGCGGGATCATTACCGCGGGCGTTTCAAGCACATCCTGGTGGACGAGTTCCAGGACACCAACCGGCTGCAGTACCACTGGCTGAAGCTGCTCGCCGGCCCCAACAACACCATTTTCGCTGTCGGCGACGACGATCAGTCCATCTATGCGTTCCGCGGGGCACACGCCGGCAACATGCTCGATCTGGAGAGGGACTTCCGAATCGAGAAAGTCATCAAGCTCGAGCATAACTATCGCAGCCACGGCAACATCCTCGATGCCGCCAACGCTCTGATCCGCCACAACCGCACCCGGCTTGGCAAGAACCTGTGGACCTCGGAAGGAAGCGGCGAGCCGCTGCGGGTGTACGAGGGCATGACCGACGTCGAGGAAGCCGCCTACATCCTCGACGAGGTGCGCCAGCTTCACAACGAGGGCGTTGCGCTGTCCAACATGGCGCTGCTGTACCGCTCAAACGCGCAGTCCCGCGTGCTCGAGCACGCGCTGTTCAATGCCGGGATTTCCTATCGCGTATACGGGGGGCTGCGCTTTTTCGAGCGCCAGGAGATCAAGCACGCGCTCGCCTACCTGCGCCTCACCGCGAATCCCGACGATGACGGGGCTTTCCTGAGGGTGGTCAACTTCCCCACGCGCGGAATTGGCAACCGCAGCCTCGAGCAATTGCAGGAAGCCGCCGAGGGGCGCGGCATCGCGCTGTGGCAGGCCGCCTGCGCCAATACGCTGGGCGGCAAGGCCGGCACCAGCATTGCCGCTTTCATCCAGTTGATCGAGGCAATGCGCAAAGCGTGCGAGAACCTGCCGCTGCCCGAGATCGTCGACCACGTGGTTGCGACCAGCGGTCTGATCGCGCACTACCAGACCGAGAAGGAGGGCGCGGACCGGATCGAGAACCTCAATGAACTGACCAACGCGGCGGCGGCTTTCGTCGGCCAGGACGGCCCTATCACTTTGATCAGCGCGGAAGGCGAGATCAGGTCGGAAGGTCTGGACCCGCTGAATGCGTTCCTGACGCACGCGGCGCTCGAAGCCGGCGAGCACCAGGCGGGCGAGGGCGCGGACGCATTGCAACTGATGACCGTGCACTCGGCCAAGGGCCTGGAGTTTCACGCGGTGTTCATCAGCGGTCTGGAGGAAGGCTTGTTCCCGCACGAGAACAGCCTGTCGGAGCAAGACGGGCTGGAAGAGGAACGCCGGCTGATGTACGTCGCGCTCACCCGCGCGCGCCGCAGGCTTTACCTTACCCACGCGCAGACGCGCATGCTGCATGGCCAGACCCGCTACAACGTGCCCTCGCGCTTTTTCGACGAGATTCCCGACGAGTTGCTGAAGCGGATCAACACCACGAAATTCTCCGGCTTCGTCGCTGCCAAGGGATATGAAGGCGGTTCCGAAGCCAGGGCGCCGAAGGTCGAGACCGGCTTACCAGGCTGGCGCATCGGTCAAAACGTTGTGCATCCGAAGTTCGGCGCAGGGGTGATCGTCAACGCCGAAGGCCGCGGCTCGGACGCGCGGGTTCAGGTCAACTTCCGCGACGCGGGACTCAAATGGCTCGCGCTCGACTACGCCAAGCTTGTTCCCGCGTAAGCTGAATCCGGTTCAGGCCGCCGCCCCGCCCGCTGCCTTGGAAGAGGCAAACACGTCGCGATAGCTTGTGTAGATCGTCAGCAGCATCACCGGGATCCACAGGATCAACCCGAGGCCGAAGGGGATCACGGCGAACAGAAGCAGGACGGAACTCACGATGCTGTAGAGCAGTAGCGCCAAGGCGTTGCGCAGGCAAGCCAGCAGGCTGGTCCACAACGCCTGGAAGCCCGGCTGGTCGTCGAGGATCACCAGCGCCGGCGCGAACCACACCGCCATCGCCAGCGGCACGAACAACAGCGTTCCCACCAGCATCGCCTGCAACACGCGCCTTGCGCCCTCGGGCGTGAGCGCCGAGGCGTCGAGCGCGCCGATCCCTGCCTTCACCGCTTCCTGGAATTCCTGACCGCCGACGGTCAGCATCACGCCGGAGATCACCACCTGTCCCACCAGATACACCCCGCCGACCGTCACCAGATGCGCAGCGTTGTGGCGAAAACCGCGGAACAGGTGTGCGATCTCGATGTCCTGCCCGGCCTCGAGGTCCTTTGCGGCCACCATGATCCCGCCCAGAAACACCGGGGTGAGCAGGTACAGCATGTATGCGCCGATCACCGGGAGCACGCCCAGCCCCACGCCGATCAGCATCAGCGCCAGGTTGAGCACCACCCAGATCAACGGGTTCTTGCGGAACAGTTGAAAGGCCGCGACGATCCACTGCCAGCCGCGACCGGGCGCGACGCTCCGGATCTTCATGAAGTTTGCCCCGGGTTTATACGGTCAGCCGCTGCGGCCGGTCCGCGGCCTTGCGGTGATTGAGCAGAATGCGGCGGAAATGCTCTGGATCGTGGGCGTGGGTGAGTTCGCCCGGACGCGGCAGATGGAAATCGTAAAGCCTCGAAACCCAGAATCGCAGTGCGCCCGCGCGCAGCATCCATGGCCAGGCATCGCGCTCCTGATCGGTAAACGGCCGCACCGAGGTGTACGCCTTCAACAGCGCCTGCGTGCGTGCCAGGTCGAGCGTGGCGTCCGCGTTGGTACACCAGTCGTTCACCGTGATCCCCACGTCGTAGACGAAACAATCGAGACAGGCAAAGTAGAAATCGATAAAGCCGCCGACGTGGTCACCGTCGAACAGCACGTTGTCGCGGAACAGGTCGGCATGAACTACGCCACGCGGCAGGCCTTCGCGCGCCTGCTGCGCCTGGAAGCGGATTTCCGACTCCAACAGTTCTGCGTCCTCGGGAGCGAGGAAGGGATAGATCTCCGGCGCACAGGCGGTCCACCACTTCTCGCCCCGCAGGTTGTCGAGATGGCCTTTGAATGTCCGGCCGGCGAGGTGCATGTCGGCCAGCACCCCGCCGACCTGCGCGCAATGCTCGGGTGTCGGTTCGGTTACCTGATGCCCTTCGAGACAGGTGACGATCGCCGTCGGTTTGCCGTTGAGTTCACCCAGCAATTCGTTCTGCAGGTTGGCGATCGGTTTCGGGCAGGGCAGGCCGTGGCTGGAAAGGTGCGCCATCAGGTTCAGATAAAACGGCAGTTCCTGGCGGGTAAGCTTCTCGAACAGGGTCAGCACGAACTTGCCGTGCGTAGTGGTGACGAAATAATTCGTGTTCTCGATCCCGGACAGAATACCCTGCAGATTGGTGAGCACGCCGATCGAGTAATTGCGGAGCCAGGCCGAGAGCTGTTCCGGCGTAACGGTGGTGAAGACGGACATGAACGGGCTACAGATTCAATTGCGCTTCGCGCTCGGCTGCGGACGGTTCGAAGCCGCGCTTCTCGTAATGGTTGAAGATCGCCTCGACCACTTGTTTCGGTTCGTCGATGACCTTGATCAGGTCCATGTCGGCCGCATCGATCATGCCTTCGCTTATCATGCGATCCCGCATCCAGTCGATCAGGCCGCGCCAGTAGGATTCCTGTACCAGGATGATCGGAATGCGGCGGATTTTCTGCGTCTGCACCAGCGTCATCGCTTCCATCAGCTCGTCCATGGTGCCGAAGCCGCCCGGCATCACCACGTAGGCGGAGGCGAACTTCACGAACATGACCTTGCGCGCAAAAAAATGGCGGAAAGTCTGGCTGACGTCCTGGTACTGGTTGGAGATCTGCTCGTGCGGCAACTGGATGTTGAGCCCGACCGAGAGCGAGCGGCCGAAGAAGGCGCCCTTGTTGGCCGCCTCCATCACGCCCGGACCGCCGCCTGAGATGACGCTGAAGCCGGCGTCAGACAACTGGCGCGCGATTTCCTCGGTGAGGCGGTAGTAGGGATGGTCGGCAGGGACTCGCGCGCTGCCGAATAAACTGACCGCGGGCCGGACGTTGGCGAGGCGCTCGGTGGCCTCGACGAATTCTGCCATAATCCCGAACACCCGCCAGGATTCGCGCGCCGACCACGCTTTCTCGACGAACTCGGGGGCGAGCGGTACCGGAACCTTCTGCTTTTCGCTCATGCTGGATTTTCCGCGCTGATCATCGATGAAAACGCTTTTGCTGGTCGACGGTTCTTCCTATCTCTACCGCGCATTCCACGCGCTACCCGACCTGCGCAACAGGAACAACGAACCCACCGGCGCCGTGTATGGCGTGCTCAACATGCTGCGCCGGCTGCGTAAGGAAACTGCGGCGGATTATATCGCTTGCGTATTCGACGCAAAAGGAAAGACCTTCCGCGACGACTGGTACGCCGAGTACAAGGCCAACCGCCCGCCCATGCCGGAGCAACTGGTGGCGCAGATCGAACCTCTGCATCAGAGCGTACGCGCGATGGGCTGGCCGCTGCTGATGGTCGAAGGCGTCGAAGCCGACGACGTCATCGGCACGCTGGCAAAGCAGGCCGAGACCAAGGGTGTGCACACTGTCATATCCACCGGCGACAAGGACATCACCCAACTTGTCAGCCCGAAAGTCAGGCTGGTGAACACCATGTCCAACGAAAACCTCGACGAAAAGGGCGTTGAGGAGAAATTCGGCGTCAAGCCGGAACAGATGGTGGACTATCTCACGCTGATCGGCGACAGCGTGGACAACGTGCCGGGCGTGGAGAAGGTCGGGCCCAAGACCGCGGTGAAATGGCTGAAGCAGTACGGGACGCTGGATCAGGTGGTCGCCCACGCGGACGAGATCGCCGGCGTGGTCGGCGAGAACCTGCGCAAGGCGCTGGACTGGCTGCCGCAGGCGAAGAAACTCCTCACCATCAAGTGCGACGTCGAGCTGCCGATGAAGCTCGAAGACCTCGCCCCGCAGTCGCAGGACACGGCGAAACTCGCAGAACTGTTCGATCGCCTCGAATTCAAGAGCTGGTTGAAGGAGCTTCAGGCACGAGGCCCAGGGCACGAGGCACGAGGTGAAACCGAGTCGCTGGCTTCATCGCCTCACGCCCCCGATTCCGATCCTGACGCCTCGCGCCTCGCGCCTCGCGCCTCGTCCACTCGCGACTACCAAACCGTCCTCACGGAGCACGACCTCAAGGCCTGGCTCTCCCGCGTCGAGTCCGCAGAATTGGCCTCGATCGACACCGAAACCACCGCCCTCGATCCCCTGACCGCACGACTGGTCGGCATCTCGCTGTCGGTCGAGCCCCATCACGCCGCGTACATACCGGTCGGGCACAACTATGCCGGCGCGCTGGAGCAGCTTCCGCTGGATCGGGTGCTCACAGTGTTGAAGGAATGGATGCAGAGCCCGAAGCACCGCAAGGTCGGTCAGAACCTGAAATACGACAAGCACGTGTTCGCCAATCACGGCGTATTGCTGTCCGGCATCGAGCACGACACGCTGCTGCAGTCCTACGTACTGGAAAGCCACCAGTCGCACGACATGGACAGCCTTGCGGCCCGACACCTGGGCGTCAAGACCATCAGTTACGACGAAGTCACCGGCAAGGGCGGGAGCCGCATTCCCTTCGAACAAGTTGCCCTGGAGCGCGCCACCGAGTACTCGGGCGAGGACGCGGACGTGACGCTGCAACTGCACCTAGCGCTGTATCCGCAGATCGAGCGCGACCAGAAACTGGATCGCGTCTACCGCGGCATCGAAATGCCGGCGATGGAAGTCCTGTTCGCGATGGAGCGCCAGGGCGTGCTGCTCGACTCCGCGCTGCTGGAACAGCAGAGCCGCGAGCTCGGCGAGAAAATGATCGAACTGGAAAACAGGGTGCACCAGGAGGCCGGGCAGCCGTTCAATCTCAACTCGCCCAGGCAGCTCCAGGAAATCCTGTTCGAGCGCAAGGGCCTGCCGGTGAAAAAGAAAACGCCTGGCGGCCAACCCTCCACCGACGAAGATGTTTTGCAGGAACTCGCGCTCGATCATCCGCTGCCGAAGCTGATCCTCGAGTACCGCGGGCTGGCCAAACTCAAATCCACCTATACCGACAAGCTGCCGAAGATGGTGAATCCGGCGACTGGGCGCGTGCATACCAATTACGCGCAGGCGGTGGCGGTGACCGGGCGGCTGGCGAGCAATGATCCGAACCTTCAGAACATACCAGTGCGCACCGCGGAGGGTCGCCGCATCCGCGAAGCCTTCATCGCGCCGCCGGGATCGGTGATCGTGTCGGCGGATTATTCACAGATCGAGCTGCGCATCATGGCGCATCTGTCCCAGGACAAGAGCCTGCTCAAGGCCTTTGCCGCCGGCGAGGACGTGCATCGCCATACGGCGTCCGAAATATTCGGCGTCGACTCGGCGACCGTGGCCAGCGAACAGCGCCGCTACGCCAAGGTGATCAACTTCGGGTTGATCTACGGCATGTCCGCGTTCGGGCTGGCCTCGCAGCTCGGCATCGAACGCAGCGCCGCGCAACAGTACATGGAGCGCTACTTCCAGCGCTACCCGGGCGTGAAGGAATACATGGAGCGCACCCGCGAGACGGCGCGCAATCTCGGCTACGTCGAGACCGTGTTCGGGCGCCGGCTGTACCTGGCGGAGATCAAGAGCAGCAACGGCGCGCGCCGCCAGGGCGCCGAACGCGCGGCGATCAACGCACCGATGCAAGGCACGGCGGCGGACCTGATCAAGCTGGCGATGATCGCTGTGCACAACTGGATCGCGACCTCAGACGTGAAGAGCCGGCTGATCATGCAGGTACACGATGAACTGGTGCTGGAAGTGCCGGAGCGCGAACTCGATACGGTTAAAAAAGAACTGCCAAAGCTGATGGGAAACGTGGCGAAGCTCGATGTGCCGCTGGTTGTGGATGTCGGCGCGGGTCCCAATTGGGAAAAGGCCCACTAACATGCAAAAGGTCTAAACCTCAACGCAAAGACGCGAAGGACGCAAAGGTACGCAAAGAAGAATGGGATACCGTGCTGAGACTGGATTATTAAGAAGGTAGCGATGATGTGGCGCCAACTGGTCAATCCACAGGCCCAAGTGGAAGCGGTGATCGGCGTTAGGCGGCAGGAGGCCTTGTGGTAACCATAGATCAATATCTCTTCGCCCTGGCGCTTCTCGCGGCACTTGGCTGCGGCCTGATCGCCGGAGTTTTCTTTGCGTTTTCGTCCTTCGTGATGAAGGCCCTCGCTCGACTTCCCGCTGGCGAGGGTATTACCGCCATGCAATCCATCAACATCGTCGTTCTGAAGTCATGGTTCATCGCGGTTTTTATGGGAACGGCCGCGCTTTCCGTCCTTGCGTTGATCTACTCGCTGTTTCGGTTGCACGAACCGGGCGCTATTTACCTGTTATTCGGCAGCGTGCTCTATCTGGTCGGCAGCTTTTTCGTGACGATCGTGTTCAACGTACCCAGAAACGAAGCGCTGGCATCGGTCGCGCCGGACGACCCCAACAGCGCGCGCCTTTGGTCCGGTTACGTCACCAGTTGGACTGGCTGGAACCACGTCCGGACCGTAGCAGCACTTGTGGCAGCAGCGTCTTTCAGCATCGCGCTCGCTTGTTGATCGACGTATTCGCCTTTCACGGGTCTGTACTAGGGTCTGTACTGGAATTACTCGGGGATTCGGGAGATCAGCACCTCATCGCAAAGGTACGCAAAGAAACTGCTCGTACTGACATATTTGCCGGCGCTTGCGAATGTTGACGCAGTACAAAAAGAGGTGATCGCGGCAACCGCGGCCTGGGCCGAGGCATTCAATGCCCGGGATGCGCAGCAAATCGCTGCGCTCTATGCCGACGACGCGGTGTTCTGGGGAACGATCTCCCCGACCATCCGCACCAGGCGCATGCTGTCGCCCTGATCGGCTGTTCGGCAAAGCGAAGCGTTACGCCGAGACGGTCCAACTCTACGAAATTCTTGTGTCAACAGGAATTCACTAATCTCCAGTTGCAGGAATCGAAATCTTCACCGTCCGATTGGCGCACTCGACATTCCCTAGCCCGCCTTTTTCGGTGCCAGCCCCAGCTTCTGTGCGAGTCCGATGCGCTGCAGTTTCCCGGTCGCGCCCTTGGGAATCTCGGCGACGATAAGTATCTTGCGCGGGACTTTGAAGTCCGCCACGCGCTTCGCGGCGAACTCCCGCAAATCCTTCTCGCTGGCCTGCACGCCCTCGCGCAGCACCACGGCCGCGGCGACGTCCTCGCCCAGCTTGTCGTGCGGAACGGCAAACGTTACGCACTGCTGAACTGCCGGGTGGTCCATGAGTATCTCGTCCACTTCGCGCGGCGAGATCTTTTCCCCCCCGCGATTGATGATCTCCTTCAAGCGGCCTGTGATCGTCAGGTACCC
>DASYUW010000064.1:0-6504 GCA_036000845.1 Burkholderiales bacterium
CCGTGATCGAAGAGGAAGGCGACACGCTGATCGTCAAGCACGTGTACATCGAGCGGCGCATGGTGCCGCTCAACATGCATCTGGACGGCGCCACCGACGATCAGGTGGCGCACGCCATCCGCGAGTACGGCAACGCCATCAAGCAGATGGCAGCGGCGAACATCTTCCCGGGCGATCTGCTGTTCAAGAACTTCGGGGTGACCCGCTTCGGCCGGGTGGTGTTCTACGACTACGACGAGATCGCGTATATGACGGATTGCACGTTCCGGCGCATGCCGGCGCCGCGTACCCCGGAAGACGAGATGTCCGCCGAACCCTGGTACCCGGTTGGCGCGCACGATGTTTTCCCCGAGGAGTTCGCCGCATTCCTGCTGGGCGACCCGCGGGTCCGCAAGGTATTCCTCGAACACCACGCCGACCTGCTCGACGCCGATCACTGGAACGCGATCAAGCAGCGCATCGCCGCCGGGCATATCGAAGACGTGTTCCCGTATCCGGAGGCCTTGCGTTTCCGCAACCGCTTCGCTCGCCGTACGACACATACGACTTGAAACGCAAAGGACGCAAAGGTACGCCAAGGAGACCCAAATGCAGATCAAGTGAAGAATGAAGATATGACGTGACAATTGTGGGGCTTTTTCTCCGGTGATCTTGTAGGGTACTTTGTCGAAATTTGGTCTTCTTGATTTTCCTTTGCGTACCTTTGCGTCCTTTGCGTTGATAGCTTTGTTGCTCTAGGAGGAGTTATGGCTAACGATCCGATCGTCATTGTCTCCGCAGCGCGCACGCCGATGGGGGCGCTGCAGGGTGAACTGAAGGACTTCGCCGCTCCGCAGCTCGGCGCGGCGGCGATCCGCGCTGCGATCGAACGCGCCGGCGTCAAACCCGACCAGGTGCAGGAAGTGATCATGGGCTGCGTGCTGCCGGCCGGACAGGGGCAGGCGCCGGCTCGCCAGGCGTCGATCGGCGCCGGCCTGCCGCTGTCGGCAGGTTGCACCACCGTGAACAAGATGTGCGGTTCGGGCATGAAAGCCGCGATGCTTGCGCACGATTTGCTCATAGCGGGCACCAACGACGTCATGGTCGCCGGTGGGATGGAGAGCATGAGCAACGCGCCCTACCTGTTGCCGAAGGCACGCTCGGGCTACCGCATTGGGCATCAGCAGGTTCTCGACCACATGTTCCTGGACGGACTGGAAGATGCCTACGACAAAGGGAGGCTCATGGGCAGCTTTGCCGAAGACTGCGCGGGAAAGTACCAGTTCAGCCGGGAAGATCAGGACAAATTTGCCGTCGCGTCGCTCGAACGAGCGCAGAAGGCAAACAGGGACGGTTCGTTCGCATGGGAGACCGTGCCGATCGCGATCAAGGCCGGCAAGGACGAACGCTTCGTCGAGCATGACGAAGCGCCGTTCAAAGCCAACTTCGACAAGATTCCGCTGCTCAGACCCGCGTTCAGGAAGGACGGCACGGTGACCGCGGCGAATTCGAGCTCCATTTCAGACGGTGCCGCAGCGCTGGTGATGATGCGACGCTCGACCGCCGACAGGCTCGGACTCAAGCCGCTCGCAACCATTACCGGTCATTCGACGCACGCCCAGGAACCGGGCTGGTTTACCACGGCGCCGGTCGGCGCGATCGGGAAGCTTTTCGACAAGACCGGCTGGAGCGCGGACCAAGTGGATCTGTACGAAATCAATGAAGCGTTCGCGGTGGTGACGATGGCGGCAATGAAAGAGCACAAGCTGCCGCACGAAAAGGTGAACGTCCATGGCGGCGCCTGCGCGCTCGGACACCCGATCGGTGCCTCCGGTGCGCGGCTTCTCGTCACGCTGATCGGCGCGTTGCGCAAGCACGGCGGCAAACGCGGCGTCGCGTCGCTCTGCATCGGTGGCGGCGAAGCCACCGCCATGGCTATCGAGCTTGTTTGAACCTCAACGCAAAGGCGCAAAGGCCGCGAAGATCGCAAAGAAACCGATGTCGAAGAGAAACAACAGGAAAAGCGAGTGAATGATCGAACGGATGCGAATATTTTGTCTTGAGCCGATATTTCCGCGGTTCTCATCTGCTCTTTGCGTCCTTTGCGAACTTTGCGCCTTTGCGTTGGGTGTTGAATTGAATCTGGGGGAATAAGAATGACGAACAGGAAAATAGGATTCATCGGCGTAGGCATGATGGGCCACGGCATGGCGAAGAACCTGGTCGAGAAAGGTTTCCCGACCACCATCCTCGGCCACAAGAACCGCACGCCGGTCGAAGACCTGGTGAAGCGCGGCGCGAAGGAAGCGAAGGATGTTGCCGGCCTGGTCGCCGCCAGCGACATCGTGTTCATCTGCGTGACCGGCTCGCCGCAGGTGGAAGACCTGGTCTATCGCAAGGGCGGAATTCTGGAGTCGGCGCGCCCTGGGCAGATCGTGGTGGATACCTCGACCAGCCAGCCGGGTTCGACGCTGAAGATCGCCAGGGAATTCCAGTCCAGGGGCGTGCGCTTCGTCGATGCGCCTCTGACCCGCACGCCGGTGGAGGCAGAGCAGGGACGGCTCAACTCCATGGTCGGCGCCGACGCGGCCACGTTCAGGGAGATCGAGCCGGTGCTCAAGGCATTCTGCGAGAACATTTTCCACATCGGCGACGTCGGTGCGGGTCACAAGATCAAGCTGATCAACAACTGCGCGGCGATCGGACAGATGGCGCTGATCGCGGAAGCGCTGACTGCGTGCGCGAAGCTTGGCGTGGATCCGAAAAAGTATTTCCAGCTGGTTTCGACCGGCGCAGCAAACTCAGGCATCTTCCAGATGCTGGCAGGCAAGGCGATCGAAGGCGATTTCAACGGGATGAAGTTCGGGCTCGCCAATGCCCTCAAGGACGTGCGTTACTACAACCAGATGGCGATGGAGTTCGGAGTGGCGGCTTCAATGGCGGCGGCGACGCTGCAGACGTTGACGCAAGCGGTGAATCTCGGCTTCGGCGGTCCCGAACACCTGGTCGCGTCGCTGGTCCCCGCGATCGCCAAGCTCAACAACACGCCGTTCCCGCCGAAGGCGGGTTGAAAACCTCACCACGAAGGCACCAAGACACCAAGGAAACCGGATTTGATTTTTGTTCGTTGCTTGTCGGATCGTCGTGACAGGATTTAGTTGTCGAACGGTTCGAATCTCATGGAAGTGGTGTTAGTCGAAACAGGTCATTCAAGAAAGTGCTGCCTTTGCATTTCTTGGTGTCTTGGTGCCTTGGTGGTTAGCCGTTGATCCTACTTTTCACTAGCGGGACTTGATAATGGCAAATCCGATCCAGTTCTATTTCGACTTCGCTTCGCCCTACGGGTACATGGCGGCGACGCAGATTTCACGCCTTGCTGCGAAGCACGGCCGCGGTGTCGAGTGGAAGCCGTTCCTGCTCGGTGTCGTGTTCAAGGTGACCGGCGGTTTGCCGCTGCCCAACGCGCCGCTGAAGGGTGAATACAGCAGGCGCGACATGGAGCGCTCCGCACGGCTGTACGGGATTCCGTTCAAGGTGCCGAGCAAGTTCCCGATCGCCAGCCAGGCGCCGGCGCGCACCGTCTACTGGCTGGAGCCGCAAGGATCCGCCAGGCAGGAGGAGGCCGTGCTCGCGCTCTACCGTGCCTACATGGTGGACGATCGGGACATCTCCAGTCCGGAGGTCACTGCCGATGTGGCCGCATCGATCGGCCTGGACAGGCAAAAAGTGCTCGACGTCATTGCCGACCCGGTGATGAAGGAGCGGCTCAAGACCGAAACCGAGACCGCGATCCAGCGCGGTGTATGCGGCTCGCCCTATATGATCGTAGACGGTGAGCCGTTCTGGGGTGCCGACAGGGTGAGGCACGTGGACCAGTGGCTTGCGACCGGAGGCTGGTGACCGGCGTACTCGCATCCGGATCAGAACATCATGGCCGAATACACTCTGTACGGCTTCGCGCAGTCCGGTAACTCGTACAAGCCGGCGCTGTACCTCGAACTCGCAGGGGCCGATTGGGCGCCGCGCTTCGTGGATTTTTTCAACGGCGAAACACGGACACCGGCGTACCGTGAGATCAATGTCATGGGCGAAGCGCCCGTGCTCGAGCACCACGGCAAGCGCATGAGCCAGTCCGGCGTCATTCTCGATTACCTGGTCGAGCAGTTCGACCAGTTCGGCTGGAAGGACGACGCGGAACGCCGCGAAGTCCTGCGCTGGCTGTTCTGGGACAACCACAAGCTCACCAGCTATACGGCGACCTACCGTTTCCTGCGCCAGTTCACGCCGGACACCGACAAGGCCGTCGTCGAAAATTTCCGCAAGCGTTCGGAAAGCGCCTGGAAGGTGCTGGATACGCACCTTGCCGGCCGCAGCTTCGTGGTCGGCGAACGGCCGACCATCGCCGACCTGTCGATTTGCGCGTACCTGTTCTTCGACGACGAGATCGACATCGACTGGAACCGGCATTCGAACATCCACGACTGGCTCGCGCGCATCCGCGCGTTGCCGCGCTGGAAACATCCGTATCAACTCCTGCCCGGCCACCCTATTCCGGACAAGAAGTCAGCGTCATGACGGCGATTCGCAGCAAGCTCAACCCGCGGACACCCGATTTCAAAGCCAGTCAGGAGGCGATGGCGGCGCTGGTGGCCGACCTGAGCGCCAAGGTCGGGCTCATCAGCCAGGGTGGCGGCGAGGCGGCGCGGGAGAAACACATCAGCCGCGGCAAGCTGCTGCCGCGCGAGCGCATCCGGCGCTTGCTCGATGTCGGCTCGCCGTTTCTGGAGTTGTCGCAACTGGCCGCGTGGAACATGTACGACGGCGCGGTGCCCGCCGCCGGCATCATTACCGGCGTGGGGCGGGTAGCGGGGCGCGAATGCGTCATCGTTGCCAACGACGCCACGGTGAAGGGCGGCACCTATTTTCCGATGACGGTGAAGAAGCACGTGCGGGCGCAGGAGATCGCGCAGCAGAACCGGTTGCCGTGCATCTACCTGGTCGATTCCGGCGGTGCGAACCTACCCACCTGGGACGAAGTGTTCCCCGACCGCGATCATTTCGGGCGGATCTTCTACAACCAGGCGAACATGTCGGCGGCCGGGATTCCGCAGATCGCCTGCGTGATGGGTTCATGCACCGCAGGCGGTGCCTACGTGCCGGCGATGGCGGACGAAGCGATCATTGTCAGGAACCAGGGCACCATCTTTCTGGCCGGGCCGCCTCTGGTCAGGGCCGCGACCGGCGAAGTGGTGAGCGCCGAGGAGCTCGGCGGCGCGGATGTGCATGCCCGCACTTCCGGCGTCGCGGACCACTACGCGCTCAATGACTCGCACGCACTGGAACTGGCGCGCCGTATCGTTTCGCACCTCAACCTGAAAAAGGAGATCGCGCTCGAGATCCGCGAGCCGCGCGAGCCGCTTTACGAGTTGGCAGAACTGCACGGCGTGGTGCCCACCGATGCGCGCAAGCCGTTCGACGTGCGCGAGGTGATTGCCCGGATCGTGGACGGCAGCGAACTCGACGAATTCAAGCCGCTCTACGGCACCACACTAGTGTGCGGTTTCGCGCACATCTTCGGCTATCCGGCCGGAATCGTTGCCAACAACGGCATCCTGTTTTCCGAATCCGCGATGAAGGGCGCACATTTCATCGAGCTGTGCGCGCAGCGCGGCATCCCGCTGGTTTTCCTGCAGAACATCACCGGCTTCATGGTCGGAAAGAAGTACGAGGCCGGCGGCATCGCCAAGAACGGCGCCAAACTGGTGACTGCGGTGTCCTGCGCGCGCGTGCCGAAGTTCACGGTGATCATCGGCGGCAGCTTCGGCGCCGGCAACTACGGCATGTGCGGCCGCGCCTATGGCCCGCGTTTCTTGTGGATGTGGCCGAACGCGCGCATCTCGGTGATGGGGGGCGAGCAGGCGGCAGCCGTGCTGGCGCAGGTCAAGCGCGATGGACTGGAGAAATCCGGCAAGTCGTGGAGCCGGGAAGACGAGGAAGCGTTCAAGGCGCCGATACGCGCGCAGTACGAGACCCAGGGGCATCCGTACTACGCCAGCGCGCGGCTGTGGGACGACGGCGTGATCGATCCCGCCGACACCCGAATGGTGCTGGGATTGGGAATCTCCGCCGCGCTCAACGCGCCAATCGAGGAAACGCGCTTCGGCGTGTTCCGGATGTAGATCATGGACGCGCGTTTCCCTCACAGCGGCATGGAGTCGGTCTACCTCACAGAGGAGCATGTAGCTCTGCGCGATCAGGTCGCGCGGTTTCTGGCGAAAGAAGTCGAGCCGCATGGGGAGGCATGGGAAGAACAAGGCCACGTGCCGCGCGAGGTTCTGCGCAAGATGGGCGAGCTGGGGTTCTTCGGCATTACCTATCCGGCCGAGTACGGCGGCGCGGAGGCCGACGCGCTGACCGCGTTGGTGTTCGCCGAAGCGGTTTCGCGGACAACCTTCGGCGGTTTCGCAGCGACGGTCCTGGTACACACCGACATGGCCTCGCCCCACCTGGTCAACGCGGGCTCCA
>DASYUW010000065.1:0-6359 GCA_036000845.1 Burkholderiales bacterium
TCTTCGATCGTTCCTCGGTTGTCGACGGGTGCGGTCCGCCGCTCGGTGCCGTTGCGACGTCTGTTGAATTAATCTTTTGCGAAAATTTCCCGAAACGCGGGTTGCTACAGCAGTTGTTCAGGCACGAAAGGCCCGAGCAACGTAGCTGCCCGAGAATTTCTTCGCATAGGCACTGGGCTCCGGGTGCGGCGCGCCATTGGTATCGCCTTCCATGGTTATGGTGGGAACGGTGATGACCGGACCTGCTGCAAGCCGCTTGTCCAGATCGGCGTATTTCGAGTCGCCTTCCGCCAGTGCGAGGCGCCACCGGTAATTATGGATCACGATGCCGACGTGATCCGGGTTGTCGAAGGACGCTGCGCTACGGTCGAAGGTCGCATCATCGAACTTCCACTTCGGCGAAGCAAGCTGCCAGATGAGCTTGGCGAAGTCGTGCCGGTATTTGTCGTAGCCGGCCCGGCCGCGGTCGGTGGCAAAGTAAAATTGGTACCACCATTCGAGTTCATTCTTTGGAGGCAACGGCATCTTGCCGGCCGATCAGGTAACCGCTCACCGATACCATCGCTTTGCAGCGCTCCGGCCACAGCGCCGCGATGATGTTGACCGTGCGCGAGCTCCGCGGGATGCGTCATGTCGAACTGCGCACGCCGCCTGACTCGTTGATCCTTGGCGAGCTTCAGCCGCCCGCTTTCCCCTTCCACTCGTCGGACTCCTGGTTGAAGAGCCCTGAAACGGTCCTGCGCAGCCACTGATTGCGCGGATCGTGATGCGACTTGCGATGCCAGTGCTGTTTGAGCACGATGCGGGGCGCGTCCGTAAAGGGCGGCAACACGGTCTTGATATTCGCCCATGAGCCCGAAAAGTACATACCGATCGCGTGCGGAACGGTGGCTACCAGGTCGGACTTGGCGATGATCGTCGGCAGCGACATGAAGTGCGGCGTCACCAGCACGACCTTCGGATGGATCTTGTTCCTCACCAGGAAGCGTTCGAACAGCTCCTGGCTGCGCCCCTCCGCGTGCACTGCTACGTGTCGCAAGCCAAGAAACTGCTTGAGCGATAGCCGCTTGCTCGTGATCGGGTGATCGGCTCGCAGTAGGCAGCAGAAGTGATGGGTGAACAGGCGCTGCTGGAAAAAGTTGCTGGTCTTGAGGTCCGGGAAGTAACCGACCGCGAGATCGATCTCGCCCGTCTCGAGCCCCTCGCGAAGCTCGTTCGGGGGTGGCGAAACGGAACGCACCGACGCGAGAGGCGCGAATCTTTGCAGGCTCTCCAGGATTCTTGGCACGAAGACCATCTCTCCTACATCGGACAGTGCGAACGTGAAAGTCACGTTCGCGGTCGCGGGATCGAACGCCAGCCCGGAAAGCACGTCGCGCTCGACGCGTGACAATACATCTCGCGCCGGCGCGATCAAGGCCTGTGCCCGCGGCGTCGGCTCCATGCCGCGCGCCGTGCGAACGAACAATGGATCGTCGAACGCCTTGCGCAATCTGGCGAGCGCGGCGCTCACCGCAGGCTGGCTCATACCGAGCCGCGTCGCGGTCCTGCTGACGCCGCGCTCCTCGTACAGCGCGACGGCAATAGGCAACAAGTTGAGATCAAGCCGGTGATTCATCTTCCCGCCTCCTCAATCCGAAAAACGAATAATTATTATTTGCAAAATGCTATTGAATTATAAACCGACTGCGATATCTTTCGCTTTTCTGACCCCGCAGACGGAACGCCGGTCCAGAACATCAGTTATTCCCTCGTGCGGCCCTGAAGGAGGAAATTATGTCGAACGTGACCTTTCCACGGCATGCCAGCCCGGCGGACGACCGAAGCCGAACGTGCGGCCGCTTTGGGGCTCGAGCGAGACGGTGGAGAAAGGAGGAAAAGATGCGAAATCTTGCGTACCTGGTAGTGTCCTCTGCGGTGCTGGGTTCTGCCTTTCTGGTGCCCGGGACAGCGACGGCATTACCGAGTTGTACTGCGCTCGCCACGGATCCCGCGAACGGGCTGGCTGGAAATCCATTCGTGAAGTCCGCAAATAGTGTGATCATTCCACCGGCAGGAGCAAACGCGTCGTATTGTCAAGTCAATATCCTGTACGGTGAGAACCCGAACCAGAACATTAACATCCGGGTCGGCCTACCGCTCAGCAGCCTCGACGGCGGCACGGGCGGTGTGCAAGGCGCTTGGAACGGTAGAACGCAAGGCGTTGGTGGCGGCGGCTGCTCCGGCACCCTCGCTGTCACTGCTCCTGTCAACGCACGCTATGTCGGATCAGGCACCGACGGCGGCCACTCGGGCGGCAACTGCGAGCCCGGTGTAAATTTGGATGGCACATACAACGTGCAGTTCATCCAGGACTGGAGCCGCAACGGCATCAAGCAGCAGATCCTTTTCTCGAAAGCCCTCGCTGAAGCCTATTACGGCGGGGCGCCGCTGTATAACTACTGGAATGGCTGCTCGACCGGCGGCCGTCAGGGCTACCTGCTCGCGCAGGAGCTCGGCAATGAGCTCGATGGCATCCTGGCCAACGCGCCGGCGATCTACTGGACGCGGTTTCAGACCGCGCAGATGTGGGGACAGATCGTCATGAAGGATCTGACCGGCGGTGTCATCCCCACGGCCAAACAGAACTTCGCGACCAGCAAGGCTACTGCGGCCTGCGATGCACTTGACGGCGTCACCGACGGCATCATTGACGACCCGCGCGCTTGTACCTACAGCGCCGCGAACGACCCCACCGCGGTCTGCATCGCCAATGGCGGCACCTCTGCTGACCCGAACTGTCTGACGCCGGCGCAGGCCCAAGCGATGGACAAGATCTGGGATGGCCCACGTAATCCAAGCGGCGTAAAGGTCTGGTTCCACTCTGAGCCGGGCAGCGGCACGACCGTGTGGAACGGTCCCGCGCCATTCGCCCTGGGCGTCACGCAATTCCATTGGGATGAGCAAGACCGCAACTTCGATTGGCACACGGTGACCATGTTCGGGGCCGGTGGCACGGACTCCTATGCCGACATTGCATACGACGGATCAACCACCGCGCTTGACCCCGCCGTTGATCCAGACTTCAGCCTCGCCGATGCGACCGACACGTTCGGCAACCTGGACACGTTCCAGAATCATGGTGGCAAGCTGCTGACCTTCGTTGGTGGCTACGATAACTTCATCATGCCGCGCGGCGTGATCAAATACTATCGCGAGATGGCCTCACGTTACGGCAAGAACCCGAACAAACCGGATTTTGCGACGGTACAAAGTTTCTACCGGTTGTTCCGGGCTCCGGGCGTCGGACATTGTGGCGGCGGCGTTGGACCACAACCGCAGAATCTGTTCGGTGCACTGGTGAACTGGGTCGAGAACGATGTGGCACCGGACACGATCCTGGCCCAGGGTGGCGCCGTGCCCACCCGCACGCGTCCGCTCTGTCCGTATCCGACAACGGCCATCTACAACGGAACGGGGAGCACCGACGTCGCGGCGAATTTCCACTGCGGCGGCAATCTCGAGACGGCGGCGACGGTCTGCAAGGACGTTTTGGCCAAGTATAAGCATGAGAACGAGGTCGACACGCCGATCGACTACAGCAATACCGGCGTGAACCGGAACGCTTGCCGGGCGTTCTTGGGGACCCAGTACTACAACCCGTAACAAGGCGGATAGGGCGGCGCTCCTGATCGGAGCGTCGCCCTTTTTCCTCTACGTTCTGAAGCGGCGGATCTCGGATAGGGCGCAAGAGCTGGACCGGCTGGTTGCAATGTTCGGATCGCTTCCAACGCCGCGTCGTAAACAGAGTCCGCTTTGGGGTCGCCTCCAGCCGTTCTCCACTAGGTCTATTCCGGTCACATAGGTAACGGTTCATACCGGAGACATAGGTACACTCGGTAGCGCGCACCGCGCGCGCTACCGATCGTGCCGCACCCGACCCTAAAGCCTGCCGATGATTCGCAAACGCACCCAGGTCGGCATCGTCGGCGCGGGTCCCGCCGGATTGTTGCTTGGGCACTTGCTTCATCGGCTGGGGGTGGACTCGATCATCCTGGAGAGTAAGAGCCGTGCGTACGTCGAGCAACGCGTTCGCGCCGGCGTGTTGGAGCAGGGAAGTGTCGATCTGCTGATTGCAGCCGGTGTCGGTGAGCGGTTGCGCAGAGAAGGACTCCTTCATCACGGCATCGAGTTGCGCTTTGGCGGCGCCGGGCATCGAATAGACCTGACCAAGCTCTCCGGCGGGCGGTCGATCACGGTCTATGGTCAGCAGGAAGTCGTCAAGGATCTGATCAAGGCGAGACTTGGTGCCGGCGGAGAACTCACCTTCGAGGTCGAGTCCCTAACGCTGCATGACATCGCATCCTCTTCGCCGCGCATTCTTTTTCGCAGCAATGGCGAGGAGGTCGAGCTCTGTTGCGACGCGATCGCAGGTTGCGACGGCTTTCATGGCGTGTGCCGGCCGTCGATTCCCGCCGACGCACTGTCGGTATTCGAGCGCGCCTATCCGTTCGCGTGGCTGGGGATCCTCGTCGAGGCACCGCCGACGCGCGAGGAACTGATCTACGCCTATCACGAGCGGGGTTTCGCACTCTACAGCATGCGTTCGCCGCGGATTACGCGGCTCTACCTCCAAGTGGCGCCTGACGAGGACATCGCCGCGTGGCCCGACGAGCGCATCTGGCAGGAGCTGCACGCTCGGCTGGAAACCGATGACGCGTGGGCGCTGCGCGAGGGGCCGATTCTCGAGAAGGGGATCACTCCCATGCGCAGCTTCGTCGTCGAGCCGATGCAGCACGGACGGCTTTTCCTTGCCGGCGATGCGGCACACATCGTGCCGCCCACCGGTGCGAAGGGGATGAATCTCGCAATCGCCGACGTCTTCGTGCTCTCCCACGCGTTGGGGGCGTTCTTCAGGGCCGGCCGCACCGATCTGCTCGGGGCTTATTCGCAAATGTGCCTGAGGCGAGTATGGCGTGCGGAGCATTTCTCGTGGTGGATGACGTCGATGTTGCACCGCTTTCCCGAAGACGCGTTCCAACAGAAGTTGCAACGTTCGCAGCTCGATTATGTCGTCAGCTCGCGCGCGGCGGCCACCTCGCTTGCAGAAAATTACGTCGGCCTGCCGCTGAGTCAGCGGCTGCAACCGGCGGACGAGCCTGGTGCGGTGCCGACATATGTTCAATCGCTGCAAAGCTCGGAGGAAACCCGATGGAATTCAGATTTAGCGTAGGGCTCGCTTTACTCGCACTGTGTCTCGGGCTCGCGCCGAGCGGAGCGCCGGCGCAGAACGTGGTCAAGCTCGGCATGGTGGGGGAATTCTCGGGACCGTTTGCGCAGTACGGCCAGCAGATCCTGGGCGGGATGAAGGCGTACATGAAGCTGCACGGCGATACGGTGGCGGGCAAGAAGATCGAGATCGTGCAGAAGGACGTGGGCGGGCCGGCGCCGGACGTGGCCAAGCGGCTGGCGCAGGAGCTCATCACCCGCGACAACGTCGACATCCTGGTCGGCTTCGGCCTGACGCCGAACGCGCTCGCCGTAGCGCCGGTGGCGACCGAAGGCAAGAAGGCGATGGTGATCATGAACGCGGCCACCTCGATCATCACCACCAAGTCGCCGTACATCGTGCGCGCATCGATGACGCTGCCGCAGATCACCCAGCCGATGGCGAAATGGGCGGCCAAGAACGGGATCAAGAAGGTCTACACCGTGGTCGCGGATTACGGCCCCGGGCTCGATTCGGAGAAGGCGTTCACCGAGGCGTTCAAGGCCGCCGGGGGCGAGATCGTCGGCAGCATTCACACCCCGCTGCAGAACCCGGACTTTGCGCCGTTCATCCAGCGGGTGAAGGATGCGAAACCGGAAGCGGTGTTCCTGTTCCTGCCGGCCGGGGAGCAGGGCATCGCCTTCATGAAGGGCTACGCGGAGCGCGGGCTGGCGCAGGCCGGGATCAAGCTGATCGCCACCGGCGACATCACCGACGATGGGGTGCTCGAGGCGATGGGCGAGCCCACACTGGGGCTCATCACCAGCTTTCATTATTCGGCGGCGCACGACTCGCCGGAGAACAAGGCGTTCGTCAAAGCCTACGCGGAGGCCAGCGGCAACAAGCTACGGCCGAACTTCATGGCCGCGGGGGGCTACGACGGCATGGCGCTGATCTACGAAGCGCTGAAGAAGACCGGCGGCTCGACCGACGGCGACAAACTCGTCGCCGCGATGAAGGGCATGAAGCTCGTAAGCCCCCGCGGACCGATGATGATCGATCCGGAAACGCGCGACGTGGTGCAGACGGTGTATATCCGCAAGGTCGAGAAGACCGGCGGCGGACTCTACAACGTCGAGTTCGACAAGTTCCCCGATCAGAAGGATCCGGG
>DASYUW010000066.1:0-24322 GCA_036000845.1 Burkholderiales bacterium
GATCTGCGGCATCGCCACGGCCAGTGCAAACGTCGCCAGTGCCAGATAGTGACCGCGCAGCCGCAGCGCCGGCAGCCCAAACAGAAAACCGAAGACGAAACAGGTGAGCCCGGCCACTGGAAGAGTGGCCCAGTACGGCCAACCCAGGTGCTCCATCAGGATCGCGGCAACGTAGGCACCGATGGCGTAGAAAGCGCCGTGCCCCAGCGAGATCTGGCCGTTGTAACCGGTCAGGATGTTCAGCCCCAGCAGCACGATGGCGTAGACCAGCACCATGTTGAACTGGAACACCCGATAGCTGCTCAGCAGAAACGGCAGCGCCACCGCGGCGCACAGTAGCGCCGCCAAGCCGATCGCCTTCCAGGCGCGCGCCGACAGCCCGGCGTAGCGGGGAGTTAGCACATCGGCAGTGGTAGCAGCTTCGATCATAAAGTCCGTCGTGGGAACGGGGTGATTGAGTGATTAGGTGATAAGAAATGGATTGTTTGTGATTTTCGCTTCGTAGTTTTTGCGTAAGTAAAGTGGGATACGCCTCTCGTTGTCACTCAATCCTCAATCACCGAATCACTCAATCACCGATTCACTCAATCACTCAATCACCCAATCACTCGACGCGCTAAACGCGCGTAACAAACACCTTTCCGAACAGCCCGGTCGGTTTGACCAGCAGCACGCCGATGATCAGCACCAGCGCCACCGTGAGTTTCAACTCCGTGCCGATCACGTAGGCGCCGATCAGGTTTTCGAGCACGCCCACCACGAAGCCGCCGAATACCGCGCCGAACGGATTGTCGATCCCGCCCACCAGTGCCGCGGCGAAGGCGTACAGCAGCACGCCCGACATCATGTTGGGCTCCAGGTACACGATCGGCGCCACCAGCATGCCGGCCACCGACCCTACCCCCGCCGCCAGCCCCCAGCCCAGCGCCAGCATCCACCCTACGCGCACCCCCACCAGCCGGCTCGAAACCGGGTTCTGCGCCGCCGCCCGCATCGCCAGACCGAGCGGGGTGAAGCGGAAAAACAGGTATAGCATGACCAGCACCGCTAGGGTGATGCCGATCGCGCCCAGTTCATGCGAGGAGATGAAGCGATTGCCGAACAGCGGCTGCTCCGGGAACGGGCTGGGAAAAGTCTTGATGGTGTAAGTGAAAATCCATCCGGCCACGCTGTTGAAAATGACCAGCAGCGCAATGAACACGGTGATGATGGACAACACCGGCGCATGCTCCACCGGCCGGATGATCACGCGCTCGATCACGATGCCAGCCACGAACGAGATCGCTACCGTCAGCAGGAACGCCCACCAGTAGGGCATGCCGGCGTTGATCAGGCTCCACGCCAGATAAGTCGAGAACATCGCCATCTCACCCTGGGCGAAATTGATGTGGCTGGTGGACCGGTAAATCATCACCAACGCAAGAGCCAAGCTGGCGTAAATGCCTCCGGTGGCCAGTCCCGACAACACCTGATGCAAAAACGCTTCCACTGCCGCTCCTAGTAACCCAGATATGCGCGCCGCACCGTCTCGTTGGAGCGGATGGTATCGGCGCTCCCTGACATCACCACTTCCCCGGTCTCGAGCAGATAGGCGTGATCGGCGAGATCCAGCGCCAGCGCCGCGTTCTGCTCCACCAGAAGAACGCTGACCCCCTCCTCCGCGTTGATACTGCGCATGATGCGGAAAATATCCTGCACCACCAGCGGCGCCAGGCCGAAGGAGGGTTCGTCGAGCAGCAGCAGCCTCGGCGAGAGCATGAGCGCACGGGCAATCGCCAGCATCTGCTGCTCGCCGCCGGAGAGCGTGCCCGCCTGCTGGTGCCGCCGCTCCCTAAGCCGCGGAAAATAGTTGTAGACGCGCTCGAAGTCGCGTGCCACCGCGTGCCGCTCCTTGCGGGTATAGGCGCCAATGCGCAGGTTTTCCTCGGTGGTGAATTCGAAGAAGGTGCCGCGGCCATCTGGCACGTGCGCGATTCCCAGCCGCGCGATCTCCTCGGTGGCCAGGGTCTCGATCGGCCGGCCGTCGAAGCGCACCGAGCCCTGCCTCCTCACCATGCCGCTAACGGCACGCAGCAGCGTGGTCTTGCCTGCCCCGTTGGCGCCGAGGACGGTCGTGATGCCATCCTGCTCGACGGCGAAAGCCACACCGCGTAGAACGTCGGCGGCGCTGTAACCGGCGTGCAATCCAGAGACCTCGAGCAGCGCCATCACGCGTCCTTTCCCAGGTAGGCGCGAATCACGTCCGGATTACCCTGCACCTCCGCCGAGGTGCCGTCGGCGATTTTCCTGCCGAAATTGAGCGCCACGACCTTATCGGAGAGCTGCATCACCAGGCTCATGTGATGTTCCACCAGCAGGATCGTCACGCCCAGCTGGTCGCGGATGCGGCGGATAAGCGCGGAAAGCGAGTCCACTTCCTCGTGATTCAGCCCGCCCGCCGGTTCATCAAGAAGCAGCAGCCGGGGCGCGGCTGCCAGGGCGCGGCCGAGTTCCACCCGTTTTTGCGTCCCGAACGGCAGGTCCGCCACCCGCACCTGGGCAACCGCCTGCAGATCCAGCAGATCGATCAGGCCTCGCGCTTTCGCCTCGACCCGCGACTCCTCGCGCGCCACCACCGGCATGCGCAAGGCGTTGGCGAGGAAACCGCCGCGGCTGCGGCAATGGGCGCCGATCATGATGTTGTCCAGAACATTCATGGTCCGGAACAGCGCCAGATTCTGGAAGGTGCGGCCGATGCCGCAGTCGGCGATGCGGTGGCGTGGGATTTCGAGCAGCGACTGTCCGCAGAAGTAAATGCTGCCGCCCTGAAACGGATAGAGGCGCGACAGGCAGTTGAACAGGGTGGTCTTGCCGGCGCCGTTGGGACCGATCACGCCCGCGATCTGCCCCTGTATCACATCGAAGGACACGTCTTCCAGCGCAACGATGCCCCCGAACTGAATACTCAGTCCGGAGACCCGCAACAACGGTTGGCCGCGAGGGTCGCCCCCCGGCGCGGCACTGTCCATTTTTTCTTCGCCCACGGTGCTTGCCAAATCCAAGCCCTCCCCGATGTGGGATGCGCCGTACCGAAACGCGCACTGGATACTGGCACAACCGCCGCGGCCGGTAAAGTTGCGGCCTGGTCGGCCTTCGCTGCATTGCAATGCGATTCGTCTTATATGAACCTTGAACCACGGAGAACACGGAGGAAAGGCAAGAGCGGAAAAGGAACTTGCAACGGTTAAAACCTGCCATCGGAGGGTACTTGTGCACTGGAGCTGCTTTTAACGCCAACATGTTTTTCCTCGATTCTGGTTTTCCTCCGTGTTCTCCGTGTCCTCCGTGGTTCACGAACTTGACGTATTTCATAAGAGCGGCGTTGACCGCGGCGGCGGGCATGTCCAACATAGTCGAGCGCGGGGCCGCAAAGACCGGTCCGCGACCACCAGCCAAAGCAGGTCCGACGACAAAAGGAGGCCGCTGCGACGGCGCGGCACGAGGAGGAACAAGAGGTGGAACCGAGTCATTACCGTTTCTGGCCGGAGAACGTGCCGCGTGAAATTGCGCTGCCTCGGACCAGCGTCTATCACAACCTAGCAAGCTCGGCCGCACGAGAACCCGACAAGGCGGCGCTGATCTACTACGGTTCGCCGCTTACTTATCGCGCTTTCAAGAGCGAGGTGGATGCGCTTGCCGGCTACCTGCAGCGGCGTTGCAGCGTGGAAAGGGGCGATCGCGTGTTGTTGTTCATGCAGAACAGTCCTCAGTTCATGATTGCGTTCTACGCGATCCTGCGTGCGGATGCGATGGTCGTGCCGGTGAACCCGATGAACCTCGTCGATGAACTGCGCCACTACGTTGCCGACAGCGATGCCAGGATTGCGATCACCGGGCAGGAACTCTTTCCCCAGCTCCGGCCGCTGATCGGCGTGGGCCTCGATCACGTCCTGGTCGCCGCCTATTCCGATTATCTGAGCCAGGCCACCGACCTGCAGGTGCCGGAAGCGGCGGCCGCGTCACGTCAGGCGATCCGTGAACAGGGCGTGACATTGTGGAGCGACGCCCTAGGGGCCAATCTTGCGCCAGGGCCGCACCGTGCCGGGCCGGACGACTTGTGCGTCATGCCTTATACCTCGGGCACCACCGGCAAGCCCAAGGGCTGCATCCACACCCATCGCACCGTGATGAGCACGATCATCGCCGGCTCGGCCTGGGTCGGCATGGATACCAACTCGGTGGTCCTGTGCACCATGCCGCTGTTTCACGTCACCGGCATGCAATGCAGCATGAACCAGCCGATCTACCGCGGCGCGACCATCGTGCTGATGACGCGCTGGGACCGCGACACTGCCGCCGAGCTGATTCAGCGCCACAAAGTCGACGGCTGGACCAACATCACTACCATGGCAATCGACTTCCTCTCCAATCCGGAACTCGGCCGCTACGACATCACCAGCATCAAGCACATCGGCGGAGGCGGCGCGGCGATGCCCGAGGCGGTGGCACAGCACCTGCAGGATCGCACCGGTCTTTCCTACATCGAGGGCTACGGACTGTCGGAGACCATCGCGCCCACGCACATCAACCCGCCTCAGCGTACCAAGAAGCAATGCCTGGGCATTCCGATCTGTTCGACGGAAGCACGCGTGATTAACCCCGACACACTGAAGGAAATCGGTCAGAAAGAGGTCGGCGAGATCGTCTCCAGCGGCCCGCAGATCTTCCTCGGCTATTGGAAGAATCCAGACGCCACGGCGGCGAGTTTCATCGACCTCGGGGGTAAACGCTTTTTTCGCACTGGCGACCTCGGCTACTACGACGAGGACGGATATTATTTCATCGTCGATCGCCTCAAGCGCATGATCAACGCCTCCGGTTACAAGGTCTGGCCGGCCGAGGTGGAGGCCACGCTCTATCATCACGCTGACGTTCATGAGGCCTGCGTGATCGGCACGCAGGACCCGCGGCGCGGCGAAACCGTCAAGGCGATGGTGGTGCTCAAGGAGGCAAGCCGCGGAAAAGTCACGCCGGAAGACATCATGGCCTGGTCGCGTGAACGCATGGCCGCCTACAAAGTTCCGCGGGTGGTGGAGTTCGTCGCCAGCCTGCCGAAGTCCGCGACCGGAAAGATCCAGTGGCGGCAGTTGCAGGAAGCCGAAAACAGGAAACTCACCGGTTGAATCGACCCCAATGGAAGCCCGGCATCTGCAACACTGGCCCAAGCACCTCCCCAGGCACCTCACTGTGCCGGCCACTTCGCTTCATTTCAATCTCGAGGCATCGGCGGCGCGTTACCCGGAAAAACCGGCGACGATTTTTTACGACACGCGACTCGCGTATCGCCAGTTGAAGAAGGACGTAGACCTGATCGCAGGCTTCCTGCAGAACCGCTGCGGTGTGCGAAAGGGCGACCGCGTGGTGCTGCAGATGCAGAATTCGCCGCAGTTCATCATCGCCTATTACGCGATCCTGCGCGCACGCGCCGTCGTGGTACCGGTCAGTCCGATGCAGGTGACCGATGAACTGGTTCATTACTTCGAGGACGGAGGAGCATCCGTCGCGTTCGTTGCCCAGGATCTGTATCCGCAGATCCAGCCATTGATGGGCAAGCAGGTGAAACACGCGATCGTCGTCACATACGGCGACTACCTGACCGAATACACCACGCTGGAGATTCCGGAATTCCTGCAGGCGCCGCGCCAGATCATCACTGATCCCGGTGTCGTGCCCTGGGCCGATGCGCTGGCCGCCACTTACAAGCCGCTGAAACCGTCAGCCGAAGCGGACGATCTCTCGGCGATTCTCTACACTTCGGGGACCACCGGGAAATCGAAGGGGTGCATGCATACCCATCGCACCATTATGACCACACTGGTGGGGGCGTCGCTGTGGGAAGGATTCACCGCTGATTCTGTGGCCCTCGCAACGGCGCCGATGTTTCACGTCACCGGCATGCAGCACAGCATGAACGCGCCTTTGTACGCAGGCGCGACCATTGCCATTCTGCCGCGCTGGGATCCGGATACCGCAGGTTACATGATCGAACGCTACGGCTGCACCCACTGGGCCAATGTGCCGACGATGGTGGTGGACCTGCTGGCCCACCCCGCGACCGCCGGCCGCAACCTGTCATCCCTGCAGAATGTCTTTGGCGGCGGCAGCTCGATGCCGGAAGCGGTCGCGCAAAAGCTCCATGAATTGTGCGGGATCGAATACATGGAGGCCTACGGGATGACCGAAACCATCTCGCAGACTCACATGAACCCGTCGAACAAGCCGCGCAAGCAGTGCCTCGGCATTCCCACTTTCGATACAGAATCTCTGGTAATCAATCCCGACACTCTCGAGCCGCTCGGACCGAACGAGCAGGGCGAGATCGTTGTGCACGGGCCGCAGGTGATGAAGGGCTACTGGCAACGGCCGGACGCAAACGAAACGGCATTTATTGAAATCGAAGGCAAGACCTTCCTTCGCACCGGTGACCTCGGGCGCGTCGACGAGGACGGTTACTACTACATCGCCGACCGGCTCAAGCGCATGATCAATGCCTCCGGCTTCAAGGTCTGGCCGGCAGAGCTCGAAGCCGCTCTCTACAAGCACCCCGACATCAAGGAAGTGGCGGTGATCTCCGCGCCGGATCCGCGCCGCGGCGAAACGGTGAAGGCGGTCATCGTGCTCAAGGAAGACCGTAAGGGACAGGTGACCGCGGAAGACATCATGGAATGGTCGCGCGGCCACATGGCGGCGTACAAGGTGCCGCGTATCGTCGAGTTCACCGATCAGTTGCCCCGCTCCGGCACCGGCAAGATCCAGTGGCGCGCATTACAAGAGAAAGAGTGGGAAGGCGAAACCAAATCGTGAACCACGGAGGACACGGAGGGCACGGAGAAGGGCGAGAACCAAATAGTGTTTTCCTAAGCCCCCGTGTTACTTATACGGGGCTATGCGGGAGACATGGTTTGCATGGTTTTTCTTTTTTGGTTATTCGACAGTGCCCAAGAAAATGTCTTTTCGATCGGGGCTAAACGAACAGATTTGCGAGGGTTGGGGAATCGGTTTGTCCAGGTTATTCGTCGGGCTCGATGTAGAAATTACGGTTAGGCACTTGGCGGACACAGTTTGAAAGGTGGCATCTATGACCTCTGACGAAGAGATCGGGAAAAAAGAAATTGAAAGAAGCTAGCTCATCCGGAGGTGTCCCGGATTTTGTGTAAACGGGTTTTTGTTTAAAGTTGCGGCATCCTGTCTTCGAACTGAATGGTAAAGCGATTCAGCGCGGCTTTCCAATCTCTGATAGGCAGGGTCCATTTGCGGCTGATGTTGCGGATCGCCAGGTAGAACAGTTTCAGCAGTGCTTCGTCGTTGGGGAATGAGCCGCGGTTCTTGGTGATCTTGCGAAGCCCCATGTTCAGCGACTCGATGGCGTTGGTGGTGTAGATCACTTCCCTGATCTCCGGAGGATAGTCGAAGAACGGAATGATGCGCTCCCAGTTGCGCCGCCAGGACTGGACGATCGACGGATAGGCATCGCCCCGTCTAGTCTCGAACTCTGCCAGGTGCTGCTCGGCCTCCTCGGCGGTGGCTGACTGATAGATGCGCTTGAGATCCTCGGCCACCGCCTTACGCAGCGAGATTGATGCCAAGAGCCAGATACACCGCCTTCACCCGCACCGCACCCGCATCCCGGACCTTCACGTGGATGCAGTCCAGGTAGACGATCGGGTAGAGCGCATCGAGCGGGCGCGACTGCCAGGCCTTCACTTCGTCGATCACCGCGTCGGTGACAGACGAGATGAGCGTCGGGGAGACCTCGGCGCCATACATCTCCTGCAGATGCCCCTGAATCTCGCGCACCATCATGCCCCGGGCGTAGAGCGAGAGAATCTTCTCGTCAAAGCCCGTCCAGCGCGTCTGGTGCTTGGAGATCAGTAGCGGTTCGAAGCTGCCCTGGCGGTCGCGGGGAATGTCGATCGGCAGCGCGCCGAAATCACCCTTCAACGTCTTCTTGCTCTTGCCGTTGCGGGTATTGCCGGTCGCATTGGCCACCGGCTCGTTCTTGCCGTGGCCCAGGTGATCGCCCATCTCGGCTTCGAGCGCCCGCTCCACCAGCGCTTTGGTCAGTTGCTTCCGCAGCCCGTTCTCGCCAATCAAATCCTCGGGCTTCTTGTAATCGGTCAGCAGGCCGTCCAACACTTCCTTGCTTACGGTCATCTTCGCTCCTTAGAATGCGGCACTCTGCCGCTCAATGACCGTTTACACAAATCTTCTTACACCCCCAGTTTCAACTCTTCGCGCGCCCGGATCAATTCCTTCGGCGTCACTTTTGGCGCCGGCTTGTACTCGACAGCATGAGTACGAAGTGTCCGCTTGCCTTGCCGCGCGTCGGCGAGCGCGGTCATGCCTTCGCCCAATTCGGCGAACAGATTGCGTTTGCCGGCCGGCCTAGTCTTACCTTTCGTCTTCATGTTTTTCTCCTCGCTTCCAGTTCTCCCTTGATCATCGCCTAGTAGCATTCCCTCTCTCCGTCTATCCTGACTCATTGACGGATTATCGCGGCAACCGAATAGGTCCATCGGCCAGGCGTAGCAGCACTCAACGAGTGCCGCGTTGTGGGGCTCAGGAGTTGACCAGTGAGATCTTAACCCGCTTGCCGACGGCATCCGCGGCCTTGACGAGGGTTTGAAGCGTTGTGGACGGATTGTCCGGGTTCAAGATGCGGTCCACCTGTGCGCGAGTGGTGCCCATGCGCTTCGCCATTGCCGCCTTGGTTAGGTGTGCCTTCTTCATGCTTTTCTCCAGCTCGTAGGCCAACACCCTTTTGACGGCAATGGCCTGGGTTTGATCGAATAAACCCTCTTCGCGCAGGAAGTCGTCGAAATCAGAGCCGATATGGGGATTGCGGTTCATGATGCACTCCTAAGCTTCTTGAGTCGTTGCCGTGCCAAGTCGAGATCGGACTTGGGCGTCTTGCGCTCCTTCTTGATGAATCCATGAAGAAGGACCATGTCGCTTCCCTCCAGTGAGAACAGCACGCGTGCGATCCGGGTCGCAAGACGCGTACGTACTTCCCAAATGTCTCCTTCAACGTGATCCACCAGAGGCACGCCAAGCGGCCACCCGAACTGCACCGTCTTGATATCCACGCCGATCTCCCGTCGTTCCTCTTCAGGCATTCCCTTAAGCCAGTTGCGCACCGGTTCTGAGCCGGAAGACTCCCGATAGAAACGGACGGATAGTCTTGGGGTTCGCCACCTTGAGATAGTATCATTTTTGATGCATAAAAGCGGCAAAGAATGGGAAAAGACCGGGAGGCGCCTACGAGATCCTCGGTTTTCGCTCCCGTCACACAGCTTGGGGGTGGCTACCACGTACCCTGAACGTCGGTGCCCACCGCTACTAATCTATGAACTTCCCTTCGTGTTCCTTTTCTTTTCCTTCGTGACCCTTCGTGTTGAAAGTGTTTGGCTCTTCTCTGTGTTCTCTGTGTCCTCCGTGGCAAAAGTCTTTACCTGCGAAGCACGATGGCGAAGAGGTAATCCCCCCGCACCACCGAAAGCACCGCCCTGCCGGGCGCCTTCAGAGCGGCGATGAGTTCGCGGACGCTGCTGATTTTCCTGCGGTTTACCGCGACGATCACATCGCCAGGGCGTAACCCGTGCGACCACGCGGGGCTGTCGGGCTCGACTTCGACGATCATCACGACGTTCGGCTTGCCGCCGCTCTCGACCGTGCCCACCGTCGCACCCTGCAGTTCGGCCACGATCTGGTTGCCGAGGGCAGTTGCCGCGCGCAAGTTCTCCACCTTGGTCTTGAACACCAGTTCCCTGCCGTCGCGGAGCACTTTGAATTCGACGTCCTCCCCCACCGCCGCAAGGCCGATCTGATTGCGCAGGTCGGATGAGCTGCGAACGCCGCGTCCGTTCACCGCAACAACCACATCGCCGCGCTTCAAGCCCACTTTGGCCGCCGGCGAGTCTGGCGCGACATCCACCACGACCGCGCCCTGGTTGGGCGTCAGCCCGAGCGCCTTTGCAAGCTCCGGGGTGATCTCCTGAGTGGTTAGCCCGATGCGCCCGCGCCTGACTTCGCCATACCTTGCGAGCTGGGTCATTACTGCGCGCGCCATGTTGCTCGGCACAGCGAAGCCGATGCCCACGTTGCCCCCGGATGGGCCGATGATCGCGGTATTGATGCCGACCAGTTCGCCCCTGAGGTTGACCAGCGCCCCGCCGGAGTTACCGGGGTTGATCGAAGCGTCGGTCTGGATGAAGTCCTCGTAGCCTTCCATGCTCAACCCCGTGCGCCCCAACGCGCTGACGATCCCCGACGTCACCGTCTGCCCGATGCCGAAGGGATTGCCGATCGCCACCACATAATCACCCACCCGCAGCCGGTCGGAATCGGAAAACCTGATCGCCGTGAGCTTCTCCGCTTCGACTTTCAGCAGTGCGATGTCGGTTCCCGCGTCCGACCCCAGCAACCTGGCCTGGATCTGGCGGCCGTCCTTGAGCGTGATGACGATCTGTCTCGCGTCCCTGATCACGTGGTGGTTGGTCAGCACGTGTCCCAGCTTCGCATCCACTATTACTCCCGAGCCGGCGGAGATCTGCGGCTGCGCGCGCTCGGGCAATCCGAAGAAGCGGCGGAAGAACGGGTCCTGCAGCATCGGGTTGTCTTCCTCCGGCGAGCGCGATAGCACCGCTATGTTCACCACCGCGGGGGTGACCTGATCGAGGATCGGGGCAAGCGTAGGCGTGCCCTCGCCGTCGGTAATCGGCGGTATGCCGGCATGCGCACCGCCAGCCGCCGCGAACGCGAGCGCGCCGGCGAGCGCGGCCCGGATCAGCCTGTAAATCAGTCGTTGCATTTTCTTCCCAATGCGAGAGTTATTTTTGGAAGGACCGGACGGCCGTAAACGGGAACCATGTTGACAGCGTTGACTTTCAAATAAGGGGCTGAGGGCCGTTAAACAAGCCCTGACCTGCAGTCAGGGCCATTCCGGTGTCTGCTATCCTAGTCCCGAACTGGCATGCGGCTTTGCAAGAGTGCCTGACACGATGACCACATATCACGGCGCGTTTCCCGGCTGGATTTCGCTGCGGCTTTCACCGCTGCTGCTGCTTGCGGCACTGGCCGGCTGCGCAGGCGCGCCGGAAGTTGCCGAGACTCCGGCAACGCGGGCCAGCGACGAGACGGCGCGCAAGGCTGTCGCCTTTGCGCGCGAGATGATCGGCAAGCCCTATCGCTACGCCGGCGACACGCCAGCGGGTTTCGACTGCAGCGGACTGGTGCGCTACAGCTACGGCCGAGCCGGCATCAGCATGCCGCGCGCCACGCAGCCGCAACGCAACGCCACCAAGCTGATTTCGGTACGCAGCCTGCGCCCGGGCGACCTGCTGTTTTTCGATCAGGAAGGGAAAAAGGCTTCGCACGTCGGCATCTATCTCGGCGATGGCCGCTTCGTCCATGCGCCTTCCACCGGTGGGCGCGTGCGCACCGACAGCCTCGGCGCGGACTACTGGAAGAAACACTTCGTCGAAGCCCGCCGGGTCTAGCCTTTCTATTGAATCAAGACCTTTCGCCACAGAGGACACAGAGAACACAGAGGAAAGGCAAGAGCAAGAAAGTGAACTGGGGTAAAAGCCTTTCATTGGCTCATGATCCAGCGCAGTGAAATTTGGCGGCACAGGTTTGCGAACAGTTACTCGCCTTTATCCCCAACCTGCCTTCCCTCGTTTTTGTTTTTCTACTGTGTTCTCTGTGTCCTCTGTGGCAAATAAGTAATTTTATTTTCAGGAGGGGTGATGAAGAAGAAGTTTTGCGGGATAGTCGTTGCCATTCTGGCCGCTGCCTCGATGTCCCAGGGCATGGCCGCGGGGCCCGCCCACGTGGACATCACCTGGATGTCCATCGCCAATATCCACTACGGACTTGGGCCGCTGAGGATCCTCACCGACGGTTACATCAGCCGCATCCCGGAACGGGAATTCCACGGTGGCGGCGGCGGATATGCCTACACCCGCCATCCCTGGAAGCCCGACGTCGCAGCAGTGTCCCGGGTGCTCGACGCAATCGGCGGCGCCGGCGAGGTCAATCTGCTGCTCACCGGCCACAGCCACTGGGACCACTCGTTCGATACCGCGACCTGGTCGAAACTGACCAATGCTCCGATCATCGGCTCGATCACCACGTGTTTCGAGGTGATGGCCGAGAACATACCGGCGGAGCGCTGCACACCGGTATACGGGCGGGAGAAGATTTCTCCGGGCGAAGGGGTGACGCTGCGCGTGGTGCGCTGGAATCACAGCGGCGATCCGGCGAAGAACTGGGAGCAGCACGACCCGGTTGAACTCGATGCGGTCCCCCGCCTCGATCCGGCAAACGGGGGATTGCGGGCCGGCGTCGCGGAGGACTTCCCCAACGGCGGCGGCAACCGCGGCTTTCTGTTTACCGTGGACGGTCCGCAAGGCCGTTTCAGCTGGTTCTATCAAAATTCGGCCAGCCCGGTGGATCTGCATTTGCCGATCGTCATCAATGGAGTGGACTATGGCGCACCGATCGAGAACCTCAAGATCGCGATGAAGGACGCGGGATTGCAGTCGGTAGATCTGTGGATCGGTACCGGAGGGGCGCCGATCGCGCAACTGGTTGTGCCGGTGATCAGACCCAAGGCCTACATCCCGATCCACTGGGACGGGCTGTGGGAACCCTTCGAGGCCGGCATGCCCTGGCCGTTTGCCGACGCCGAGCTCGAGGAATTTCTCGCCAAGTCCGGCGTGAAGCTGCTCAAACCTGGCCAGTATATGGACAAGTGGCGGCTGGATCGTTCAGGCATCCGGCCGGTGCCCAACACCCCCATCAAGCGGGCACTCGGGTTCCCCGACGTCCAGCCCTTGCCGCGCTAGTAACCGCAAAGGAAAAGTAACTCGCTCACCACGGAGGACACGGAGGAAAGACAAGAGCAAGAAAACAAGGTCGGGTGAAAACCCTTCATTGGCTCATGATCCATCGCAGCGAAAATTGGCGGCACAGTTTGGCGAATGGTCATCTCGCTCTTATACCCAATCTGCTTTTCCTCGTTTTTGTTTTTCCTCCGGCGCCGCCGACACGGCGTTGGCGTAGCCATCCGGGCGGGAGGCGGCGCTTCGGCGCACTACCCGCAAACGGCCGACTACGTCGGTAACGTGTCCGTGCGCCGCTCCGTGTCCTCCGCGGTGAGAGTTGTCGTTCGCCTGATGCCAGCGGCTACTTGCCGAAAATACGCTCGGCATTGCGAAACGCGATGTTTTCCGCCACATCCCGGGGCAACTGCGCCAGCCAGCCCCGGGCCTGCTCCGCCAGCGCGACGACCTCACCCCAGCGCGGCGCTATCCAGGTGTCGCTGCCGTAGATGAAACGGTCGGGATACTTCAGGAATAACGCCTTCCACTGCGGATCCAGCTCGCCGCTGCCCGCCACGACATCGCGATAGGAAAGTTCCGCCCACAGCGCCGGATAACGCGCGAGCCAGCAGTCGATAGTCTCCGGCGGCGTGCTCATTCCCGCGTGTGCCCAGACGATGCGCGCCCCGGGATTGAACGAAAAGAGCTTTTCGACCGCGGCGGCGTCCGAATGCGCGTGCAGCCACAGGTTGCGCGCCACCGCGATGTCCACGATCTTGCGGATTACCGCTGTATCGGCCTCATCCCCGTCCAGATGGAACTCGCCGATGCCCTTGTAGATGCCGCGCTTGAGTTCCTCCTCTATGAAGGTCACGGTTTCGGGGTCGCGGTACCAGTTTGCGCGCTCCACCGCCCAGGTCTCGAAATCGCGGGTCTTGCGGTAGGGCCGCAGTTCGGGAATGAAGCGCTCCGGGAACAACCTGTGGAGCTGGATGGTGCCGTCGTTCGGAGTGCTGGAAAGCAGCGCCCGGCCGATTCCGGCCTCATCCAGGATCGCGATCGCTTTCTCCGGCGGATACTGTTTCGGCGAACCGATGCTGTAGTGGATATGCCCGTCGACCAGCCGAAGCCGCTCCTGCGCCCCCGACCCAAGTGGCAGCAACGCGAGGGTCGCCGCCAATGACACTTCGGCCAGACCGCACCGGCGCCGGCGCGTTTGCACATCCATCGTTCGTCCTCCCGGAGTGGCTGCAGGGACTGCAAGCCTACACCGTGCTCATGCGCGTGAACAACGTTGTTCGCGCTGATCACCGCGTCCTACCATGACGATGGGCCGGGGGCTGACGCGGTATGCCCCGGTACCAGACAACCTTCGAAAGGAGCAACAATGAGCCTGATTTCCGAGTTCAAGGAATTCGCGATCAAGGGCAACATGATCGACATGGCCGTCGGCATCATTATCGGCGCCGCGTTCGGCAAGGTGGTGGACTCGCTGGTGAAGGACATCATAATGCCGCCGATCGGCATGCTACTGGGCGGCGTGGATTTCCGGCAGCTGTACGTCAATCTCGGATCCGGGGCCTACGAGACGCTGGAGGCGGCGCAGGCAGCAGGTGCACCATTATTGAAGTACGGCGCCTTCATCAGCACGCTGGTGGATTTTCTGATCGTCGCGTGGGCAATCTTCATTGCCGTCAAGGCAATGAACCGGGTGCGTACTTTCGGGGTCAAACGGCTGGCATAGCCGATGCAACCAGCCGCCGGTCAACCGACTGGCCAGCGGCGCGTTTCACGTCGATTTTTCTCCCGGTCCGACGGGGTCGGAGCGAACCCTTGGTTCGAAATGATCGCGAACTCCGGCGCGCCGGCCTGGTCTGAAGTTTCGTGAATTTCAATTTCGCACAACGCGGGCGTTCCGCCCGCGTTGCATTTCAGGAGGTCACAATGCTTACCAGCAAGACTGTCACACGGCTTGCGATCGCCGGGATTCTGCCGGCGCTGATCGCAGCCTATTACGCCGTTGCCCTGCCGGGCACGCCGCCCGCCCATGCCGGCGCGCAGAACGGCGCAGCGAAGAACACCACGGCGGCAACGCAGCAACTGCTCCCCGATTTCACCCGCATCGTCGAACAGAACGGGCCGGCGGTGGTCAACGTCAGCGTGTCGCGTAAAGCTCCGGCCGGCGTTCAAGCGCCGTTCCAGGGCATTCCGGAAGATGACCCGATGTTCGAGTTCTTCCGCCGCTTCGGGCCGCCCCAGCAGCAAGGGGAACAACCGGCGCAACGCGGCCAGGGTTCCGGTTTCATCGTCAGCCCGGACGGCATCATTCTCACCAACGCCCACGTGGCCGCCGACGCCGCCGACATCGTCGTCAAACTCACCGACAAGCGCGAGTTCGACGCCAAAGTGATCGGCGTGGATCGACGCTCCGACATCGCGGTGCTGAAAATCGAGGCGAATAACCTGCCGGCCGTGAAAATCGGCGACCCCGCACAGCTCAAGGTGGGCCAGTGGGTTGCGGCCATCGGTTCGCCGTTCGGCCTTGAAAACACGGTCACCTCCGGCATCGTCAGCGCCAAGGCGCGCGCGCTGCCGGACGAGAACTATGTGCCGTTCATCCAGACTGACGTTGCCGTCAACCCCGGCAATTCCGGCGGCCCGCTGTTCAACATGAACGGCGAAGTGGTCGGCATCAACTCGCAGATCTTCAGCCGCACCGGTGGTTACATGGGACTTTCTTTTGCCATCCCTATCGATGTGGCAATGAACATCAAGGATCAACTGGTACAGAACGGCAAGGTCACGCGCGGTCGCATCGGCGTGCAGATCCAGGAAGTGAACCAGGCGCTGGCCAACTCATTCGGCCTGCCAAAGCCGCAGGGTGCACTGATCAGCGCGGTGGAGCCGGCAAGTCCTGCCGACAAAGCCGGATTGAAATCGGGCGACGTGGTGCTGGGCGTAAATGGCAAGGAAATCGACCAGCTGTCAGAGCTGACGAGCGTGATCGCCGGCATCAAACCGGGTACCAATGCACGCCTTCAGGTATGGCGTAACGGCACGCGCCACGACATCAATGTGACGGTTGGCGAACTCTCGGAGAAAAAAGTGGCCGTTCTCGGGGCCGGCGAGCCTGGCAGTGCCGCCAGCCTCGGGCTGACGGTACGCGAGCTTGCGCCGGAGGAACGCGCCACGCTGAAAACCGAAGGCGGGCTGGTGGTGCAGAACACGTCCGGCGCTGCGGCGCGTGCGGGCATTCAGGCAGGCGACGTGATTCTGGCGTTGAACGACACGCCGGTCAAATCCGTCGAGCATCTGAAGGAACTGGTGAAGAAGTCATCCAAGACCGTGGCGCTGCTGGTGCAGCGCGACGAGGCACGGATCTACGTGCCGGTACAGATCGGCTGATCGGAAAACAGTCCGGTATTCAGGGCGCGCCGCGAAATGCGGCGCGCCCTTTTTTTGAGGCGCGGACGGCAAGACCAGCCTCTCGCCTTGTTCCGGTTTCGCATATTGCGACTCTCACGCGGCCCCCGTATTCCGTCGCCGGCAAACGACAGTCGATCGAGCGACACCGAACGGCACCCAAGTGTCGCGGACCGTCAGATAAGCGCCGGATCGATTCACCGGAAGCGCATTTTTTCTCGGCATGGACTTTGCGTCGACTACTCGAAAAGGAGGAGTCGCCGTGGCCTGCAAATCCGCCCGCCCTGCATTGATATTGAGTGTCGTGTTCGCGCTTATGGCCTGCGCCAGCCCGCCGCCGCGACTGGCATCCGCAACTGCTCACGTGAGCTCCGAAAACGTAGACATGAGCCGCGCAGCGGACCACGCGCTGGCTATGGTCGGCGCACCGTACCGCTACGGCGGCGTCGATCCCGCAGGCTTCGATTGCAGCGGCCTGGTCCATTACAGTTTCCGCAAGATCGGGATCGCGCTTCCGCGCGAGACGCATTCGCTGCGCAAAATCGGCATCGAGATCGAAATGGATGATCTTGCCAAAGGCGATCTGGTGTTCTTCGACCAGGAAGGAAAGAAATCCTCCCACGTCGGCATCTACCTCGGTGACGGCAGATTCGTGCACGCCCCATCCACAGGCGGCAAGGTACGCGCGGACAAAATAGATCTCACGTACTGGCGCAAGCACTTCAACGAGGCGCGCAGGATCAGGATGTGATGCTGCCCGCCCGCGCGCTCAATCAAAACCGGGCGGCGGCTCGAAGCCCCCGGCCACGTCGGCCAACAATTCCGCGAATTTGATGCAGCTGCGGTCCTCGAAATACGGACCGATGATCTGCATTCCGACCGGCAGTCCGCCAGGCGAACGTCCAATTGGCGCGGAAATCGCCGGCAGGTAGGCCAGCGTGGCGAGCGAAATCCAGGCGAGTTGCTCCCAATACCAGCGGCCCTGGCCGTTGACGACAATGGTGCGCGCGATCAGGTCCTCGCTATGGTCATGCGCAAACGCGCACACCGGCCCGACCGGACAGAGCAGCACATCGTAGCGCTCGAAGAAAGCGCGCCATATGGCCCGAACGACCTCGCGCTTCTCGTTCAGCCGCAGCCATTCACGGTGCCCCGCGCTGCTGTAGCGCGCAAGTCGGCCGTGTAAGCTGTCCGCATCGGCACCGCGGCCGGCCTCCTGCACGCGTGCGAAAGCCTTGTCGCTAAGCTGCGCAGTTGTGGCCGGCCATAGCAACCTCAGGTAATCGTCGAAGTTTTCCGCAAGCGTAATTCCGGGCCGCGCAGCCTCGTCCAACTTTACCCCCGCTTTTCGCAATGACTGCACCGAACGATGGATCGCCACCCTTACCTCGTCGTCGATCGGAAACGCCGGATCGTCCAGCCACAGCGCCACCCGAAATTCCTCCAACCGTCTGGCGCGCGGCGCCGGCAGGACGGGTTTCCAGCCTGCGCCGAAGGGGCCGTCGGCATCGGCGAGGACGCCGAGCAGCAGATCCAGATCCTCGGCCGAACGCGCGATTGGCCCCGCCACCGCCATGTCGGGTGCCGACAACGAGCCCGGTGGCGGCGGGACGTGGCCGCGCAAAGGAATGACCCCATACGAGGGTTTGTGGCCATAAACGCCGCAAAAATGCGCCGGGATGCGGATCGAACCGCCGATATCGCTGCCAAGTTCGAAAGCTGTCAATCCGGCGGCAACGGCGGCCGTGGCGCCACCCGATGAGCCGCCGCAGGTGCGCAAGGCATCCCAGGGATTGTTGGTGGCGCCGAAAAGAACGTTGTAGCTCTGCAGATCGCCGGCGTGGATCGGGACGTTGGTCTTGCCAAAAACCACTGTGCCGGCATCCACCAGCCGCTGCACTGCATCCGCATTCGCCACCGGCACATGCTTCGAATAAATTGGCGCACCGCAGGTGCTGCGCAGACCCGCGGTCTCGAAACTGTCCTTGATGGTGGCCGGCAGGCCATGCAGCGCACCGGCGGCACCCCCTCCAGCGCGTTGCGCATCCGCCGCGTTGGCGCGATTGTGAGCACGCGCGACATCGAGCGTCACGACGGCGTTTAGACGTGGATTGTGGCGCTCGACCCGCTGCAGATAGGTTTCCAGCACCTCGCGGCTGGAAACAGCGCCGGCCTGCAACCCGCCAAGAATTTCGGTCGCCGAACAGAAGGGATTGATTGTCATTTGGCGCGATTATGACATCGGCGACCGCCGCATCCTCCAGGACGGAGTTACCCGGTCGACCGGTTGCAGCAATCCGGGAAAAACGGCTAAATTCATTCTCTCATCACGCCGGCTGCAGGCGGACGCGCGGATTGAACGCAGGCACAAGACCGGCGACACACGGGGAGTGCGATGCCAAGCAGGGATTACTCCAATTTGAGCAGGACCCAGCTACTGGAAATTCTCAGGGAGCTACAGGGCCTGCTAAGCGACCGTGACAGACCGCCCTCGCCCAGGCCGGCAGCGCTTGGCCCTTCCAAGCTCGAATCCGCTCTCTCCGAGCAACAGGCGCGGTGCAGAGCGCCGCAGCGCGTGGTCCCGCATCCGCAACTGCTTGCCGCGATCGTCGAAGCCTCTCCCGACGCGATCAGCAGCCGCACGCTCGACGGCACCCTGCTCACCTGGAACAAGGGCGCGGAGAAGGTCTACGGCTACACCGCGGAAGAGGCAATCGGCCGCAACTACCTGATGCTCTTTCCCGAGTCCGGGGAGGCGGAAGCTGCGGAGATCAATGCGCGCCTGTTGCGCGGCGAGAGCATCTTCGACATGGAATCGGTGAGGAAGCGCAAGGACGGCTCGCTGGTGCATGTCTCCCTGAGCATTGCGCCGTTGATCGAAAAGGGGCGCGTCGTACGCGTCTGCTCGATTGCCCGTGACATTACCGCCCGCAAGGACGCCGAACGGCAGATCCGGCGCATGGCGCACTTCGATCCGCTCACCGGCCTGCCGAACCGGATACTGCTCGTCGACCGCCTGGAACAGGCGCTGGCGGTTTCGCAGCGCAACCATTCGTGTACCGGGGTCATGTTCATGGACCTCGACCACTTCAAGGACGTCAACGACCGCCTTGGTCACCACGTCGGCGACCAGCTGCTTCAACAGGTGGCCGCCCGGGTACAGGACTCGATCAGGGAGGTGGATACGGTATCGCGGGTCGGGGGCGACGAGTTCATCATCGTGCTGCCGGAGTTGCGCCGACCTGAGGACGCAGCAACCATCGCCCGCAAGATGCTTTCGCTGGTCGCCGGCGAATACATCGTCGCCGGGCGGAAACTCCTTGTTACATCCAGCCTCGGCATCAGCATCTACCCGGACCACGGCCGTGACCCGCGCCTGCTGATCCGCCTGGCCGACAAGGCCATGTACGACGCCAAACAGGCCGGCCGCAACCGCTACCGTCTATAACCCGCCCAAGGTCGGCTAGGAAAGCTCTGCCCGCTCAGGGCGGAGCGGGTTCCGTCGGCCTTGGCCGATGGATGCGACCCCGGAGCGGGATGCATCGTGGCGAATGCGCGCGAGCTTGTGTGTGCCTAAGCGGTCACATCCCCGGAGGGGCCTCTGTTCGGCGCTGCGGCACGCGGCCCGAATCGCCCGGTCCCTCGAAAGAGTCGGCGTATTATTGGGTTGTGTCAGGGTGCAGCGCCTGCGTTTTTACGAGCCGGTGGAACGTGGAGCAGGGATCGTTGGAGAGTGAAAGAGGGGCCCCTGTTCCGCGCTCCGGCGTACCTAGCAGTCGTTCGCACCTGGCGTAACGCGCGTCGCGGACCGCGGATCCTGATCAGAGCTTCCTTACCCATTCCGCGATGCGGAATTTCCGCCCCGGAATGCCTGACCGGCCCGGAATCCCGCGTCTGGCGTGGGCGGTTGCGGCAGCACCGGAATCGTGGCTCAATTGGGCGTCATAAGACCAATAAGATTCACTTTAGAGTGTGTCCATAAGCATAAGCAGTAGGCAGTTCGGGGAGGCCGACGTGCCCAAAGAGGACCGTTCGCGGAATTACTCCGACCTCAGTCCGGAGTTGCTGGAGATCGTACGGGCATTGCAGGCATCCCTCACCGAAAAGCGGGTTCGCCAGCAATTGCAGCCGGTGGACAGCAAGCCCTCAATGCTCGAGTCCGCGCTCTCGCGTCAGCAGGCCAAACGAGCCACCCAACCCCAGATCGCCTCTCACCCCCAGCTCCTGGCTGCTGTGGTGGAATCCGCGGACGCCGCCATCATGAGCGAGACCTGGAACGGTGTGGTGCTCACCTGGAACCGGGGTGCCGAGCGCATCTTCGGGTACAGCGCCGACGAAATTGTTGGCAAAAGCCGTGCTTGCCTGATACCCGAATTCCTAAAGAACGAAGACGCCAAGACGATGCGCCAGGTCATCGACGGCAAGGCGACCCTCAATTGCGAAACCGTCTGGCAGCACAAGGACGGCAAATTCATCGACGTGGCCGTGAGCCTGTCCCCTGTCGTAGAGAACGACAAGGTGGTGCGGCTGTCTATCGTTGCCACCGACGTCACCGAACGCAAGCGCATGGAGCGCGCGCTGATGGAAAGCGAGCGCAAGCAGCGGCAGCGCACGGCGGAACTCAAGATCGTCCTCGATGCGGTGCCGGCGGCCGTGTGGATTGCCCATGATGCCGAATGCAAGACGATTACCGGCAACCGTACGTCTTACGACCTGCTGCGCCTGCCCCAGGGCAGCAACATCTCGTCCACCGGACCGGAGGATACGCGGCCGGCTCAATTTCGCGTGTTCCGCAACGGCCGCGCGCTCGAACCGCACGAATTGCCGGTGCAGATGGCGGCATTCCGCGGCATCGAGGTGCGCGACTTCGAAGAGGACCTGGTCTTCGACGACGGCACCATCAAGCACTTGATCGGCAATGCCGCGCCGCTGCGCGACGCTTCGGGCAAGGTATACGGCGCAGTGGCCGCGTTCATCGACATCACCACCCGCCGCGACATGGAAGAGCAGATCCGGCGCATGGCGCACTTCGACTCGCTCACCAGCCTGCCCAACCGGATCCTGCTCATGGACCGGCTGGAACAGGCGCTGGCGACCTCCCAGCGCAACCAGTCCAAGACCGGCGTGATTTTCATGGACCTCGACAACTTCAAGGAGGTCAACGACAAACTCGGCCATCACGTCGGTGACATGCTGCTGCAGCAGGTGTCGGAGCGCATCCGTGCCAGTCTGCGCGAGGTGGACACGGTTTCGCGATTGGGCGGCGACGAGTTCGTGGTGGTGCTGCCGGAGTTGCGCCAGATCGAGGACGCACGCGTCATCGGACAGAAGCTGCTGCGGGCGGTAGATGGCGAATACATCGTTTCCGGGGAGAAGCTGCTGATTACACCCAGCTTGGGAATCAGCATCTACCCCGATCATGCAGACGATGCCAGCACGCTGATCCGCATCGCCGACAAGGCGATGTATCACGCCAAGCAGTCGGGCCGAAATACCTATCGGTTCTACGACCCCAGCATGAAGGCCTGATGCGGCTTGTAGTATTCTCACGCCACCCCCCGCGGGTTGGCGCCTTTCCCGGGGGTTAGTGAAGTACGGCCAGACCGTCCTGTTCCTGTCTCCAAGGAGGAGCAACGATGCCGACGCGACTTTCATCATTCGGACATAAACCTTCCCGTAGTGCTCCAGAGCCTGTCCCGGCACCGGGCAACGAATCCACCCTGGGCGACCGCGTCCCCGACCCGTGGCGTGGAAACGACTGGCACGGTACCGGGCCGGCTGCGGCAAAACGCCCGCGCGGCGTTTTCGACGAGCACAGAGGCGACAATGCCGCGACGGAGGGCAGGTTCTGGCACGGATTCGTCTCCGATTTCCTGCCGCAGATGGTGTGGACCGCGGGACCAGACGGGTCAGTCGATTTCTGCAACCGCTACTGGACCGAATATTCGGGCCTGTTGCGCGAAGACAGCCGCGGCAGCGGATGGATGAAGGCGGTGCACCCGGACGACCTGGGACACACGCGGCAATGGTGGGACGTTGCCGTTAGCGGCGGGCCCTGCCACGACGTGCGCTATCGGCTTTTGCGCGCGGCCGACGGCGACTATCGCTGGCACCTGGGGCGCGCGACAGCGGTGCGCGATCGTGCGGGAGCCATCCTGAAGTGGATCGTCACGGCGATCGATATCCACGACCAGGTCCTGGGCGAGGAGAGGCTTCAGGCGAGCGAAGCACGTTACCGCAACCTGGTCGAACTTTCCCGCGACGCCATCTACATCCGCACCGAGGGCAGATTCGTGTCAGCCAACGCCGCCACCGCACGCCTCTACGGCGCAGCGAACGTCAACGAACTCATCGGGCAGCCGGTCCTACCTTTCATTCATGCGGATTACCTCGATGTCGTGCAGGAACGCATGCGCCAACTCGATGAGGAACACCGCGAGCTGCCGCCGCTGGAACTGAAGCTGTTGCGCCGGGATGGTTCGGTGATCGAGGTCGAATCCATCGCCTCGCCGTGCGAGTACCAGGGGCATCCTTCCGCCCACGTCGTCATCCGCGACATAACCGAGCGCAAGGCGCTCGAGCGGCGGCAGGCCAAGCTGCTGCAGGAACTTACCGCGTACGCGCAGGCGGCCGCGGCGGCGGAGCATTTTCGCCTGCTGGCGGAAGCGGTTCCCAACATGGTTTGGACCGCGCGTGCGGACGGTTACCTCGATTACGTCAATCGTCCCACGCTTGACTATTTGGGATGCGCGTTTCCGGACATCGAGGGTTGGAGCTGGGGCAAGGTCATGCACCCGGAGGATTTGCCGGCGTGCCGGGCACGCTGGCTTCACAGCCTGGCGACCGGGGAAGGCTACGAGATGAGCCTGCGCATCTTGCGCGGTTCCGATGCGGCGTACCGGTGGCATCTGATGCGCGCGCTGCCGGTGCGCGATGCCGGCGGCACGATCATGCTATGGGTGGGAACGGGCACCGACATCGATGAGCAGAAACAACTGGAAACGCTCCTGCAGGAGTCGCGCACGCAGCTAGGGGCCGCGGTGGAACTGAGAACTCGGGACCTGGTATCCGTCAATAACGCCCTGCTCAACGAGATCGCCGAGCGCAAACAGACGGAAAAGGCGCTGCGCGCCTCGCAGGAAAAGCTGCGCAAGCTCTCCACGCACCTTCAATCGGCGCGCGAATCCGAGCGTACCGCGGTCGCGCGCGAGATCCATGACGAACTGGGTGCAACGCTGACCGCGGTAAAGATGGATCTGCACTGGTACGCGAAGACCCTCGCCAACGGCAAACCCCTGTCTAACGACAAGCTCGCCGATACCGGCATGCTGGTCGATTCCGCGATCCAGACCGTCAAGCGTATAGCTACCGAGCTGCGCCCCAGCATCCTCGACCACCTGGGCCTCTGGCCCGCCATCGAGTGGCAGGTCCAGGAACTGCAGAAGCACTATCGCATCGGCTGCTCACTGAAATTCGAGTCGTCTCCCGTCAATCTCGAAGCAGAGGCGCAGACTGCACTGTTCCGCATCGTGCAGGAGGCGTTGACGAATGTGGTGCGGCACGCCCGGGCAACGCAAATTCGCATGCGCGTGCGCAAATTGGGAGACAACGTCGTGGTGGATATCCACGACAACGGCATCGGCCTGCCCCCGGCCAAGTTGCTGGATCCAGGTTCATCCGGAATTCATGGAATGCGCGAACGCGCCCGCGCTTTCCAGGGGGAAGTTCAGTTCCTCGCGGGACAGGAGTCGGGCACCTGTGTCAGCGCGCGGTTCCCATTGAGAAAGAAAGCGCGCAAACAGGCGGCAAAGGCCAGGGAGCCGGTCTGAAATGCTGCGAGTGCTTATCGCCGACGACCATGCCATCACGCGCGAAGGACTCAAGCGCATCCTCACCGATTATCCGGAACCGGTCCACGTCGGCAACGCCGGCAATGCGGCACAGACGCTTTCCATGGTGCGCAAAAACGAATGGGACCTGGTGCTTCTAGACATCTCGCTGCCGGACAAGAGCGGGCTCGACGTGCTCAAGAACAT
>DASYUW010000067.1:0-5329 GCA_036000845.1 Burkholderiales bacterium
TTCCGGCGTGCGTGTCGAGCACGAAGAAAGGCTTGTCCTTCTTTTCCAGCGCGAGCACGAGTTGCGTCAGCAGCGAGTGCTTGAACACATCGGCAAAGTTGCCCGCATGAAAAAGATGTCGGTAGGCGAGCATGGAGCAGTAACGAGCGGGTGTTGACTGGTGACTGGTGACGGGAGCAAGTATGAAGGATGAAGGCGGAAGGATGAATAAAGACGCGCGCAATCAGGAGCAGTTAACCCACTCGGGCACCATTTCAACGAGCCGTGGGATAATTCCGGAAGCCATCAGTGCATTTCGAACCGGAGACAAGGACCATGGCCGCAGACAACGCACCCGAACTGAAAATGGATCCAGCGAATCTTTATCGCGAGGAGATCTTCACCGACCGCAAGGTCGGCACCATTCGTGTCATGACGCCGACGAAAAGCGACGGCTCCACCGACGCCAGCCGCAAGGTCATCTACGTAGGCGAAACCCAGCTCATGACGCCGGTGGGCGCGTTGCCGCTCGCCTTCGAGATCGAGGCCGACTCGCTCGGCAATGCCGCCGCGAAGTTCGCAGAAGTCGCCCAGGTCGCGGTGGAGCGCGCGGTCAGGGAGCTTCACGAAATGCGCCGCCAGGCCAGCTCCTCGATCGTCATCCCCGAAGGCATTCCGCCCGGCCTTGGCGGAGCCGGCGGAAAAATCAAACTGCCGTAGAAATGCAGAGGAAAGAGAAAAGATAAAAGGGGAAAGGAAAGGCGGAGGCCAAGGGCCAGGGATCCTTAACCTTTTCTCTTTCCTCTTTTATCTTCCTCTCGCCGTTCAATCTCCGTAGGTGAGGGAACGGGCCTTGCCCCAGAAAACCCGGTACGAAAACACAGTGTAGGCCACGATAACCGGCAACACCACGCAGGCGCCGACGAACACGAACATCAGCGACTCGCGCGCCGCTGCCGCCTGCCAGATGGTGATGCGGTCCACCACCAGGTACGGAAACAAGCTGTAAGCCAGGCCGGCGAAAGCGAACACGAACACCCACACCGACAGTACGAAGGGCAGCCATTCGCGCTGCGCTTCTCCGCGCCGCAGCCGGATCAGCGACACCAGGATGCCGGCGCATGCGGCGGCGGTGAGCAGCGGCAATGGCGCCAGCCACAGGAAGCGCGGCCAGGAGAACCATTTCTCCATGATGCCTGCGTGCATGAACGGCGTCGCCAGACTGATCGCCGCGACCCCTGCCGCAGTCAGCGTCACCGCGAACATTCCCCAGCGCAGCGCCCGCGCGTGCAGATCGTTCTCGGTCTTGATCACCAGCCATGTCGATCCCAGCAATGCGTACCCGCCAGCCAGTCCCAGACCCACCAGAATTCTGAAGGCAACAAAAAAAGCGCCTTCCTTGAAGCCGGTGATGACGCCGGCGAGCATCATCCCCTGCGCGATCGCCGCCCCCAGCGAGCCGACGAAGAACAGCCGGTTCCATGCCTCCTGATGCCAGCCCGACGCCTTCACCCTGAATTCGAAAGCCACGCCGCGCAGGATGAGCGCAATCAGCATGAAGGCGACTTCCAGGTAGAGCGAAGACAGGATGACGCCGTGCGCATGCGGGAACGCCACCAGCAGTATTCCCACGCCGAGCACCAGCCAGGTTTCGTTTGCGTCCCAGAAGGGGCCGATCGAAGACACCATCATGTCCTGCTCCTCGCGCGTAGCCAGCGGCAGCAGGATCCCCACTCCGAGATCGAAGCCGTCGAGAATCACATAGGCCAGGATGGCGAGACCCATCAGAACCATGAAAATCAAAGGCAAATCGAGCTGCATGGCGATCATTGTCCCTGCGCACCCGCCGGCTGGAGGGCGGCGTGCGACGGCTGCCGGTACCCATTGCCGTCCGCCTCTTTCAGCGCGAGCTGGGTGAGCACCACCATGTATGAAATCAACAAAAGGGTATACACCACCATGTAGCTGACGAGCGTGAGCGCGATGTACGGGGCCGGCACGTCAGAGGCAGTTTCGGCGGTGGTGATCACGCCGTACACGACGTAGGGCTGGCGGCCGATCTCGGTGGTGAGCCAGCCCGCCAGCACCGCCACCCATCCCGAAAACGCCATGGCGGCAAAACCCAGCAGCAGCCGGCGCGGAATCTCGCGCCGCCGCAACAGATACCAAGCGCCCGACCATGACAGCGCCAGCATCAGCACGCCCACGCCGACCATGACGCGGAAGCTCCAGAACAAAGGCATAACCGGCGGGTGTTTGTCGCCGAATTCGTTCAGGCCCTTGAGCTCGCCGTCGAACTCGTGGGTGAGGATCAGGCTTGCACCCCTGGGAATGGAGATCGCGTAGTCGTTGCGCCGTTCCTTGCCGTTCGGCATGGCGAACAACAGCAGCGGCGCACCGCGCTCGGTTTCCCAGATGCCTTCGATGGCGGCGATCTTCGCTGGCTGGTGCTCGAGCGTGTTGAGTCCATGCAAGTCTCCCACCATGATCTGCACCGGCGTCAACACCGCAGCGATCACGATGCCCACCCGCAACATTCGCCGCGCCGGTTCGAACTGCGACTTGCGCAGCAACTGCATCGCCGAAATACCGGCGATCAGGAACGCCGCCGTCAGTCCGGAGGCGGTCATCATGTGCACCAGCCGGTAGGGAAAACTCGGGTTGAAGATGACCGCCCACCAGTCGGCCGCATGCAGTTGCCCGTCGATGATTTTGAATCCCTGCGGCGTCTGCATCCAGGAATTGAGCGCCAGGATCCAGAACGCCGAAGCCGACGTACCGATCGCCACCAGAAATGCCGACGTCGTATGCATCCACGCCGGCACGCGGTCGCGTCCGAACAGCATCACACCGAGGAAAGTCGCCTCGAGGAAAAATGCAGTCAGCACCTCGTAACCCAGCAGAGGCCCGGCGATATTTCCGGCCTTCTGCATAAAGCCCGGCCAGTTGGTGCCGAACTGGAAGCTCATCGTGATGCCCGACACCACGCCCAGGGCGAACGACAGCGCGAACACCTTTACCCACAGGCGATAGGACTGCGCGAGCCATGCGTCGCCGCCGCGCCCGATGCGCATGCGCAGGTACACCAGCACCCACGCAAGCCCGATGGTGATGCTCGGAAAAAGAATGTGGAAAGCGATATTGAGCCCGAACTGGACCCTGGCGAGGAGGAGGGGATCGGTAAACATGTCGGCGGCTTGAGAAACGATCGAGTTTAACTCCTAAATTTCGCCAGTTCCTGGAATCGTGAAGTGGATTCCAAGTTGCCGCTCTCCGGGCCAGTTCGCTACATTCGCCGGGACGCCTTTATTCGCCATTCAGCGGTATGATTCATTCATATTGCAACAAGATGGTACCTGTGTGCCGGGGTCATGAGTTCCGCGGATCACTTTTTTGTTGCATCCACTTGCGCCCAGGTCCGCGCCCTCAGGTTCAGTTGTTCTCCCGGAACTGATCAGCCGTGATCTCCACCGCCCAACTGCAGGCGCTTGGTCCGCTGATAATGCCGGTGGTGATCATCGCCATCGCCGCACTGGCGGTCGCAATCGGGCAAAGGTTGCCGGCCTCGTTCGCCGGATTCGGCGTTTTCGGACCCTACACCGTGCTTCTGCTGGGCGCGGCAATCAGCCTCTGGTTCAACCGCGGACGGGCATTCATCGTACTGCTGTCCCTGCTCATCGCGTTCGTCGGCTACCGGTTGGCGCAGGACCCGGAGTCGATCAATTTCGCCGGCCGCGCCGTGTTCGCCGCGCTCGCGGTCTTCGTGCCGCTCAACATCCTGCTCGCCTTGCTGATCCGGGAACGCGGCATATCCTATTTCCGCAACTACCGCTGGCTGCTGCTGCTGATCACGCAGATACTGCTTACCGCCTGGGTGGCCAGCGCGGGCAAGAGCGCCCTGTCGGGAACGGCGTGGCACGCGATACTGGAGCACTGGCTGATCAGGCCGGTGCCGGTACCCTTCCTCGGCCGGGTTCTCATGGCTGCGGCGTTCGCAGTTGCAGTGGTCAAGGCGTGGCAGCAGCATTCACCGTTCGACATCGGCGTGGCCGCCGCGCTGGTGGCATTCTTCGTGGCTTGCCAGTGGCCCACGACTCTGGGCGTGTTCGCGGCTTTCATTTCGGCGGCTGGCGCCATCCTGCTGCTGGCTGTGCTGCAGGAGTCGCACCGCATGGCGTTCCGCGACGAGCTTACCGGCCTGCCCGGCCGGCGCGCGCTCGAGGAACGGCTGGTCGCATTGGGGCCGGTCTATGCCATTGCGATGGTGGACGTCGACCACTTCAAGAAATTCAACGACACACACGGCCACGACATCGGCGACCAGGTGCTTAAACTGGTCGGCGCGCGGCTTGCCGAACTCGACGGGGGCGGCAAGGCGTTCCGCTACGGCGGCGAGGAGTTCGCGGTTTTGTTCTTCGACCAGACCATGAAGGAGGCGTTGCCGCACCTGGAGACCCTTCGGCAGAACATCGAATCCTACAGAATGGCCATCCGCACCGACGACCGGCGCATCGATTCCCGCCCGGGCAACGACCGGCGTTCCACGACCGGCACACCGAAGAATTCGCGCCCCGGATCGGACGTACGCGCATTCCGGAAACCCGACCAGGTCCTATCGGTCACCGTCAGCATCGGCGTCGCTGAACGCAACGAGTATCTGAATTCGCCGGTGAAAGTGATTCGCGCAGCCGACGAAGCGCTTTATCGCGCAAAAAAACAAGGGCGCAATCGGGTCAACAAGTGAAAGGCGCGGCGGCCGGCATCCGCGCCGATTGAACTTGTGCCGCTTTGCGACGCCAAATCACGAACAACCGCCGGAGAGAACGACATGCACTTCCGCCGCCGAGTATTTTCTTTTGCCGCCGCGTTTTTCCTGGTTGCGCTCGCCGTGCCTGCCACGGTGTCCGGAGAGGAACGCAGGTTCAGTTCGGAGAAACACGGTTTTCGTCTGGTCACGCTGGTCGAGGGCCTGGAAAACCCGTGGTCGATCGCTTTTCTTCCCGACGGACGCATGCTGATCACGGAACGGCCGGGGCGGCTGCGCATCGTTTCGAAGGACTTCAGACTTGAACGCGGCCCGGTCGAAGGCCTGCCCCCCATCGTCGAGGCGGGACAGGGCGGCCTGTTCGACGTGGTGCTTCACCCCGGCTTCGCCGAGAACGGCTGGATCTATATCTCCTACAACGGCCCCGGCAGCGGCGGATGGGCGACGGAATTGCTGCGCGCCCGGCTCAAAGGCAACCAGCTTACCGACACGCAAGTGCTTTTCCGCCTGCAACCGAAGTCGCGCATGGGGCAGCACTTCGGCGGCCGCATCGTATTCGACCGCAAGGGTTTTCTCTATCTCACG
>DASYUW010000068.1:0-11962 GCA_036000845.1 Burkholderiales bacterium
AATCTGCAAGACGATTATGACAACAATAGCATCCCGCTTGCAAGCTGTTAAAGCACGCATTTCCGAGGCAGCCGGGGCCGCCGGGCGCGCGCCCGGGGAGATCACCCTGGTTGCGGTCAGCAAGACCTTCCCGCCCCAGGCAATTGCCGAAGCCTGTGCCGCCGGCCAGACTGCCTTTGGCGAGAATTATGCGCAGGAAGGGATTGAGAAAATCGTCGCACTTTCCCACTTGTCCCTGAAGCGGCACGACGCATCCGCGAATCAAGATGATGAAGGAACTCAGGGCGACGTGCGCCCCTCTGCCGGGGTCGCATCCCCGGAGGGGCCCCTGCTCCGCCCTCTGGAGTGGCACTACATAGGTCCGATCCAGAGCAACAAGACCAGGCCGATCGCGGAGAACTTCGACTGGGTCCATGGCATTGACCGCGCGAAGATCGCCGAGCGCCTGTCGGCGTTGCGCCCCGATCACAAGCTGCTGTTGCAGGTCTGCATCGAGGTCAACGTCAGTGGCGAAGCCAGCAAAAGCGGCGTGGCGCCGGATGCAGTCTTTGGGCTCGCGCAAACGATCATGCGTCTCCCCCGACTGCGCCTGCGCGGTCTGATGGCGATCCCGGAACCGACATCCGACACGGCGCTGCAGCGCAGCCGCTTCCGCATGTTGCGCGAAATCCGGGACGACCTTCTGCGCCGGGGAGTCGCGCTCGATACGCTGTCCATGGGTATGTCCGATGACCTCGAGGCGGCAATCGCCGAGGGCACGACCCTGGTCCGCGTCGGCCGCGCCATCTTCGGCGAACGCGGTGCCGGCGCCGGATAACAGCCGCCGCCTATATACTGATTGGGGGGATGATATCGCCCAAGCGGTACGGTGTGCCCATGGCAATGCATTGTCGGCGCCAACGTAACCACTTTCCAAACTATTCCAGATTCCCAACATGCGTATTCTTTTCATTGGCGGCGGCAACATGGCCACCGCACTGATCGGCGGCCTGCTCAAGCAGGGGCTCGCGGCCAGCGACATTCGCGTCGTCGAGGTGTCCGAGGACGCGCGCCATCGTCTGCGGCAGGCGTTTGGCGTGGCAACGCAGGCGGGGCTCGACGAGGCCGGCGTCGTGGAGGATGTCGTGCTGCTTGCAGTCAAGCCGCAGCACCTGCGCGACGTGGCGCAATGGTTGCGCCCGCATCTGCACGGACAGTTGGTGGTGAGCATCGCTGCCGGCATACGTACCGCAGACCTGTCGCGTTGGCTTGGCGGTCACGGCCGCATCGTGCGGGCGATGCCGAACACTCCGGCACTCTTGCGCGCCGGCATCACCGGCTTGTACGCGGCACCGAAGGCCACTGAAGCCGACAGGAAAGCCGCACAGCGTGTTCTGGGTGCAGTCGGCACGGTCATCTGGCTGGATGATGAATGCCGCATGGACGGCGTAACCGCGGTGTCGGGCAGCGGCCCAGCCTACGTGTTCTACTTCATCGAGGCGTTGCAGGAGGCGGCGCAGGAGCTCGGGTTCAGCGAGGAGCAGGCGCGCAGCCTGGCCGTGGAGACGTTCGTCGGCGCGGCGAAACTTGTGGCCGGCAGTACCGAGCCGCCGGCGGCGCTGCGCGCGCGCGTCACTTCGAAGGGCGGCACAACCGAACGTGCACTTGAGGTCATGGAGTCCTGCGAGCTGAAGGGCCGCGTGGTGGACGCGGTACGCGCCGCCGCCCGGCGTTCGGGCGAGCTGGGCGACGAATTCGGCAAGACCTAGAAGACAGGATCCGCAACGATGAACCAGGCATTGATATTCCTGCTCGAGACCTTTCTGGGATTGTTTGCACTCGCGCTCCTGTTGCGCTTCTATCTGCAGGCGGTGCGTGCGCCGGCACGCAATCCGCTGTCGCAGTTCCTCGCCGCACTTACTGATTTCATGGTCCGGCCGGCGCGCCGCGTCATTCCCGGGCTGTGGGGTTACGACATGTCCACGCTGCTGCTTGCGTGGGCGGTCGAAGTTCTCCTGATCGTGTCGATCCGGGCCATGAGCGGCTTCGAAATGGGGCCGACAGTGGGCACGGCGGTCGTGGGGTTGATTCTGCTGGCCGTCGTTAACCTGCTGAAGCGCTTTCTGTACATTCTCATGGTGGCAGTCATCGCGCAGGCCATCCTGTCATGGGTGAATCCGCACAGTCCGGCAATGAGCGTGCTGGTGAGCCTGACACGCCCTTTCCTCCGGCCGTTCCAGCGCAGCCTGCCCCCTGTTGGCGGGGTAGATCTGTCGCCGTTGTTCGTACTGGTGTTATGCCAGTTGTTGCTGATGTGGCCGGTTGCGCCGCTGATAGTCACGTTCAGCCGGATGCTGTGACCCTTGGCCGAATCCTGGTACCGCTACGACCCGGATCGCGACTTGCTTACCCTGTTGCTCCGGGTTCAGCCTAACGCCAGCCGCACCGAGTTCGCCGGGTTCCACGGCGGGTATCCGAAAGTTCGCGTTGCGGCCCCCGCAATGGAGGACCGGGCCAACGCGCTGCTCCTTGATTTTCTTAAGAAAAAATTTGATCTGCGGGGCCGGCGGGTTATGATTACGCGTGGCAGCCGCGGGCGTACCAAGACCATCGAGATCTCGAACCCGGGGCAGACTCTGCTGGTTCGATTGAAAGAGCTCCTGCAATGATGATCAGCGACCTAGAGGACCAGGTAACGCACTACCAGCAATGGCGCGACGAACTGCGTGCCTGCATCGAGGCTTACCAGTCCTGGCTCGAGAACCACGGCCACGCCGATATCCAGCGCAGCCTGCGCATCTACGACCTGGCCGAGAGCCTGCGCAACGACCGCATGATCCTCGCTTTTCTGGCCGAGTTTTCGCGCGGCAAGACCGAGCTCATCAATGCCATGTTCTTTTCCGATTTCAAGCAGCGGCTGCTGCCTTCGGATGTCGGGCGCACCACCATGTGCCCCACCGAAATCTTCTACGACGCGACCGAGGAACCGTACGTCAAGCTGTTGCCGATCGAATCGCGCAAGAGCGACGAAAGCATCGCCGCACTCAAGCACCAGACGGTCGAGTGGGTGAAGATCAGGCTCGACCTGGGTTCTCAGGACGAAATGACCAAGGCCCTGTCCAGCCTCGCCCAGGTCAAGTCGGTAACGGTCGAGGAAGCCGGAGCGTTGGGCCTGCTCGACGAATCGGACTTCGTGACCACCACGGTGGTGGTGAAGTACGGCGGCAGGGTGGAAATCCCGTGCTGGCGCCACGCGCTGGTCAACTATCCGCATCCGCTGCTCAAGAAGGGCCTGGTGATCCTCGATACGCCCGGCCTGAACGCGCTAGGCACCGAGCCGGAACTGACGCTTTCCATGATCCCCAGCGCGCATGCGGTGCTGTACCTGCTGGCGATGGACACGGGCGTGACCAAGTCCGATCTGGACGTCTGGCAGAAGTACGTGCAGAGCTATGTCACCCGTCGAATCGCCATTCTCAACAAGATCGACCTGATGTGGGATGACCTCAAGGGCGAGGATCAGATCGAGGCGGGAATCGAACGCCAGCTCGACGAGACCGCGAAGATACTCGAACTGCCGCGTGATCACGTGATCGCCCTGTCCGCACAGAAGGGCCTGATTGCGCGCATCCGCGGCGACGAAGAACTGCTGAGGAGAAGCCGCATCGGCGAGCTCGAACGCCTGCTGGCCGAAGAGATCATCCCGTCGAAGCAGCTGATCCTGCGTGCCGCGGTATCGAGAGAAATCGGCGGAATGGTGGAAACTTCGCTGCAGTCGGTGACGGCGCAACTGGGCAGCGCCAAGAGCGAACTGCAGGAAATGTCCAAGCTCTCCGGAAAGAACCGCGATTTGGCCAAGGTTCTGCTCGCCAAGCTGGAGACGGACAGGGCGAAGTATCTGCACCACATGGAGAGCTTCAAGAACTCCTACGGTACCGTGCTCAAGCAGGGGCAGGTGCTGCTCGACACGCTGTCCGACGAACGCCTGGACGACATCATGCGCAAGAGCCAGCACACGATCGAGGGCAGCTGGACCACCGCGGGGCTGATGCGCAGCATGCAGGCGCTGTTCGACACCTTTTCGCGCCAGGCCGAAAAGATCCTCAACTTCGCCGGCGAGACCCGCAATTACGTGGAAGGGGTGTACAGCGAGTTCCACAAGATGTACGGCTTCCCCAAGATGACCCCGCCCGCGCTCAACCTCGAACGCCACATCTTGCGCATGCACTCGCTGCAGCAGAGTACCGAGCGCTTCTGCAAGGATCCGGTCAACGTTATGACCGAGAAACACTTCCTGGTGCGGCGTTTCTATAACGGACTGGTAACGCATGCGCGCGACTTGTTCCGCGCGCTTCGAGGGGAGCTGGACTCGTGGATCAGGTCGGCGCTGTTGCCGCTATCGATGCAGCTCAGGGAGCACCAGAAGCTGCTGGAGCGGCGCGTCGAAAACCTGCGCAAGATCGCCGGGGACATCAACACGCTGCAGGAGCGCGTGCGCCAGCTGGAGCAACAGCAATTGCAGCTCGGCAAACAGGTCGAGGAACTCACCCAGATCCGAGACGTGCTGACGCGCGAGCCAGCTGCCGCGAAAGTGGCGAAGGTGGCCTGATGACAGTCACAGGCGGCGGGTAACGGTTAAGCACTACAGCGAAACGCGTGCGGTGCAAGGTACGCGTTGTAGGCAAGCGAAGGGCCACCCGCGCGGGTGTCGGTGTGCCATTGCACGGACTGCCAGCGCCACACCGGCAGCGCGTTCGCGGTGGTCGCGCACTTCAAGGCCGAGAACCTCGAAATCACCGGCCGCCCGCTTTTAACCTGCGAGTACCGCTCCTTGGATGGTCTATCCGCCCGGCGTCAAGATCTTCGGAAAGGGTTCCTTGCCGTAGTGGTCTGGGAAATATTGGAGTCCACCCCAATCTGACCCTCTGAAAAGTCGAGGACGGGTTCAACGGCGCAACAAACTTCGGGAAGGGCCAAGTGGAGTTCAAGGATTACTACCAGATCCTCGGTGTCGGGAAGACCGCGCCGGCGGATGAAATCAGGAAGGCCTACCGCAAACTGGCCCGCAAGTACCATCCGGATGTCAGCAAGGAGCCGGATGCGGAAAAGCGCATGAAAGAAGTCAACGAGGCTTACGCAGTGCTTTCCGATCCTGAAAAGCGAGCAGCCTATGACCAGCTGGGCAGCCGCTGGCAAACGGGACAGGATTTTCAGCCGCCGCCCGGCTGGGACGCCGGATTCGAGTTTTCCGGCGACGGTGCGGAGGGCGCGCAGGCGGCGGACTTCAGCGATTTTTTTGCCAGCCTCTTCGGCCGCGCCGGCCGTGGCCGGGGCACGAGAGATTTTCAGATGCGTGGCGGGGATCACCACGCCAAGATTTTCATCGACCTCGCGGACGCTTATTTCGGAGCGACACAGACGATCACCCTGCGTGCGGCAAAGCTGGACAAGTCAGGCCGCGTCGTGACCGAGGAGCGCACCCTCAATGTGCAGATTCCCAAGAGTGTGAAAGAGGGCCAGCACATTCGTCTCGCCGGACAGGGCGGCCCTGGCATGGGTGGCGGTGCGGCAGGCGACTTGTATCTGGAAGTTCATTTCAGTCCCGACCCCCGCTATCGCGTCGAAGGGCGGGACGTGCACGAGGCTGTCCCGGTGGCCCCATGGGAAGCAACTCTTGGCGCAAGCATCGAAGTGCCCACGCCTTCGGGCAATGTGCAGGTAAAAGTGCCCGCCGGTTCTCAAGCGGGGCGCAGGTTGCGCCTGAAAGGGCGCGGCATTCCCGGAAATCCGCCGGGGGATCTGTATCTGGTGCTGGAAGTGGTACTGCCGCCCGCCGAAACGGACAGGGCGCGTCAAATTTACCAAACCATGGCGGGGGAGCTCGCGTTCAATCCGCGTCAGAAATTGGGGGTGTGAGTCATGGCGCAAGATGACGATCTGACCGGCGTGGTGCTGGACGAAGTCGCGCTGACCCTGGAAGACCTGGCCCGGGCCTGCGCGGTCGAGCCCCAGTGGATCGTGGAGAGGGTAGAAGCCGGCCTTCTGGGCAGCGCTCCGATGAAATCTGTCGAATGGCGCTTCGTCAGTGCCGACCTGGTGCGCGCGCGCCGGCTGGCTGCGCTGGAACGGGACTTCGACGCCAATCAGGAACTCGCCGCCCTGGTGGTGGATTTGATAGAGGAAGTGGGGCGTCTCAGGGGACGGCTCAAAGCTGCCGGGCTCCCGGCAGATTGAAGGGCCGCACGGTCCGCAAGCTTCCCTTCGCGCGTCTACATGTTAAAACTTTCGGGTTCGTTCTTCGTTCGTGTTCTTCGTGTCTTCGTGGTAAGTTTTTTGGTTCTTGTTCTACATCAACACGATGTCGTACTGCTCCTGCGTATAGATCGTTTCGACCTGCAGTGAAATCGGCTTGCCGATGAATTCCTCGAGCATTGCCAGGCTCTGCGATTCCTCGTCGAGGAACATGTCGATCACCATCTGCGAGGCGAGGATGCGGAACTCGCGAGCGTCGAACTGGCGCGCCTCGCGCAATAGCTCCCGCAGGATTTCGTAGCAGATCGTCTGCGCTGTTTTCACCTCGCCGCGTCCCTGGCAGGTCGGGCAGGGCTCGCACAGGATGTGGGCGAGGCTCTCGCGAGTGCGCTTGCGGGTCATCTCCACCAGGCCAAGCTGGGTGAAGCCGTTCACCGTCATGCGGGTGCGATCGGGCACGAGCGCCTTCTTGAACTCGGAGAGCACCGCATCGCGGTGCACTTCGTTGTCCATGTCGATGAAGTCGAGAATGATGATCCCGCCGAGGTTGCGCAGCCTGAGCTGGCGCGCGATCACGTGCGCGGCTTCCAGGTTAGTCTTGAATATGGTGTCGTCGAAGGTGCGGCCGCCGACGAAACCACCGGTATTGACGTCGATGGTGGTCAGCGCCTCGGTTTGATCGATGATGAGATAGCCGCCGGACTTGAGCGGCACACGACGGGCCAGCGCCCGCTCGATCTCGTCCTCGACGCTGTACAGGTCGAACAGCGGCCGGTCGCCGGAGTAATGCTGGATGCGATCGGCGAAGGAAAGCGTGTAGTCGTTGGCGAACGCCTGCATGCGCTGGAAGGTTTCGCGCGAATCCACCAGGACGCGGTCGCACTGATCGTTGACGAAATCGCGCAGCACCCTGAGGCTCAACGTCAGGTCCTGGTACAGCAGCGCCGGGGCGGTAGCGGTAGCGGCCTTCTCCTTGATGTCTGACCAGAGTTTGCGCAGGTATTCGATGTCGGTGCCGAGTTCCTTCTCGCTGGCCGTTTCCGCCATGGTGCGGACGATGAAGCCGCCAGGTTCGTCCCCCGGGATGAGATGCTGAAGCTTTTCCCTGAGCAGCGCGCGCTCGGCCTCGTCCTCGATGCGCTGCGAGATGCCGATGTGGGATTCCTGTGGCAGATAGACCAACAGCCGTCCGGCGATGCTCACCTGGGTGGAAAGCCTGGCGCCCTTGGTGCCGATCGGATCCTTGATGACCTGCACCAGCAGCTTCTGGCCGTCATGCAGTATGCGTTCGATCGGCTTGGACTCGTCGTGGTTCTGGCGATGGCCCCAGATGTCGGCCACGTGCAGGAACGCCGCGCGGTCCAGCCCGATCAGGATGAAAGCCGATTGCATTCCCGGCAGCACCCGGCTTACTTCGCCGAGGTAGATGTTGCCGAGCAGGCCGCGGCTGCCGCTGCGCTCGACGTGCAGTTCCTGGACCACGCCTTGCTGCATCACTGCAACGCGTGTCTCCTGCGGAGTGACGTTGATCAGGATTTCTTCGTTCACAGGAGCTGGAAGCCGAAATGGCCCAGCAGGCGCGCGGTCTCGAATACCGGCAGTCCGACCACGCCGGTGTAGCTGCCGTTGATGGACTCGACGAACATCGATGCCTTGCCCTGAATGCTGTAGGCGCCAGCCTTGTCCAGCGGCTCCCCGGTGGCGACGTAGCGCCGGATTTCGTCGTCGGAGAGCTCGCGGAAGCGCACCTCGGTCACCGACAGCGCTTCCTGAAGCGAGTCGTAGAACTTGATCGCCATGGCGGTGTAGACGTGGTGAACGGTTCCCGAAAGCTGCTTCAGCATGGCGACCGCGTCCTCGCGGTCGTTGGGTTTGGCGAGGATGGTGTCGCCCAGGGCGACCGTGGTATCGGCGGCAAGCACCGGATGGCGTATCAGACGGCGCTGCTCCAGGCGCAGCCAGCCGGCTTCTGCCTTGAGGCGCGCCACCCGCACCACGTATTCGCGCGGCGTTTCCCCCGGAAGCTCCGACTCGTTGAAATCCGCGTCACGTCCGGCGCCTTCGCGCAGCAGCAGCATTTCGAAGTTCACGCCCATCTGCTTGAGCAGATCGCGGCGCCGCGCGCTGCGCGAGGCAAGGTAGACGTGTTTTTCCAGCGACGGCATGGTTGCTGTTTTCGAGATCTCGTTTTCGGTTGGCGCCGTGCGGCGCCGTCAATCGCGGTGGTACGGGTGGTTCTGGATCAGCGTAACCGCGCGGTAGAGCTGCTCGGCAAGCAGCACGCGTACGAGCGCGTGCGGGAGCGTCATTGTCGAGAGAGACAACAGGAGATCGGCGCCCGCCTTCAGGTCCCGATCCAGCCCGTCCGCGCTACCGATCACGAACGCGACATCGCACCCCCCCTGCATCCAGCCGTCCAGCCTGCGGGCCAGTTCGGTGGTGGAGAGATGCTTTCCTCGTTCGTCGAGCGCTATTTTTACACAGCCGGAGGGAATGGCCGCAAGAATGCGGGATTTCTCTTCGGCAAGGACCCGGGCAACCGACGCTTCAGAAAGGGTCTGGCGGCTGCGGGAGGCAGGCTTGATCTCGGTGAGATCGATGCGTGCGGATCGCGGCATACGGCGGGCATACTCTTCGAACCCCGCCGCTACCCAGTCGGGGGGCTTATGCCCTACCGTGATGACGTGCAGCTTCACAAGACGGCCGGCGTCCCGTTGGTTACAGGGCGCGCGACGGTTCGGCTCCGGGCGCGTTTCGCCAATTGGTCGGGTGCGGCGAGGGCGGCGTTCCGCCCCACAGTTGCTCGAGGTTGTAATAGGCCCGCACCGCCGGCTGCATCACGTGGACGATGATTTCGCCCAGGTCCACCAGCACCCACTCGCCCGTCTGCTCGCCCTCGACACCGAGGACGCGCGCGCCGATCCGCCTTAACTTGTCCTGCACGTTGTTCGCCAGAGCCTTGGTCTGCCGGGTCGATCCGGCGCTGGCGACGATCATGTAGTCGAACAGCGAGGTCATCTGCCTTACATCCAGCACCGTGATATCGGCTGCCTTGATTTCCTCGAGCGCCTCGACGACGGCCTGCTTGATGGCTTCAACGTGCATCGCGATCCTTGTAAAGGTGGTTGTGGTCAATGTATTCCAGAACGGTATCCGGGGCCAGATAACGCGGGCTGGAGCCCTGTGCCAGCATGGCGCGGATGTAGGTGGCCGAGATGTCGAGCGCGGTGATTTCACGGGCAAGAATCGACCCCGCGTTTGCACGCAGCACGCCGGATGCGCCGGCCAGGCGCTGCAGGTAGATTTTTCGCAGCGGTCCAGGCAGCGCGGCCTGCAGCTCCTGTAGCCGAAACCCCGGGCGATGCGCGATCACAACGTGGGCGAGGTCGAACAATTCCTGCCAGCGATGCCAAGTGGTAAGCGCGGCAAATGCATCCGCGCCCATCAGCAAGCAGAGCGGGCGCTCTCCCAGCTCTTCGCGCAATTCGGTCAAGGTATCGTAGGTGTAGCTGATGCCCTCGCGGCGGATTTCCCGGTCATCCGCTTCGAACAAGGGATTACCTGCGATCGCGATGCGTACCATCTGCAGGCGGTGCGCGCCGCTCACCTGCGGCGAATTTCGGTGCGACGGGATGCCGGTGGGAGTGAAGCGCACGCGCGCCAGGCCGAGCGCGTCCGCAAGTTCCTGCGCAAGCCGCAGATGCCCGAAATGGATGGGGTCGAAGGTGCCGCCAAGAACGCCGATCGGCGCGGGCAGGGTCAAATCCGGGGCGCTCCGGAGGGCAAGGATGAGGGATGAAGGATGAAGAGCAAGGATGAAGGATGAAGGATGAAGGATGAAGTAGAGGCAAGGCACCGCATACGCCCAGCGCAACCGACACTTCCGCCTTCCGCCTTCATACTTCTGCCTTGTCTCAAAGCAGCACCCGGCGGATGTCCGACAACACGCTGTTGAGGTAGGTAATGAACCTTGCTCCCTGCGCGCCGTCGACCGCACGGTGGTCGTAGGACAGCGACAGCGGCAGCATCAGCCGAGGCACGAACTGGCCTTCCTTCCACACCGGTTTGGTTGTCGATTTCGATACGCCCAGGATGGCGACTTCGGGTGCATTGATGATCGGCGTGAAGTGCGTGCCGCCGATTCCGCCGAGACTGGATATCGAGAAGGTGCCGCCCTGCATGTCCGCGGGTCCGAGTTTGCCGTCGCGCGCCTTGGCGCTCACCTCGCCCAGCTCCTTCGCCAGTTGCAGCACGCCCTTCTCATCCACGTTGCGGATCACCGGCACCACCAGACCGCCCGGTGTGTCCACGGCAACCCCGATATGGTAGTAGCGTTTGAGGATCAGCGCGTCGCCGGAAGGCGCGATCGAGGAATTGAACTCGGGGTGGACCTTGAGCGCGGCCACCACGGCTTTCATGATCAGCGCGAGCGGCGTCAGCTTGACGCCCTGTTTCTGCGCCTCGTCGGCCATGCTCTTGCGGAAGGCTTCCAGCTCGGTGATGTCGGCTTCGTCGTTCTGGGTCACGTGCGGAATGTGCACCCAGTTGCGATGCAGCGCCGGGCCGGAAATCTTCTTGATGCGCGACATCGGCTGGGTTTCGACCGGGCCGAACTTCGCAAAGTCTACCTGCGGCCAGGCCGGGAGTCCCAATGCCAGGCCGGCGCCCCCGCCGGGTGCGCCGGCCGGTTGCGCCAGTGCGTTTTTCACGAAGTTGGCGATGTCTTCCTTGAGGATGCGTTCCTTCGGGCCGCTGCCCTTGACCCTGGCGAGATCGACGCCCAACTCGCGCGCGACGCGACGCACCGAAGGGCTGGCGTGCGCCTTGGCGAACCCGGCTTCGTCGATCGGCCCGGCGGCAGGCTGGGGTGGCGGTGCGGGAACAGGTGCGGGCGCCGCTTTGGCGGCCGCAGCGGCAGTCTGAGCGGCTGGTGCCGGCGCAGCGGGCTTCTGCGGGGCAGCGGCTACGGGAGCCGGCGCACCATCGATGATCTCCAGGCTCAGGATCGGCATGCCTTCCGACACCTTGTCGCCAGGCTTGATCTTCATTTCCTTGACTACGCCGGCGAAAGGCGCTGGAACTTCCATGGTCGCCTTGTCGGATTCGAGCGTGATCAGCGAGTCTTCCGCCTTGACGGTATCACCTGGCTTGACCAGGACTTCGATCACCGGAATGTTCTTGAAATCGCCGATGTCGGGCACGAGGACGTCGCGCAAGCTTCCCATGTTTTATGCGGTAATCAGTGATGAGGGTGAATGAGTGAATGAGTGAATGAGTGAATGCGGGAAAGAATGGGTTGACACCTTCACCCCTTCCCCCTTCACGCCTTCACTGTATTTCATACCGTTACCGGGTTCGGCTTGCCCGGATCGATCGCGTACTTCTTGATCGCTTTGGTCACCGTCGCGGCCGGCACGCTGCCCTCATCGGCAAGCGCTTTGAGCGCGGCGACGGTGACGTAGTAGCGATCCACTTCGAAGAACTTGCGCAACTGCCGGCGGTAGTCGGAGCGGCCGAAACCGTCGGTGCCGAGCACCACGTAAGGCTTGTAGATGAACGGCCGGATCTGATCGGCGAAAATCTTCATGTAATCCGTCGCGGCAACGACCGGACCGGGCGCGTGATTCAGGCACTGGCTCACGTAGGTTTCACGCGGCCTTTGCTCGGGGTTCAGCAGGTTCCAGCGCTGCACGTCGAGGCCCTCGCGGCGCAGTTCGTTGAAGCTGGTCGC
>DASYUW010000069.1:0-26317 GCA_036000845.1 Burkholderiales bacterium
TGAAAGGCCGGGTGATCCTGGTGACCGGTGCCACGCGCGGCATCGGCCGGGTAGCGGCGCTTACTTTCGCCGCTCATGGCGCCACTGTGGTGCTGCACGGGCGGGATGTGTCCGCGCTCGAGAAGGTCTACGACGAAATCCGGGAAAAGGGCCATCCCGAGCCTGCCGCCATTCCGCTCGACCTGGAGCGCGCCGGCACGCGCGATTTCGACGGCCTGGCCTATGCGATCGAGACGCGGCTCGGCCGACTCGACGGCCTGCTCCACAATGCCGCGCATTTCGAGAAACTATCGGCACTGGAACTCCAGACTGCGGAAGAATGGATGCGCATGCTGCAGGTGAATCTCATCGCCCCTTTTGCATTGACGCAGGCGTGTGCACGGATGCTTAAGGCCTCATCCGACGCATCCGTGGTATTCACCTCGGAAACCCACGGCCATGTGCCTGCGCCGTACTGGGGTGGCTACGCCGCCTCCAAGGCGGGACTGGAAGCGCTGATGAAAATCCAGGCTGCGGAATGGGAAAAGCTGGCGAATTTGCGGGCGAACGCCGTCATCCCCGGACCGGTAGACTCGCCCTCCCGCGCGAAGACCCACCCCGGAGAACTGGCGTCATCGAGGCGCACGCCCGAAAAGCTGATGCCCGCCTATCTCTATCTGATCGGACCGGACAGCCACGGAATCAGCGGAAAAATTATCGAATGCTAGTCTCCTCACCCCACCCACCTCTCCCCGGCCCTCTCCCTGACCACTCATAGAGACTTCAGCGAAGCTGATCCAGTGGTTGCGCGTGGAAACTGACCGAGACTTCGAGGCATTTTCTACCCCAGAGTGGTCAGGCGGAGAGGGTGAAAGATCGGGAGTAGGCAACCGCAAGGTCGCCCGCTTTCATTCGCGCGTGTCAGTTCCCTCCCCGCCTTTGACCTTAATCTCCCTCTCCTCTCGCAGGAGAGGGCTGGGGAGAGGTGGGGTTGAGTTGCTTTCTAATCCAATCGGGCAACGGTCGTGACTTGCAGTCGCCGACGCCGATCCATACGATGACCGCCCCGGCTTCCGCGTACAGCGTGGCGGCATTTCGCGAGATAGTTTCGTGAAACATCATTTCATCATCTTGTCTGTCGATCGCGCGATTTCTGAGCCGGTTCGAAAGCGTTTATCATTCTAGCAACGCGGTTCATCACTTCGTTTTCAGCAAGGAGAACAGTTTTGGCAGAACGCGAATCCATGCGGTACGACGTGGTGATCGTCGGTGCGGGCCCGGCTGGGCTTGCGGCCGCGATCCGCCTCAAGCAGTTGAGCGCGGAACGCGGTACCGAGGTCTCGGTATGCGTGATCGAGAAGGGTTCGGAGGTCGGCGCGCACATCCTCTCTGGCGCGGTGATGGATCCGCGCGCTATTTCGGAACTGTTCCCGGACTGGCAGGAAAAGGATGCGCCGCTCAATACCCCGGTGAGCGAGGACCGGTTCCTTTTCCTCACCGAACGTGGTTCGTTCAAGGTGCCGAACTGGATGCTGCCCGTCTGCTTCCGGAATCATGGCAATTATGTGATCAGCCTGGCCAACGTTTGCCGCTGGCTGGGGCAACAGGCGGAATCCTTCGGCGTGGAAATCTTCCCCGGATTCGCCGCTGCGGAGGTGCTGTACGAAGACAACGGAGCCGTCAGGGGTGTGGCCACCGGCGACATGGGCGTAGACCGCAAGGGCGAGAAGACCGCCGTCTACCAGCCCGGCATGGAACTTCAGGCCAAATACACGTTTTTTGCGGAAGGCTGCCGCGGTCATCTTGGCAAACAACTGGAATCGAAATTCGGGCTGCGCGATGGAGCGGAGCCGCAGGTTTACGGCATCGGCCTGAAGGAGCTCTGGGAGATCAGCCCGCCGAAGCACCAGCCCGGGCTGGTGATTCACAGCGCCGGATGGCCGCTGGATCGCGAAACCTACGGCGGCTCATTCCTGTACCACTTCGAGGACAACCAGGTCGCGATAGGCTTCGTTGTTGGCCTTGGCTATTCGAATCCCTATCTCAATCCCTACGAAGAATTTCAGCGATACAAGACCCACCCGGCGATCCGCGGCTTCTTCGAAGGCGGCAAGCGCATAGCCTACGGTGCGCGGGCGATCGCCGCCGGGGGACTGCAGTCGCTGCCAAGAATGATCTTCCCCGGCGGTTGTTTGATAGGAGACAACGCCGGCTTCCTCAATGCATCGCGCATCAAGGGGAGTCATTGCGCCATCAAGTCGGGCATGCTTGCCGCCGAAGCCGCCTTCGATGCGCTCGCATCGGGCCGTGCTGCCGACGAACTGACGGCGTACCCGGAAGCGTTCCGCAAATCGTGGCTGTACGACGAGCTTCATCGGGCGCGCAACTTCAAGCCATGGATGTCGAAGGGCCTGTACAGGGGAACATTGATGGTCGGGATCGACCAGATCGTGTTCGGCGGCAAGGCACCATGGACTCTGCACCACGCCCACGCCGATCACGAAACGCTGAAAAAAAAGACGGAGGTGCAGCCGATCCGGTACCCGAAGCCGGACGGCGTGCTGACTTTCGACCGCCTGTCCTCGGTATTCATCTCCAACACCAATCATACCGAGGATCAGCCCTGCCACCTCGTGCTCAAGGACCCATCCTTAGCGGTAAAGGTGAACCTCGCCCTTTATGACGCGCCCGAGCAGCGTTACTGCCCGGCTGGCGTATACGAAATCGTGAATGAAACGTCAGGCCCGCGGCTACAGATTAACGCGCAGAACTGCGTGCACTGCAAGACCTGTGACATCAAGGATCCAACGCAGAACATCACCTGGGTGGTGCCGGAAGGCGGCGGCGGGCCGAACTATCCGAACATGTAAAGGCAAGGATGAAGGATGAGGGATGAGGGATGAAGTACCGTACTTCGCGCCTTTTTCCCTTCCTTCAGCCTTCATCCTTCCGCCTTCATCCTTGCCCTTCATCCTTGCCCTTCTTGCCTCTTCTTCATCGCCTCGAGCAGCGGGGTGATAAGGTCCATCGGCACCGGGAAGACGATCGTCGAGCTCTTGTCGCCGGCGATGTTGGAGAGCGTCTGCAGGTAGCGCAGTTGCATCGCCTCGGGTGCCCGCGCCAGCGTCTGCGCCGCCTGCAGCAGTTTTTCCGAGGCTTGTAGTTCGCCTTCGGCGTGGATGACCTTGGCGCGGCGCTCGCGTTCGGCTTCGGCCTGGCGGGCGATTGCACGGATCATGGTTTCGTTGATGTCCACGTGCTTGATCTCGACCATCGCGACCTTGATCCCCCACGCGTCGGTCTGGGTATCCAGCGTCTTCTGGATATCCAGATTGAGCTTCTCGCGTTCGGCCAGCATTTCGTCCAGTTCGTGCTTGCCGAGCACCGCACGCAGCGTCGTCTGCGCCAGCTGGCTGGTGGCGACCAGGAAGTTCTCCACCTGGATGATCGCCTTTTGCGGATCGACAACACGGAAGTACACCACGGCGTTGACTTTCACCGAGACGTTGTCGCGCGAGATCACGTCCTGACTGGGCACATCCATCGTCACGGTTCGCAGATCCACCCGCACCATCTGCTGGATGCCCGGAATGATGATGATCAGGCCCGGCCCCTTCACCGACCAGAACCGGCCAAGCTGAAACACTACGCCGCGCTGGTATTCGCGCAATACCTTCAACGCCGAGAACAACAACAGGACTATTCCGACCAGAAGCGCAATTCCGAAATATCCGCCCATCTTCACTCCTCTCGTCTAACAGGCCGTTGAAAGACCCGATGGCCGAACCAATTCTTACCACCAAGACACAAAGGCACCAAGAAAAACTGACAAAGTTTCCGGGTTGCCATTTGCATTCCTTGGTGTCTTGGTGCCTTGGTGGTTGGTTTTAGGTTTTTCCCTCTGTACTCTCGACGTTCTCTGGCAATGTTAACAACCTGCTACCTGTGCCGTCCGCCGCGACTTCGAGCACCAGACCATTGATCGCAGTGACGCGGACTTTCTGCCCGCGTTTCAGCGGGGCCGCGGACCTGACCTTCCAGGTTTCACTGTGGATGCGCGCCCAGCCCTCCTGCGCGAAATCCTCGATGACCTCGCCCGCGGCCCCCACCATCTCCTCGCTGCCGCTTACCACCGGGCGCTTGCGCGCCTGCATCGCCATGCCGATCACTACGAACACGAACAACGCGCTCAGGAAGGTGATGCCCGCTATCAGCGGCCAGGGCAGGACAAATCCGGGAACGTCGGTATCGATCAACATGACCGAGCCGATCACGAACGCAATGATCCCGCCGATCCCGAGCGATCCGTAGGCGGGCACGAAAACTTCCGCGACCATGAACGCCATGCCGAGCATGATCAACGCCACGCCGGCAAAATTGACCGGAAGCAACTGCAGCGCGTACAGCGCAATCAGAAGGCAGATTACGCCGACCACGCCGGGCAGGACGAAACCCGGGTTGTAAAACTCGAGCAACAGGCCGTAAATGCCGAGCAACAGCAGGATGTAGGCGATACTGGGGTCGGTGATCAGCGCCAGGAAGCGACTGCGCCAGTCCGGCTCGATCGCGGTGGTCTCCACGCCCTTGGTCCGCAGTATCCGATCCTGCCCTGCGACATTGACCTTGCGCCCGTCGAGCTTGCTCAGCAGGTCGGACAAGTCTGCGGCGACCAGGTCGATCACCTTGAGCTTCAGCGCTTCCTCGGCCGGCAGGCTCACCGCCTCGCGCACCGCCTTCTCCGCCCACTCGGCGTTGCGGCCGCGCAATTGCGCCAGTCCGCGAATGTAAGCCGACGCGTCGAACACCGCCTTGCGCCGGGAAGCATCGCTCATCCAGTCCTTCTCGGCGTCCTTGGTCTGATCGGCCTTCTTTCCCGTCTTGCGCTCGGGCTCCTGCGGCTGGCGCTGAGGTTCCGGCGAACCCGGCATGCCTCCGATCGAGATGGGAGTTGCTGCGCCAAGGTTCGTAGCAGGCGCCATCGCCGCGACGTGGCTGGCGTAAAGAATGTAGGTGCCGGCGCTGGCGGCACGCGCACCGCTCGGTGCTACGAAAGTGGCCACCGGAATGGATGAAGCGAGGATGTCCTTGATGATCGAGCGCATCGAGGTGTCGAGCCCGCCCGGGGTATCCATCTTCAGCACCACCAGTTGCGCCCGCTGTTCCGCGGCCCGCTCGAGATTGCGGTGGACATAGTCGGCGGTCGCCGGGCCAATCGCGCCGTTGAGCGACAGCACGACCACCGGGCCCTCTGCACCGAACGCCAGACCCGCGCGCAACAAGAGAATCAACGAAACAATCAGAATTCGCATCGGAAGCTTTGCAACGTGGCTCATTCGACAATCACTATAGTCCTAACATCGGGGACTGCAAATGCGGGCGCGATCAGGCAAGTGGATCGACCAGGACTCCGGGATTCATCATGCCGCGCGGATCGAGGGACTTCTTCGCGGCGCGCAGGGCGGTCGCGAACAGATCCGGTCTTTGCTTGTCGTACCAGCGCCGGTGGTCACGTCCGACCGCGTGGTGATGTGTGATGGTGCCGCCGAGCGCATTGAGCACCTCGGAAGCGGCGATCTTGATCGCCCAGCATTGCTCGACCAGGCGGCGCTTGTCGCCGAGCGCGTGGAAACTGAAATAAGGCGCCGGTCCATCGGGGTAGACGTGGGTGAAGCGGCAGGTGACCACGCCCTTCCTTCCGGTGACTTCCTCGATCGCGCGCTCGGTTTCGGCCTTGACCCTGGCATGGAAATCGGGAAAGCGATCCCAGGTGATCGAAGTCTCGAAGGTGTCGGCAATGATTCCGCGCGGCGTCAGGACTTCGCGATAATAGGGCATGCGCAGGAAGCTGTCGCGCCACTGTCCTGCCGCTCCCTGGCGCTGTGCTCCGTCGGTATTAAGCACCCCCTCGTCGTACTCGCCTGCGTTTGCGCGCACGATCTCGAGCGCGCGTTGCAGGTTCGCCTCCTGGGGCCGGTCGGCCGATTCGAACGTCAGCACCAGAATCGAATGCCTGCCGTCACCAGCGCCATTTATCAGCGCCTCGCCGGCATCGAGCAGTCGCGTATTGGCCGGATACAGATGCGACTGGCTGATTGCGCGCACGCACTCCGCCGCCTGGTAAAAATCCTTGAAACGCACGGAAGTCGCGGCGCGAAAGGTCGGGCGCGGCCGCAGCCGCATCCAGGCTTCGGTGATGATGCCGAGTATCCCTTCGGAGCCGATGAAAAGCCTGTCGGGGCTCGGCCCGGCACCCGAGCCCGGCAACCGGAAGGACTCCAGGGTACCGGCCGGAGTGACTACGCGCAGGCTCTCGACGAAATCGTCTATGTGGGTGTAGAGCGTGGCGTAGTGGCCGCCGCTGCGGGTGGCGATCCAGCCGCCCAGCGTGGAGAACTCGAAGGACTGCGGGAAATGGCGCAGCGTCAGGCCGCTGGGCTTGATTTGGCTTTCCAGAGCCGGCCCGTAAGTTCCACCCTGTATGCGCGCGGCCTGCGAGGTCGTGTCGATCTCGAGCACGCGCCCGAGATGCTTCAGGTCGATGGTGACCACATGCCGGTCGGTGCGCGGCGGCTCGAGGCCGCCGACCACGCTGGAACCTCCACCCCAGGGAATGGCAACGGCGCTCACCGAATCGCACCAGTCGAGAACGGCGACGATTTCGCGCTCGTCGCGAGGGAAAGCCACCACATCCGGCGGATTCGCGAAGTCGCGGGCGAAAATCCTGGCGCTGTCGAAGAAAGACCGGCCGTAGCTGTGCAGCAGCCGCTGGTAATGCTCGGTCGAGCACACTTCGCGCAGGCTTTCCGGCGGCGTCACGCGCGGCGCACGCAAGCGGATTTCCTCTGCGCGGGGTGCAGGCGTCACGTCGTAAGCCGCAATGCCGAAACGACGCGCGTATGCGGCCTCGAGCGCGCTCACCTCCTCCGGGCGCAGCACCTCGGTTTCAAGGCCCCAACCCCAGAACTTGAGCCTCCCCTGCACCGGCGTTTCCTACTGCTCGCGCCACCAGGTCTGGGTACGGCCGATCAGCGATATACCGATAAAACCGCGCACGTTCAGGCTTTTGCCATCATCGGAAAGCGTCATCTTGCATCGATAGGTCTTGCCGTTATGGGGATCCAAGATTTCTCCGCCGGCCCAGGTATCGCCGTCTTTTTTCAGTCCCCAAAGGATGGTCATGCCGACGATCGGTTTGTCCTTGCGCTCGCCCTTGCATTCCTTGCACAGGTGCGCGGGATCGTCGCCGGGCTGATCGAAGAGCTTCTCCACCACACCCGTGAACTCGCCGTTGACCTCGGTGATGCGGATGATCGAGCGCTCTTTCTTGGTCTTGTCATCGATGGATTTCCACACACCTGCCGGACTCGACGTGTCTGCGAGCGCGCCGCCTGCCAGCATCACCATCAGTATCGCGAGCACGAGTTTCATCGCTTTCATGGCTCATTTCCTCCTGGTCACGTTCGAAATCCGGGATTGCACCACTGCGGGGGGCGCCGTGCGCATTTTTTCGATGGTTTTCCAGTCCCAGTCTATTCCCAGCCCGGGTGCATCGAAAGGATAGGCAAACCCCTTATCGATCTTCATCTCGTTGCGCATGATAACGTCGAGTTGCGGGATGTGTTCGACCCAAGGGGAATTGGGCACCGCGGCGCACAGGCCGACATGCAGCTCCATCAGGTAATGGGGGCAGATCGGCATGTTGAACGATTCCGCGACATGCGCGCATTTCAGCCACGGCGTGATGCCGCCGATGCGGGCCACGTCAGCCTGGATGATTGAGCATGCGCCGCGCTGCATGTACTCGCGGAAATGATTCACAGAATAGATGGACTCGCCAACGGCGATCGGCAGCGAGGTGGATTGCTGCAGCAGAACATGACCGTTGAGATCCTCCGCCGGCAACGGCTCTTCGAACCAGGCCAGGTCCAGCGCCTCGAAATGGCCGGCACGACGGACTGCTTCGGCGATGGTAAAACCCTGGTTGGCGTCCACCATCAGTTCCAGCGAATCCCCGATGGCTTTGCGAACCGCCGCCAGACGCTTCACATCCTCGGTTACATGCGGCTTGCCCACTTTGATCTTCACGCCCTGAAAGCCACGCCCCATTGCCTCCAGGGCGTTGTCGACCAGTTGTGAAATGGTCAGGTGCAGCCAGCCGCCCTCGGTGTCGTAAACCGGTATTTTCTCCTGTGCACCGCCGGCCATGACATGTAACGGCAATCCGGCCTTGCGGCAGCGGATGTCCCAAAGTGCTGTATCGATGGCGCACAATGCCAAACTGGTGATCGCCCCGACCGCGGTGGCATGGGTATGGAAGAACAGGTCCTTCCAGATCTGCTCGATCATCGCCGGATCACGGCCGAGCAGTTGTGGCGCCAGATGATCGCGTATCAGCGCCACGATCGAGGAACCGCCGGTACCGATGGTGTAGGTGTAACCGGTGCCTTCGGCACCGTCGTCGGTGACGATCCGCACCATTGGCGTTTCCTGGGTATGAAACGCCTGGATGGCGTCGCCGCGCTTCGCCTTGGGCCGGAGGTCCAACTGAAAGACCTCGACCCGAACGATTTTCGTCATGAACCTCCCCCTCGTGCTGTCTGTTCCGTGCTCTTGACGGGCATTTCGGCCGCTGGCTTTCAGCGGCTTTCAGCCTCCTGCCGGAGTTTCACCTTGTAGGTCTCTTTCCTGGCGACGTAGATGGTCTTCTGCACCACTGCATGTACGACGCCGTCGGCGTCCGTCAACTCCATCTCGTAATCGAGATCGACCGAGGGTTCGGTATCGAGACGGTTCTTGAGGGACGCAAGTTCGGCCTCGCTGATGCTGCATTCTGCATAAAGCGCTGAGCGGCCGGGTTTCCGGTAGCGAATTGCGCCCGCCTTGTCCCAGACGATATAGCCCGGCCCCAATCCCACCTTGACCAGGATCGCATACAGCGGATCCGTGGCGGCATACATCGCCCCGCCGAACAGGGTGCCGTAGATGTTCTTGGTGCGGAAGTTCAGCGGAAGCTTGATGCGGATGGCGCGCAGGTCCTCGGCGATGTAAATGACTTTCGCTCCCGTTCCCCAGAACGCCGGAAAAAGATTGAAGCGCTGCCGTCGAAACCAAGTCTTCAGCGATCCCCTGGGTTTGCCGGCGAACGGGCGCTGGGTCGTGCCGAAGTTCACCGCAGAGACTCGAAGACGCCGGCCGCACCCATTCCGGTGCCGATGCACATCGTGACCATGCCGTACTTCTGGCCGCGCCGGCGCATCCCGTGCAGGAGCGTCGCGGTGCGGATCGCGCCGGTAGCACCCAGCGGATGCCCGAGCGCGATCGCCCCGCCCAGCGGATTCACCTTCGTTCTGTCTAGCCCCAGGTCACCGATCACCGCCAGGCTCTGCGCGGCGAAAGCCTCGTTCAGTTCGATCCAGTCCAGCGCATCCTGTTTCAGCCCCACCTGCTTCAACACCTTGGGGATGGCGAACTTCGGGCCGATCCCCATGATCTCAGGCGGCACGCCGGACACTGCGAAACCAAGAAAGCGCCCCAGGGGTTGCAGATTGAAGCGCTTGACGGCTGCTTCGCTCGCAAGAATGATCGCCCCGGCCCCGTCCGAGGTCTGCGAACTGTTTCCGGCGGTGACGGTGCCGTTGGCGGCGAACGCGGGCCTTAGTTTCGCCAGCACTTCCGCGGTTGTGCCGGCGCGCGGGCCTTCGTCCACGCTGACCACTTTGCTGCGGGTCGCAACTTGGTGGTGCTCGAAATCGGGGATGCGTTCGTTGACGGTATAGGGCGTGATCTCGTCTCCGAACTCACCCTTTTCGATCGCCGCAAGCGCGCGCCGGTGCGACTCGGTGGCGAATTGGTCCTGGGCCTCGCGGCTGACTTTCCATTGCTCCGCCACCTTCTCAGCGGTGATGCCCATGCCGTAGGCAATGCCGACGTTCTCGTCCTTGAGGAAAATCTGCTCATTGGCGGCGATCTTGTTGCCACCCATGGGAATCATGCTCATGCTTTCGGTGCCCGCACCGATCATGACTTCGGCTTCGCCGAGGCGGATGCGGTCCGCCGCGACCGCCACCGCCTGCAGCCCGGACGAACAGAAGCGATTGATGGTCATTCCCGAAACGTTGTCGGGGAATCCGGCGAGCAGCAGCCCGATGCGGGCGACGTTCATCCCCTGCTCGGCCTCCGGCATCGCGCAGCCGACCACGACGTCGTCTATCACCGAGGGATCCAGTCCCGGCGCTTGCGCGAGCGCGCTCTTCAGCACATGCGCCAGCATGTCGTCGGGACGGACATTCCTGAACACGCCGCGTGGCGCCTTGCCCACCGGCGTGCGCGTCGCGGCTACGATATATGCATCCTGCACTTGTTTGCCCATCTATCGATCTCCAGTTTCAATCTTGAACCACGGAGGACACAGAGGACACGGAGGAAAACCAAAAACCTGAAAAACATGTGAAAGTTAAGAACAAGGTCGGTGCCGAAATGACCACCGATACAGGGTTTCAACTTTCGAATGCATTTTTTTGCTCTTGCCTTTCCTCCGTGTCCTCCGTGTCCTCCGTGGTGAAGATTTAGTTTCTCAATGGTTTGCCGGTTTTGAGCATATGTTCGATCCGGGCCTGTGTTTTCTCCGTGGCGATCAGTTCCATGAACGCCTGGCGCTCCAGATCGAGAAACCACTCTTCGGTCACCGGCGTGCCCGGTTCGACGTCCCCGCCGCACAAGACATAGGCGACCTTGCTGCCAATCAGGAAATCGTGCTCCGAGATATGCCGGCCGGCGAGCATGTTGGCCATCGCCATCTTGAACGTGGCGATCGCGGTGCGGCCCGCCGCAGGGATGTTGCGCGCACGCAGGGGCGGCCGGTAACCGGCCTCGGCCATCGCGGTCAACTCTGCCTTGGCCGCATGCAGCAACTCGAAGCGGTTCATCACGACGCGATCGCTGGGCCGCAGGTATCCAAGCTCGCGCGAATGCTCGGCGCTCTTGCCCACCTGGGCCATCGCCACGTTCTGGAAGTAGTTCCTGAGGAACGGAAACATGTCGCCGCCCTTGGCCTCCGCCGCCGCCCGCAGCGCGAATTCCTTGCAGCCACCGCCGGCGGGGAGTAGGCCGACGCCGACTTCCACCAGACCGACGTAGCTTTCCATGGCGGCCACCACGCGGTCCGAGTGCATGACGAATTCGCAGCCCCCGCCCAGCGCCATGCCGTCCACCGCCGCAACTGTCGGGATCATCGAGTAGCGCAGCGCCTGCGATGTAGCCTGGAATTGCTCCACCACCTGCTCGACTTTCTCAAGCCGCCCGGCCATCAGCGCATCCGCCACATTGAGCGTGCGCGCCGCTCTGAGAATCGCCGACTCCGCTTCGCGCTTGAACTTCTTCATCATCGATGCAAACGCAGACGGCTTGGCGTCGCTCTTGCGATTGCCGCCGCCGGAGAGATTCGCGCCGACCGAGAACGGCGGCTCGGTTTGCCAAATGATCAGGCCCTTGAAGCCGCGCTCGGTCTCGTCGATCGCCTGCATCACGCCGTCGAGCACGTCCTCGCCGATCGAATGCATCTTGGTCTTGAAGCCGACGATGCCGATGTCGTCGCCGGTGGTCCACATGCGCACCGCGTCGGTTTCGAACACCGTGCTGCCGTAGACGGCGGGTTCGCTGATCAGGCGATCCGGAAACGGCTGGCGCCGATAGACCGGCAGCGTCGGGCGCGGCTTGTAGGTGCGCTGCGCAACGCTCCAGGAGCCCTGCGCGGTGTGAACCCCGCTGCGTCCCGGCTCGGTGACCCATGCCGGCAGCGGCACGGGCGACATGCTTTTACCCGTAGCAATGTCTTCGGCGATCCACTTCGCCATATCTGCCCATCCGGCCGCCTGCCAGATCTCGAACGGCCCCAGGTTCCAGCCGAAACCCCAGCGGATCGCCAGATCGAGGTCGCGTGTATTGTCCGCGATCGATTCAAGATGCACCGCGCAGTAGTGCAGCATGTCGCGAAATACCGACCACATGAATTGCGCCTGAGGATGCGAACTGGCGCGCAACTGGGCAAAACGTTCACCCAGGTTCTTGTTCCTGAGGATGATCACCACCGACTCGTCAGCCTCGCCGGCGGAAGGACGGTAGTCCCGCTTAGCCGGATCCAGCACCTGGATTTCCTTGCCTGCCTTGCGGTAGACGCCGCGACCGGACTTCTGTCCGAACGCTTTCTGCTCGAGCAATGCCTTGAACCAGTCCGGCAATTCGTAATACTCGTGCCAGGGATCGTTCGGGAGCGTCTCCTTCATGGTGTTGACGACATGCGCCAGCGTGTCGAGGCCGACCACGTCCGCGGTGCGGTAGGTGGCGCTTTTCGGCCGGCCGATCAGCGAACCGGTCAATGCGTCCACTTCGTCGAAGCCGAGTCCGAACTCTTTGGTGTGATGGAAAGTGGCCAGGATCGAGAACACCCCGACCCGGTTGGCGATGAAGTTCGGCGTGTCTTTGGCGCGGATCACCCCCTTGCCTAGCGTGGTGACCAGGAACTCCTCGAGCTGGTCGAGAATCGCCGGTTTGGTCGCCCGGCAGGCGATCAATTCGACCAGGTGCATGTAACGCGGCGGGTTGAAGAAGTGCACGCCACAGAACCGCGAACGGTGCTGCTCCGGCATCGCCTCCGACAGCGAGTTGATGGACAGTCCGGAAGTATTGCTGGCGAAGATCGTGCTCTCGCCGAGATGCGGCGCGACTTTCTCGTACAATGCCTTCTTCCAGTCCATCCGCTCGGAGATCGCCTCGATGACGATGTCGCACTCCTTGAGAAGACCCAGGTGCTGGTCGTAGTTGGCGGCCTGGATGTATTCGGCCCGGCCTGGGACTGAGAGCGGGCTCGGCTCGAGCTTTTTCAATCCGTCAATCGCCTTGCGGACGATATCGTTCGGATCGCTCTCCTTCGCCGGCAGTTCGAACAGGACGGCCTCGACGTTGGCGTTGACGAGATGGGCCGCGATCTGCGCACCCATGACACCGGCGCCGAGTACGGCGACTTTTCGAACGATGAACGGGGAATGGCCTGCCATCTCTGTTCCTTGTTTGACGCAACGGCACGGTCATTACGCACCGTGATTCTGAACGGCGGCAGGCTTTCGCCCGCCGCCGAATCACGCATCAGAAGCTGTGCGTGTACTGGATGCTGAACACATCTACCGAGCCTTCGTACGTTCCCGTGACGTTGGACTGTGTCCCCGGCGCAGGGGTTGGCACCGTGAAGCCCGGAGCCTGCTGGCTGCGGGTGAAGTTGATGTCGGCGTCCTTGATGAAGATGTGCGTGTATCCCAGATCGAGCCGGCCGCTCGGCCCCACTTTCCTCTGACCACCGAAGGCAAGCCAGATGCGATCGTTGTCGGGCAGTCTGACTGTGCGCGTAGTTTCGCTCTTGACCGGCGTCTGGTCGTACGCGACACCCGCTTTCAGCGTCCAGGTATCGGTCCATTTGTAGTTGGCCCCAACCGAGACGCGCCACGCATCGTCGAAATCGAACACAAGACTGTCGCGCAATGTGCCGTTCGTCGTGTTCACCACGTTGACGCGGTTGATTTCGCTCCAGCGCGTAAACGATACGTCGCCGAGCAGTTCAAGCCGGTCGCTGACCCCCTGCACCACGCTGAGTGAAAAAATATCGGGAAAAGTGATGTCCGCCGTTGCAGGACCACTGGAGGCAGCTGCCGCTGCAACGCCGCCTGCGCTGCCGGTATCGCTGGTGACCGCCACGCTCCCCTCAAGTTCATAATCGATGACCGATCGGTAGCTGAATCCGATGCGGGTTACGGGACCGGCCCGGTACATCACGCCGAAGTTCCAGCCCCAGCCGTCGTCATCGGCTTCGAGCACTGCCTTTCCGGGTTCAGCCGCGCCAAGCGCTACGGCATTAGTCAACTCGGCATCCGCCTGCTGATAGTTGATGCCCGCACCGATCGAAACTACATCGGAAAGCTTGTACGAGATTGACGGGTTGATGTTAACCGTCGTTAGCTCGGACTTGATTCCCTGGAAGCGACCCACCCAGGTATCGTCGTACTCGGTCGTCAGGCCGAAGGGCACGTTTACGCCGATGCCGAAATGCATCTTGTCGTCGATCGGCATGACAAAGTAAGCGTTGGGCACCACTGAGGTGCCGCCGGGTTCGCCCGTCCCGGCTACCGTTGCACCCCCCAACGCAGCGGGTGCCGTTCCAAGCCCATTGAAGTCTGCCTGCAGGCTGATGATGTGGCCGGCCACGGCAAACTGCTTGCCGTCGATATGGCTCATTCCGGCCGGATTGAAGAACACCGTACTCGCATCCTCCGCTGTCGCGGCTGCGCCTGCGTAGGCATTGCCCATGCCACTGCCGCTCTGCTCGATCAGCGCGAAGCCGGCGGCAGACGCCAGTCCGGACGCGCCGCCAAGCACCGCTGTCATGCCGAGCGCCATCAGGTTCTTGCGAACGTGTCGTTGCATTTCTTCCTCCTAAGTTGAGAACCTACCCCGAAATACCAAGCCCGGCAGTGTGCTAGCTTGAGTTCTGATTGACGGGGCGTGGACGCCGTTCGTCGTCCACCGCCACGTATGTCAAAGTCGCTTCCGTTACTTTCACCACCTCGTGAAGTGTACGCCGCTGCGCGTACACCTCGACATCCACGGTGATCGAGGTGCGGCCCACGCGCACAATGTCCGCGTAGAAGCTCACCAGGTCGCCGATCAGCACCGGCTGTTTGAAGGTGAACGAGTTTACCGCGACCGTCGCAATCCGCCCGCGCGCCAGCCGCAGCGCCGGGATGCTTCCGGCTATGTCCACCTGGGACATGATCCAGCCGCCGAAAATGTCGCCGGTGTAGTTGGCATCCGACGGCATCGGCACCACGCGCAGCACCACCTCCCGCCCCTTGGGCAGTTCGACGATCTGAGCAGACGGCTGAGGTTTATCAGTGACCTTCATAAAGCTGCTCGAATTCCCTCTTGTGCGCGTCCATCACCTTCGCACGCTTCAGTTTCATGGTCGGCGTGAGCATGCCGTTCTCGATCGTCCACGGCTGCGTCAGAATCGCCACCCGGTACACTTGAGCGTAACCGGGGAAGGACTTTATCTGGCGCTGCACGCGCTCGAGCGCGAGTTTTTCCGCCTGCTCGCCACACATGACACGCTCGGAGTTCGGGTCGAGAGCGTTTTCGGTTGCGACCTTCACCCATTGTTCCTTGTTGAGCACCACGAACACCGTCAGAAACGGCTTGCCCTCGCCGAGGACCATCACCTGCTCGAACAACGGATCCCGCAGGATGGCTGCCTCCATGTCCACAGGCGGAACTTTCTCGCCGTTGGACATGACAATGATTTCCTTCAGGCGCCCGGTGATGTAGATATGTCCGGTGGCGTCGATGCGCGCGGTATCGCCGGTATTCAGCCAGCCGTCGGACGTGAACATCGCTTTGGTCGCCTCGGGGTTGTTCCAGTACCCGAGCATCACGTTAGGCCCCTTCACCAGCAGCGCGTCCTTGTCGCCGATCTTGACCTGGACGCCGGGGATGGGCTTGCCGATGCTGGCCGGAATGTTGTCCTCGATCCGGTTGGTGCTGACCACCGGGCTGGTTTCGGTCAGGCCGTAGCCCTGGATGACGGGCAGGCCAAGACCGATGAACAACTGCGCAATTTCCGGCGAGAGAGCCGCACCGCCGCAGGTTGCGGCACGCAGGCGCCCGCCGAGCCGAGCCATGACTTTCGAGGCGACCAGCTTCTTGAGAATGGGCCACAGCAGGAAACCGGGCGTCCAGGGCCCGCGACCCTGCTGATGCTGGAATCGCGCCCAGCCCACGGCGACCGCCGCTTCGAAGAGCTTCCTGCGCGTAGCAGGTCCTTCAGCCAGCTTCTGCTTGATGGCACCGAAAACGCGTTCATAAATCCTCGGTACCGAGATCAGCATCGTCGGCCGTATGGACTGCAAGTCCTCGGCGAGCTGCTGCACCGAGCGCGCGAATGCGGTCTGCGCGCCACACATGACGATGCCGTAGTAGCCGCACGTGCGCTCCAACGTATGCGAGAGCGGCAAGAACGACAGGAACAGATCGCCCTGGTAGATCTCCAGGCACTGCAACGTCGCGTACGCATTCTGCAGCATGTTGTAGTGCGACAGCATCACGCCTTTCGGGCGCCCGGTCGTGCCTGACGTATAGATGATGCTCGCGAGCTTCTTGCTGTCGCTGTTGACGTGCCTGACCGCGCCGGCAGTCCTGGGCAGCCAGTCATTCAGGCTTTTCAATCGTGGATCCGGCGATGGGCCGGATATGGGATTCAGGCAAACAACGCGCTTTAGCCCGGCAAGCTGGTCCTGCACTTCAGCGAACTGCCCCCACTGTTCGGGATTCTCGAAGAGAAGCAGCTTCGCGCCGGAGTTCTGCACGATGTAGGCGATGTTGTCGGGACGATCGGAGGTGTACAACGGTACCGTGACCAGATCGAGTCCCATCGCAGCCTGATCGAAGACCACCCAGGGGACGCTGTTACGCAACACGATCGCCACCCGGTCTCCAGGCTGCAAGCCGTCGGCCTCGAATGCCCCTTGCCAGCGCGCCACCAGCTTCTCGACGTCGCTCCAGGTGTAGTCCTTCCAGGTGCCGCCGGATTCGTCGAAGTTCTTGTAGGCGAGCGCGTGCGGCGATCGCCGCACGCGCTCCTGGAACATGCCATCCAGGGTCTTGGCGGTCTCCGGGGGGATGACGTCCATTTTCTGCGTCATGTTGTTCTCCTCCAGTGTTGGTCTTTGAGTCTTCTAGTCAAGAAAAATATCGTTGAAAAGCGGTGTGCCCGGTGTCACCGCGTACTGTTCGAAGTCGGTGACGCCGTGACCGCGCAGGACTTCTTCGTCGATAAAAAAGTTGCCCGTCGTCGAGCGGCTGTCGCGCGTGACGATCAGGTAGGCGGCGTCTGCCATGATCGCGGGCTTGCGGCTGGATGCCACCGCTTGCGGGAAAAAGGTTTCCACCGCAGCGGTGGCAATAGTGGTGCGCGGCCACAGCGAGTTAACGGCAATGCCGTTCGGTGCGAACTCGGCCGCCATCCCCAGGGTACACATGCTCATTCCGTACTTGGCCATGGTGTAGGCGACGTGATCCCTGAACCACTTCGGGTTCAGGTTGAGCGGCGGGGAAAGCGTGAGGATGTGCGGGTTGCGCGACTTCATCAGGTGCGGCATGCACGACTGTGAGCAAATGAACGTGCCGCGGGCATTGACCTGGTGCATCAGGTCGTAACGCTTTGCCGGGGTGGCCAGGGTATTGCTGATGTTGATCGCGCTGGCGTTGTTGACCAGCACATCGATTCCGCCAAACCGCTCGGCCGTTTCTTTCACCGCGGCCACAACCGAATTCTCGTCGCGGATGTCGAGTTGCAGAGGTAGTGCGTGGCCGCCCAACCCTTCGACCTCCTTCGCAGTGGCGAAGATCGTTCCCCTGAGCTTCGGATGAGGGTCGGCGGTCTTGCCGGTCACCACGATATTGGCGCCGTCACGTGCGAAACGCAGCGCAATCTCGCGACCAATACCGCGGCTCGCACCGGTAATGAATATCGTCTTGTTCTTCAGATTCGACATTTTCCATAGCAGCGATTACCGCTGACGACTCGAAAGAATCGAAAGAGATATGCGCAAATTTAAATAGTTGCGGCTTGATCCGACAGACAGTGTCTGACCAAAGTTGGCTCCCGGTCAAGAGCCCTCCGATGTGGAGCGCCGGAACCAATTCCTGGTGGTGATCCACGCGCCGTGTACGGAAACTCTCCGCCAGGCCAGCGGTCCTCGCGGCAGCGCGCTCCTTGCCGGAACTGGGCCTACTGTTGCTGTGGCCGACGCCAGGCAGCGTCGACTGTACCTATGCAACTTCGCACAGGTGGCCCAGTCATCGCTTCTGGGTGGGCGTCAACTGCGTCGAGCTCAACAGTGCCAATTCGAGCAGTTCCAGGCTGCGCTTGGCCGCGAACATGACCTGTCGCTGCATTCGCTCGGTAATGGCATAGTGCTTGACAATCTCCAATGCGAATTTAGGGTGCTCGTCATCGTAGTGACAGTGCTCCCGGATCCACTTATAAGTCTTAGGATTCATGTCCACGCCCGGCCGATCCCGGTAGGACTCGAAACCCGTTGCGATTTTTCTCGCGAGTGCACCCGCAACGCCTTCAATGGCAAAGCTCGTCGCGGCCACGGCTTCGGCAAGAGACCCCTTGGCGTTCACTCGCCAAACCCAGTCAGTAAGCGACTGCACGTCACGCAGGATGGGGGTATCGCCCTCGGCCAGATTCAGCATTTGCTGCCGATGCAGGCCGAATCCCTCACCCATCCATATCCAATGTTCGGCGTGCGCCCTTTCGATACGGATGTTTTCAATCAGAAATGTTCGAGAAAAGTCGTCCTCTACCTTGATCAGACCTTCGGCGAGAAACTTCGGAAAATCATAGATGAACGGGTAGATCTGAAGAATCCATCCTTGCATCTGTTCGACGCTGAGACGCGCCGATGCGACCGACTGCGCCCATTGCCCATTGACCAGATTATCCCAATGGGGAGCCACGAACTCGTACAACGAGGAAACCCACCGGGGGTGCGAAGACATTTCCCGAACTGCCTTGTCGTTCATGTTCATCGTCTGTTCTTTCATGCTGTGGAATTAAGAATTACGTCCCGGACAGCCGTGCGCACCTGTGGCAGATGAGCTGATTCTGTCCCGGTACGTATAGGAAGCGTTGCAGCGGGCGGCTTTGTCGGGAACGGACTGGGCGGAGATATCCAGTTGCCTTGTGCGAAGTCCACTCCAATCTCGCGCAATGCACCCAGCACGATCTCTCCGTCCACAAACTCGCCGATTGTTTTCTTGCCCATCACATGCCCCACGTCGTTGATGGCCCGCACCATCGCGACGGCAACCGGGTCATGCGCTACGTCCTTGACGAAACTACCGTCGATCTTGATGAAATCCACGGGTAAATGCTTGAGGTATCCGAACGAGGACATTCCCGCCCCGAAATCATCCAACGAAAAAAGACAGCCAAGCGACTTCATCTCGCCAAAGAATCGCGCTGCCTTGTCAAAGTTTGCAATCGCGGCGGTTTCCGTGATCTCGAAACAAACGCTCCGGGCGGGCATGACATATCTCCGAAATTGTTCTCGAACGAATTCAAGAACGCGTTCGTCCCCGATTGATGTCCCCGAAATATTGATTGCAAAGGTTCCGCAGTCCGGGCCCAAGGAACTGATCGCGGCGAAAGCGTTTTGAACGACCCACTGGTCTATCATCGGCATGATGCTATAGCGTTCGGCGGCAGGGATGAACGCCATCGGGGGAACGACCCTGCCATGCTCGTCAACCATGCGCACGAGCAGCTCGTGATGCGTTGTCTGGGGAAATTGGCCCCCGATTGACATGATCTGCTGAGAATAAAGCACGAAGCGTCCTTCCTGGAGCGCTCCTTGCAGCCGGGGCACCCATTCCAGCTCGCCGCGGCGCATGGAGACCTCGCTGTCGTGCGGTCGATAGAATTGAACACGATTGCGTCCCTTCTCCTTCGCCGTATAGCAGGCAGCATCGGCGGCGCTGAGTATGTCGGTAAGATTGAGCATCCCGTCCGCGACCTGGACCACGCCAATACTTGCGCCGATGCTGAACGATTTGCCTTCGCCGACAAAGCGAAAGTCGGCTATGCACTGGCGCAGCTTGTCGGCGATGCCAATTGCCTCCTGCATTGGACAGTTTTCGAGCAATACACCGAATTCGTCGCCGCCCAGACGGGCAAGGGAATCGCCTTCGCGCACTTGCTCTTTCAGCAATGCACCCACCTGCCGCAATAATTGATCCCCGGCCGCGTGCCCGCAGGTATCGTTGACGATTTTGAACTGATCCAGGTCCATGTACATGACAATGTGCTGCCGCGACTGACTGGCCGCGGTGTGTAAGGCCAGCGCAAGGCGCTTTTCGAATTCAAGGCGGTTAATCAGATTGGTGAGCGGATCGTGGCTGGCATGGTAGGCAAGTTTCACCGAGTATTCCTGCCCCAGCTTGAGCTCCTTGAGTTCGCGTTCCGCGCGATCGACTTGACTGACCATGCGCTGCGTAAGCAAAATGCCGAACGGAATCAGAATTCCCGCGACCGTGAGGACCACCACCAACAACGTGGACCGGATCCAGCGCGTGGCTTCACCCAATGTGTTTGAAAACTGGTTCTGCCAAGGCCTGAGTTCTTTGTTGATCTGGATAATGCGGTTCAATATCAATGCGGTATCGCGCCCAAGGAAGTCCACTCCGCCGGACATCTGCAATGCATGGAGTTCTTCGGCTTCCGCGTCAAGCCTCTCCATGAACTCATCTCCGGTTTTCCATATATCGAGCACGCGCTTCATGTAGCTCACGCGGTGAAAGCGCTCGTACAGGCTGATAACGCCCGGGATGTCGTCCGGGTGGGTTCCGCCTTGGGTGAATCCGGCCCGCACGATGGAGTAATCCGGATGGGGCTTTTCAAGCTCAACGCGAGCATTGCGGAAACCCTTCGGCACCATGATCGCATTCTGATAGCTAAGGAAATCCGATTCGGAGCCAGTCGCCGCAAAACGAATTAGGTGGAATACCGCTTCCTTCTGGTTCTTCGACCACAGACTCTCGCCTTCGACGTATGCGCGACCGGCAGCGAGGATGTCCATGCTGACAACGGCAAGCCAGACCAGCACCGCGACGATCGTCAGGAACGGCGAAACGATGAGCAGCATGCGTTTGCTCATTACGAACCACTGAATGACTTTCGCAAACGCGGTCATTCCGGCTTTGATATCAACGTATGCCATCGCTGTGTCCGTTCTTCAGGAATTTTCGCGATACAGGAAACGAACGCTGGTTTTTATTAGCAAACCGCGCCCCCCGCAACATTAAGAGCAGGTTGCATGCCTGAAAGCAGGAATAAACGGCTCGTGAAGCCAGAAAGCCTTGCAATTCAGTAGCAAAGCCGGAATGGGCCCTTGAATTGACATGTCGCCAGGCAGCGACTACCTGGCCGGAAACGCGAAGCCTCCGACACTTAGCGACAAGAACAAGACGGGTGTGTAGAAATTTCGACAGCCATTGGCTGCCGAGATTATTGGATCAAGTCTAATTATTACTTTTGAGTAAGGGTTGAAATCCTGCGTTTTTTCGCTCGATATTTTGTTTCCCTTCGCATCCTCGGCGGTCAATATGTTTCAAACGCCCTTGAAGACGGGCTGTCGTTTTTCCACGAACGCAATCACTCCCTCCTTCAAATCGGCACCGCGCGCGCAACGACAAAAGGCCTGCAGTTCCTCCTCCATCTGGGTCTCGATCGTAGTGGCGAACGACTGGTTCATCAGCCGCTTGGCCTCCGCATAAGCGCCGGTGGGCCCATTGGCCAACCGGCGGGCAATCCTGGCGGTCTCCTCGACCAGCTTGTCGCCTGCCACTACCCAGTTCACCAGCCCCAGCCCTTTAGCCGTTTCTGCGTCGAAGCGCTCCGGCAGCAACGCCAGCTCCATCGACTTCCGATAGCCGATCAGCCGCGGCAGGAAATGCGTGCTGCCGCCGTCCGGGCTGGCGCCGATGTTGGCGTAGGCAAGAGTGAACTTTGTGTCCGCCGCCGCGATTGCCAGGTCTGCCGCGCACATCAGGCTGAAACCGGCGCCGGCAACGGCGCCGTGCACGCTGGCCAGGACCGGCTTGCCCATCCGCCGCAGCGCCAGGAACGCGAAATGCATCTCCCGGCCCCAGCGCACGATCAGCTCCGGGAGTTCCTGAAGATGGGAATGGAATACCGACACATCGCCGCCGGCCATGAATGCCGGGCCCTCTCCGCGCACAACCACGGCCCGCACCGCTGGATCATTCTGCACCGACTCCGCAATCGGCCGCAGTTGCTGCATCATCTCGCCGTCCATCGCGTTCAGCACTTGCGGACGGTTGAGCGAGATGGTGGCCACTCCCCGATCCACCGACAGCAGGACGACCGCGCTCATGCTGCGGTCTTCTGCGAAACGACGCTGCCCATTTCCGCGACGTTCGCCGGTTCGCGTGCCGACTGCATGCGCCCCACGTCATGCGGAAAGTCGTCAACCATGATGCACGCACGCCGCAGCGCGCTGAAGCGCCGGTATTGTGCAGCTTCCTCTGCGCTGATGATGCCCTTCTCCAGCGCCGATACCATACGCGACTCCTCGGTGAACCCGGAGATCACGCCGGCCTTGGCCGCATTTCTGATCTTCACTTCCACCGCCTCGCCGGCAGGTGCCGCCTGCATCGCCAGTTCGAGCCGCCCCACCGGGTCGTCCTCGTGCTTGTGCAGGAACATGTTTGCGGTCAGGCGGTCCCGCGCCTGTGAAGGCTCCAGCAGCAGCCATGCCACCTCGTGACCGCGGCGATCGCTGGGCGCACTAAACACCTTGCCCCAGGGGAAGACCACGAAGCGCATTTTCCACGCCGCGATACGGCTCGGGAAATTCCCGAACACACCGAAGAACGCCTCCTGGATCCGGTTGAGACAATCTTCCAGCGCCCACTGCGCCAGCGGCAGATCGGCCTGCGGCCGGCCATCGTCGTCGAATCGCTTCAATACAGTGGAAGCGATGTAGAGCTGGCTCAGAATGTCGCCCAGTCGCCCGGACAACTTTTCCTTGCGTTTCAGGTCGCCGCCGAGGAACAGCATGGCAACGTCCGCCACGAACGCAAAACCGGCGGCCAGCCGCGTCAGTTGCTGGACATGGCGCCGTAGTTCCGGCGCACCGGGTACCGCGACCAGGTGTGCGCCGGTTAGCCCCAGCCACAGCGCCCGCGCCGCGTTGGCGAGCACAAAACGCACGTGATCCCAGAATGCGTCATCGAACTTCCCGCTCGCTTCCGCAGGATCCTGCGTGCGGGTCGCCGCGATTTCCTCAAGTACGTAAGGATGGCAGCGAATCGCGCCCTGTCCGAAAATCATCATGCTGCGGGTTAAGATGTTGGCGCCTTCGACGGTGATGCCGATCGGAATCTGCTGGTAGGCGCGGCCAAGATAGTTGTTGGGGCCGAGGCAGATGCCCTTGCCGCCATGCACGTCCATGGCATCGTTGATGACCTGGCGGCCGCGTTCGGTGCAGTGGTACTTGACGATCGCGGATATGACAGACGGTTTCTCGCCCAGATCCACCGCGCCCGCGGTCATGGTGCGCGCCGCATCGATCGCATAGGTATTGCCCCCGATGCGCGCCAGCGCCTCTTCGATTCCCTCGAATTTCCCGATGGGTATCTTGAACTGGCTGCGCACCCGGCTGTAGGCGCTGGTGGTGCGCGCGGCCAACTTGGCTGCGCCGGCGCTCGAGGATGGCAGCGAGATCGAGCGCCCCGCCGCCAGACACTCCATCAGCATACGCCAGCCCTGGCCGGCGTATTCCCTGCCGCCGATCACCCAGCTCATGGGAATGAACACGTCCTTGCCCCAGTTCGGGCCGTTCATGAACGAGGCATTGAGCGGCATGTGGCGGCGGCCGATGTTCACGCCCGGATGACTGGTCGGGATCAATGCCAGCGTAATGCCGATGTCTTCCTCGCCCCCCAGCAGATGGTCCGGATCATGAAGCTTGAACGCCAGACCGAGGATTGTCGCCACCGGCCCGAGCGTGATGTAACGCTTCTCCCAGGTGAGCCGAATGCCCAGAACTTCCCTGCCTTCGTGCACGCCCTTGCAGACCACTCCAAAGTCGGGGATCGAGCCGGCGTCGGAGCCAGCTTCCGGACCGGTGAGCGCGAAGCACGGCATCTCGAGACCTTTTGCCAGCCGCGGCAAGTAGTGGTTCTTCTGCTCTTCGGTACCGTAATGGAACAGCAGTTCGGATGGTCCAAGCGAATTCGGCACCATCACCGAAACGCATGCTGTGGCGTTGCGGGTGGCGAGCTTCTGTACCACCTGCGAATGCGCGTATGCGGAAAATCCCAGGCCCCCGTATTGGCGCGGGATGATCATGCCGAGGAAGCCCTTGTCCTTGATGAACTGCCAGACTTCCGGGGGCAGATCGTTCAGCTCATGAGTGATCCTCCAGTCGTCGCAGAGGCGGCACAATTGCTCCACTGGACCGTCGAGGAAAGCCTGCTCGTCCGGTGTCAGGCGCGGCTTCGGCGTGCCGAACAGCTTGCTCCAGTCCGGATTGCCGCTGAACAATTCTCCGTCCCACCATACCGTTCCGGCATCGAGCGCCTCCTGCTCGGTCTGCGAAACCTGGGGCAGCGCCTTGCGGAACCAGTTAAGCAGCGGGTCGCTGATCAGTGCCTTGCGCAATGACGGCACCGCCAGTACGCCTGCCGCCACCAGAAAAATGGTCCACAACAGCACCTTGGTTTCGGCATCCGCGCCCGACCAAAGCGTCAATGCGCCGAGATAGCAACCCACGCCGATCAACCAGGCCGGCGCGGCAGCACGCCAATATGCCAGGATCCAGAACACCGCTACCGCCGCGGCAAACCAGAGAAGTGCGTTCATATTCGTGCTCCCAATGTCGCCAATCCGTGAATAGGTCTCAGGCCGCCGTGCGGCCGGAATCGCTGCCGATCTTGCGCGGCTGAGTCCGAACTTGTCAACGAGAAAGCGAAACTCTCACCTCGAAGGACGCAGAGGACGCCGAGGAACAACACAGACGACGAGAATACTAAGAACTCCAAAGCCAATGACCAGCGGCTTCGAACTCCAAGAATTCAAACCCAGTTTTCCTCCGCGTCCTCTGCGGCAAGTGCTGTTCATTTCGCCTGGAGCCAAGGTTAGAACTGGGCATCCTCCAGCGCCAGAACGCTGGTTGAACCGCTGACGATTTCCTGCTTGCAGGACTGGGCGAGCGGCAGGACGTGTTCCGCATAGAACCGCGCCGTGCCGATTTTGGCGCGGTAAAAATCGTAATCCTCCGCACCTTCATCGAGGCGCCGCTTGGCGATCAGCGCGGCACGCGCCATCTGCCATCCACCGGCCACGACGCCGAATAGCTTCAGGAAAGGCACCGCGCCGGCGGCGGTGGCTTTCATGTTGTGCGGAAACGTCGCCAGCAACCAGTCGGTTGCCTCCGTCAATGCCGCCACGCCCTCTGAGAGCGAACGGCGGATGACCGCAATGCCCGGGTGGGTGACCTTCGCCAGCTCGCCGTCCAGCGCACGCATCTCCGCAATCATCAGCTTGATCGTCGCACCTTTTTCGTATGCGATCTTGCGGCCGATCAGGTCGTTCGCCTGGATCCCGGTGGTGCCTTCGTAAATCGTGGTGATGCGCGCGTCGCGCAGGTACTGCGCTGCCCCGGTTTCCTCAACGAAACCCATGCCGCCATGTACCTGCACGCCGATGGAGGCAATCTCGATGCATTGCTCGGTGCACCAGCCCTTGACCACCGGGGTGAGCAGGTCGAACAGCGCCTGGTTCCGGGCACGTTCGGTCTTGTCCGGGTGCAGCAGCGCCTTGTCCAGATACGCCGAAGCAAGAGTTGCGATCGCGCGCATCGCCTCGGTCTGCGCCTTCATGCTCATCAGCATGCGGCGCACGTCCGGGTGGTGGATGATGGCGACGCGGTCGCCGCCCTTGACGCCGATCTCGCGGCCCTGCACACGGTTTCTCGCGTACTCCAGCGCATGCTGGTAGGCGCGCTCCGCGATGGCGACGCCTTCGATGCCGACCTCCAGCCGGGCGAAGTTCATCATGGTGAACATGAACTCCAGGCCGCGGTTCTCTTCACCGATCAGGTAGCCGATTGCGCCATCCGCGTCGCCGTAAGCCATCACGCAGGTGGGACTGCCGTGAATTCCGAGCTTGTGCTCGATGGAAACGCATTTGACATCGTTGCGCTTGCCAGAGCTACCGTCCCTGTTCACCAGAAACTTCGGCACCACGAACAGCGAAATGCCTTTCACTCCCTCAGGTGCGTCCGGCGTTCGTGCCAGCACCATGTGGATGATGTTCTCCGCCATGTCGTGCTCGCCCCAGGTGATGAAGATCTTGGTGCCGTGGAGCCTGTAGTGGTCACCCTCGGGAACAGCTCGGGTGCGCACCGCCGCGAGATCGGAACCCGCCTGCGGCTCGGTGAGATTCATGGTTCCGGTCCACTTGCCCGACACCAGGTTCGGCAGATACAGCGCCTTCTGCTGGTCCGAGCCGTGGCGCATCAGCGCGGCAACCACGCCTGCGGTGAGCATCGGGCACAGGCAGAACGACATGTTGGCCGAATTCCACATTTCCGATGTCTGCGCCGAAATGATGTGCGGCAACCCTTGCCCGCCGAACTGCGGGTCGCAGTTCAGTCCGGTCCAGCCGCCTTCGGAGAATTGCCGGAAAGCTTCCTTGAAGCCCGGC
>DASYUW010000070.1:0-5925 GCA_036000845.1 Burkholderiales bacterium
TTGGGCAAGCAGTTGATCAATCAGTTCATCAGAAAACGGCCCCTTGGGCTTGCGCTTGCGCGCCTTCTTCATCGTGTCGGTCATTCATGGCTCCTTTGTCACTCATGATATGACCTCTCACACAAAATTCGGGATAGGCTCATCCTCGGCGTTACTTGACGCTGCTTTTCTTGATCCTTTACCTCCGGCGTAACCTTGATCCGAGCTTCGCACGGCTAAAGGTTAGCCTACGCCGCAACAAGCCCTCCGGGCATGTTGTCGCCTTCATCCTTCATCCTTCATCCTTGTTCCTTCATCCTTCCGCCTTCATCCTTGCCCTTCTACCCCAGCATCGACGACAGCAGAGTCGCGATCCCGAGGAAGGAAAAGAAGCCGGCCACGTCGGTGACCGTGGTCAGGACAATGGACGAAGACTGCGCGGGATCCTGGCCGAAGCGGCGCAGCATGATCGGCACCAGCGCGCCGGACACACCCGCGATCACCATCGAGGTCACCATAGCACTGGTAATGACCGCGACCAGACCGATCGAGCCGCTCCAGAACCATACGCCGACTGCGGTGGTCGCTGCGACTGCAAGACCGTTGGCGAGCCCCACACTGGCCTCCTTCCACACCATCCGCGGCCACTGGCGCGGGCTGATCTCGCGCAAGACCAGCCCCCGCATTGTCACTGCCAGCGCTTGCAGACCGGCGTTGCCCGACTGCCCCGCCACCACCGGCAGCAGTACCGCGAGCGCGGTGAATTTCGCGATCGTGCTCTCGAACAGACCGACCACCGCCGCCGCCAGGAAGGCGGTGAGCAGATTCACCTGCAGCCAAGGCAGGCGTTTGCGCACCGCGAACACCGGGCCGGAAAGCGCGCGCTCGTCGCGGCTCGCGCCGACCATGGTTTGGATGTCGAGACTCGTTTCCGATTCGATCGCCGAGACCAGCGCGGCCTGCCGTATCACGCCCACGAAACGTCCGGAGTGATTCACCACCGGGAGTTCCGTGATCGGCTGATGCTGCAGGATCTTCACGACGTCTTCGCGTGGGTCGAGATCCGTCACCGCGGCGATGAGCGGGCGGGTGATCTCGCGCAAGGCCTGCGCCTGCTCCGCCATGGCGAGATCCTGGATCTCGACGCGTCCGATCAGGCGCATTTCTTCGTTCACGACGAAGAGTTCGCGCAGCCCGCGGCTCTTGACCGCGCGCAGGCGCCCCAGCGCCTCGGCAATCGAAAGATCGGAGCGGATCGGAGTGACGCTGGGGTCCATTAACCGACCGGCGGAATCCTCCGGGTAGTCCAGCATTTCGCGCAGCTCGCTCGCAACCTGCGGTTCCAGCATCCTGAGCAGGCGATCGCGATCGGCGCGGTCGAACTGGGCGAGCACGGTCACGCTTGCCGCAGGCTCGGATTCGGACATCAGATGGCGCGCCAGCGCCTCAGGAACACGCTCGAGCGCCGCGCCGGCAACATTCGGTGCGAGCAGTTGCCATGCGCGCACCACCGCATGCGGTGCCTGCCCGGCCAGCAAGTCGGCGATCTCCTGCGGCGGCAGGGACTCGAGCTGTCGCGCCGCCTCGTGCGGGTAATCGAGGAAATAACGCCGGTTCAGCGCCAGTATGGCCGGCAACGCCCCGTTGTTCATGGCTCTTCCGGCAGCACCGGCTCGGCCGGCGGCAGCAACCACAGCCCGGCTTCCGCGAGCCCGGAAGCCGCGTCCCAGTACCCCCGGGTAAGCACGCCGGTAATGGTGACTTCGTCGGCGGGCTGGGTGGTCGCCCGGCTGCGTGCCAGGGCACGGGCCAGCGTTGCACGGTGCATCACGCCGATCAGCCGTCCGTCGCGCTCCACCACCGGGAGCACACTCGACTGCTGCCACCCGCGCTGCGTCGCCGCTCCGGTGAGCGGCGTCATTGCGTTGAGCATCGCCAGGGGCTTGTGCAGGACGGCTGCGAGCGTATTTGCATCTGGCACGCGCAGAAGATCAACCAGCTCCACGATGCCGATCAGGCGCTGATCGTGATCGACCGCGTACACCTGCTCCACTTTCTTTTCGTCGCCGCCACGTACGCGTTCCAGCGCGTCGCTTACCCTGGTCTCGGGCGCGAGTGCGATGACGTCCGGGTCGGCCCACGCGCCGACCGAATCGTCCGGGTAACCGAGCAGGACGCGCGAGGCCACGGCAGTGGCGGTTGGCAGTCCCGCGAGCAGGCGTGACCTGCGCGGCTCAGGTATGTAACGCAGCACAGTTACCGCCGCCTGCACGCCGGCCGCGGTGAGTAACGCCAGCACCGGCTCGTCGTCGAGCGAACCGAGGATCCGTGCCGCCGCCGACGGCAGCATTGCGGTCAGTACCGGTGCTCCGGCGCGTGCCGGAATATTCGCGAATAGCGCTGCGGCATCGGCCCCGGGAATGCGCTCCAGAACCCGCGCCGCCTCCCCCGGGTGCGCGGCGATATACGTGAGCGTCAGCGCTTCGGGTTCAGCCATGGTTCTGGCGCGAGATCACCGCAATTGGCTGTTCGTTGTAGATGCGTCCGGGCAGCGTGACGCGGCCTTCACCGGTCTCGATGATGACCACCGTGGCGGTCACTTCCAGGATGCGGCCTTCATGGCCGGCGACGCGGATGAACTGGCCGACCGGGAAGGCCTGGCGCATGTAGTGCGCGCCGATGAGGTTGGCGATGTAGTCGCGCGCGCCGAATCCTACCGCGAGGGCGACGCCACCGACGATGGTCGCAGCAGCGCCGGCGGCGAAGATGGCGAGGAAGGTGATCTTGATGCCGACCTGGTCGGCGCCGACCAGGATGGCGCCGACCAGGATCAGCACCTGTGCGACCCGCGCCAGGGCGAGGCGCTGCGTATGCGCGAGCCGCGTTGCGGTGGCCAGGAGCAGATCGGCGACGAAACGGGAAACGATGTAGCCGGCGGCGATGATGAGCACGCCGGCGATCAGCGTCGGCAAATAGTCGATCAGGCGCGCCAGCCAGTCGGTGAACGCCTGCAGTCCGAGGACCTGCGTCGCCGCGGCAACGAAGAACAGCAACACCACCCAGAACACGACGGTGCCGAGCACGGCGGAAGCCCGCCCCACGCGAAAGCGCTCGCCGCCGCCGGGTCCGCCGATGCGGGAGAGCAGCCGGTCGAGCAGAAGCACAGCGCGCATGGTCAGCGCGCGCAGCAGGCGAGCGAGCGCCCAGCCGACGATGAGCAGCAGGATCGCGCCCAGGACGCTGGGGAGATAGGCGACGATGCGCTCGATGATGGTCGAGGCCGCGTGAGCCAAAGCGTCGCCGAGTCCGCGCACCTTGTTCATCAGCAGTGCTCCGAGGAAAGCGTGTGCCGCGGGCCGCCACGGCGTCGTCGCGAGCTTAGCACCGCTGCTCGGCGCAAGGGAAGCGCTAATCTGCCGTGATTTCCCCGTGGCCGCCGTGATGAGATCGACCGCAAATGGCCGTTTGTGCGCAAAACGGAAATCAAGCTGCAGTAATGACGTTTTCTCTGTCCGCGCTCCGTTTGGCTGCTGCGCGGCGGATGCGCGGGCGCATCGCCCGGCTTTCACCCACGGGAGTGGCGACGGCAATCGACACTGCCGCCGCGCAGGGATTCCGCAGTCCGCTGCCCGCTTATCTGAACGTGCAGGCAACAGTGGCCGAACAGGCCGGCGACGCCGCGGCACTGGCAACAATCCGCCAGCGCATCGAACTGGTTTCCCAGTCGCCGCCTGGCGGCAGATAAGAAATACGCTCTCACCACGAAGGATTCCTTTCTATACCCCCTTGAGCGGTGCGCGGAGGATTCTTTTCAATACCCCCTTGAGGGGTACACAGAGGGATAGAGCGCAACAATGAGAAATTGAAGAATTCGCAGAACTCCGAATCATTTGTAGTCGTTCAGACTTGATCTTACAGATCGTGTCCGAATGCCAACTTCTGGAAACGACCGAGGCTGTGTGAAAACTGGCATCGAATTCTTCGCGGTGGGTCCGCACATCTCCGAGCGAATACGGACTGCGGCAGAAGTGGAAATCGCTTGTCATTAGTTCGGAAGTAACCAGACCCGAGTGGGAAAAAGCCTTTGCGCGACTCGTAGATTTTGAGTTTTCACACAGCATCGACCCAAAGGAGACATTCAAGCAAGCTACGAATAGCGTTACCGGCATTTTGATCTAAGTTGATAGCGATACCTTCATAAGATTGGCTTTATCAAAGGACACGCGATTCCGGTTATTGCTCTGGCCCCAGCACCCGCCATCAACAAAAACCCCGCCGAAGCGGGGTCTGTATATTTACGACTCAACTGCATGTGGCGGAATATTCGACATCTCAGACGGCCACATTGATTCCACCGTCGATACTATTCGTGCTGTTCGAGGCGCCGCTCAATGCACCGCGAGCCTTTTCGCTGCCGCTAGGGTTTTCTTCGGCAGCGTGAGCTCCAGCACGCCGTCGTTGTACTTGGCTTGGGCGGTCGCTTCGTCGACCTCCTGACCGAGCGCGAACGCGCGCTGGATCTTGCCGTAATAGCGCTCGGCGCGAAGCACCGTCTCGCCGTTCTTGACGTCGTTTTCCTGCTTCACTTCAGCGGATATCGCAACTTCGTTGCCGTTGATAGTTATGCTGATCTCTTCCTTCTTGACGCCGGGCAATTCGGCCAGCACTTGATACTCCTTGTCGTTCTCGGTTACGTCCATGCGGAACTGCGTCGGCGCGGGCGCACGCGTCTCAGGGTTAGGCAGCCACACGGGGACGCCACGGAAAAAGTTCTCGAATGCATCCTCGACCGGATTAAAGCGTGCCATGTTTACCATTTTGTTCTCCTATGAAAATTCAAACCAATCGGCGGTGAATGACTGTGCATCCGTTGCCCATTTAAGTGGTAAGTGGTACATGAGGGCGTCACCGCGACTATCAAGTCTGCGAGCCTAAATATTTCATGAGGCAGGCCGGGACATCCATGGCCAAATCCGATGTCCCGCGCCCTGAATTACCAGTCGCCGGAGATTGCTACTGCCTCTCGTAGACGAACATTGCGACAAATCGAATGACCGCTGTTGGCCTATTCTGTTGAAAAACTCGATTTCTGCGGACGATGAAAAAATTGTGGCCCTTTTACCGCGCGAAGCTCGCTTCGAGCTGGGGGGGGTACTAGGAAGAGTTGATGTCGCGACATGGGGCCTCTGATTGGACCACAAAGCGAGATGTGGAGGGCATTATCGATTGGATCGACATCTGACGGAAATTTACCGTCCTCGCGATTTTGAGTTTTTCAACAGAATAGGCCGTGTCCTGCCGTTAGCGTTGGTGCAAACAGGGCCGTGGACTCCCCGTCCAAGCAACCTGAGTGGCTACGAATGCCTAATGCTGCGGGAGATGATTAGCCTCGTATCAGCTTTCCTCAATGCTCAGAGTCACGACGATAGCATCGAGGCGCTGATCGAGGAGCGCAGCGTCATCAGCGACCGCGAAATCCCAGCTGCTATATCTGCTCCGTCCATTCGAGCGGCAGGTTGTCCAAGAGCTTGTCGAGCGTGAGCTCGGCAGGTTCGCGGCCTTCGAGGACGGCTTCCACGATCTCAGGCGCAAGAAAGGCGCAGCGGATAATGCGGCTCTTGGTGAGCCCATCACCCTGCGATTGTCGGGTGCATCCGTCCTGGTGCTCGGCGGTATCGCGCTTGTGATTGTCGACCGACAAAAAGTCGCGTGAGAAAGAGTGCCCCGTGTGCAGACCGGGTGTACTGCGATGAGGTTGGATCGAACTGCAACGGCTACATGTCCATACCACCCATGCCACCCATACCGTGGCCGGCGTGTGACTCGTCCTTCGGCAGCTCGGCTATCATCGCGGCGGTGGTGAGGATAAGCCCCGCCACCGAAGCAGCGTTCTGCAGCGCGTAGCGCGTGACCTTGGTCGGGTCGAGCACGCCCATGTTGACCAGA
>DASYUW010000071.1:0-2852 GCA_036000845.1 Burkholderiales bacterium
CCTGCAGCTCACCCTGCTGAAGTTCACGCAGGCGCTCATTACGCAGATCTCGCAGACCGCGGTCTGCAATCTGCACCACTCCGTGGACCAGCAGCTGTGCCGCTGGCTGCTATTGAGCCTGGACCGTCTGCCCGACAACAAACTGCAAATGACGCAGGAGCTGATCGCCAACATGCTCGGAGTGCGGCGCCAGGGCGTCACGGAGTCCGCGGGCAAGCTCGAGCGCGAAGGCCTGATCAGCTATCGCCGCGGCTTGATCACCGTGCTGGATCGCCCGGCCCTCGAAGAGCGCGCCTGCGAGTGCTATTCGGTCGTGAAGAGCGAGGTCGAGCGCCTGCTGCCCCGTGCTGCGCTAGCGTCAGGATGACGCAGGCCCAGCCAGTCCTTCGCGTCGCGCAGGGAAAGCAGCACTTTTGCCACGATGCCGAACCTTTGCGCGTACCGCTCCGCGAAGTGATACACGTTGTATTGCGGGAGCATGTAGGCGACGAAAGCGATCCTGAACGGCGGGGGCGCACCGAGGGCGTGCATTTCCTCGATCGCCATGGAAACGGCCTGGCTGGTCGCCGGGTCGCCTAATCCGCTGACGACGAGAAGATCCTGCCGCCGCTTCGCGCGAGCGAGCTTAGCAGCGTCTGATAGGACCGGCACGATGTCGACGGGCATCTCTCCGTGCTCGAGAGAAACCTGAACGACACCGGGTAGCAACTGAAATTTCCGCTTCATGATGTCGCCCTCCGTCGACGCAACCCCACCCATGGCCACACTGTCGCACGCTCGTCCGTCGCTTGTATGTCCGGTACCGGACTTAGCGCGCGTCCGTTCGGGCTATTTGGCGAATGTGCGCACGGTGTATAACGGTGATGAAGCGCAGCGTCCGAGAGCCGACCGGCAATCGGTTTCTTCTTCCCTCTGCTTCGTCCTCGATCGTGAAAGGAGCGAGCCATGCGGCTCTGCGAAATCATCTATACCAAGCACAAGGGGCGGAACGGATGGAAGTGGCGTCCAATTACGGACGACGCAGAGGTCAAGCCATCCGAGAAAACCTACGACCTTTTCTACGAGTGCGTAACGGCCGCTCGAGCGAACGGGTACAACCCGAAACTTAAATGTCTCTGAATTCCGGAGGCACAGCCGGAATATCGTTGCTTGTCGGCCAGCTGGCGAACCGGTGTCCCGCCATGCGATCAATCTGGATGATCGGCATTCGAGCGAATGGCGAGGTCCTGGATCCCTTGGGCGCATTCGATTGGGATTTGGTCGCAGACACGCCGACCTTGCACCGCCTGCGGAAGGCCACAGACCTGCATAGGGTCGATGTGCTTTTGCGAGTCGTCACCGACGGTGACCGTTTCGAGGTCGCGTGGGGCAAGCTGCAGGTGTCCGGTTCACTGTTCCATGGGGACTGGCGCCAGGAAACCGGGATCGAGGCCTACTACTCGGAAGCGCGATGGAAGGGACGAGTGGAAGCCGGCAACGTCGAACGAACGCGGCGGAAGGCGGTTTGCGTTTGGCAATCCACGCCCGCCGGCGCGAGCCGGTATGCGCTCGGCGCTATGTTCCGTTGAATTCTCCCGGAGGCCGGGAACCACGGGGTCGTGGGTTCAAATCCTGCCGGGCGCGCCAATTCCTTCCAGGGGTCAGCACCAACGCGGATGACCCCTTATGACGATGCCCATCGTCAGCACGAACGTGAACGCGGGCGATGCGCCGCTCATGGCGCCCTCGGGGGCGAACAGCTACTTCTGTCCGAGCTATCGTGCCGGCTCGAACAACTCGATCGGGTTGCCGTCGGGATCTTCGAGCTGGATCTGCTTGCCTGCTGGACCGACTTCCATCTCGTTCCGGAAACGCAGTCCGGCCTTCTTCAGCGCCTCAATCCGTGTTGGTAAATCCTTGACTCGAAGCACGACCCGGTTCCACCCGCCCGGTTCCTGCTTGTGCCCGTCCGGCATTGGTCGGGACCCGGACGCGCCGGGACCGCTCAGGAAGAGCTTCAGGCCGCTGACGGAGACCTGGGCGAAAGCGGGCAGGTGCTGGTGGTCCACCTTGAATCCAAGTCGCTGGCTGTAAAACGTCAGCGACCTGCTCACATCGGCGACTTGATAGCGAACGCCCCATAGGCCCAAGATGAGTGCCGGTTCGTCGGCAGAAATTCCGGATCTTTGCGCAGTTTGGCTCATAGGCGCGCGTCCTGAGTTGGAAAGGGAGATTCCCCGGTAACTCGCGAGCAAGGTGCGTACCCAATGGCGCCCGATCGCAGAACAACCGGAACGGGCGGCGGCGCAGTTGAAACGGCCTGGAGCGTCAAGCGCTTCGGGCCGTTCTATTTCAGCGAAGCCGCAGCCGTTTTCACGCCGCAGCTGTGCAGGTCGGCCTGTCCGCCGGACGCGATGCCCTGATAGAGCGTCCAGAGGTGTTCGTCGACGCGCTCCTCGCGCGGGTGGCGCGGGTTTTTGTTGAAGCGGCCGACGGCGCGCGGGCCCGCGTTGTACACGGCGTATGCGGCGCGCGGCACATGGTTGAGATCGCCGCTGCGCTCGGCATAGGGGATTGCGTAGTCCTTCACGTAGCGCATCAGGATCTGTGCGCCGGCGCGGATGTTGTACGCAGTGTCCCAGCGCAGGCTTTGGACATCGTAAAAGCCGCGCCAGACATGCTGATTGATCTGCATGATGCCGACGCTGGCGGACGCCGAGCGCAAATAGCTGACCTTGTCGCCGCGAAGCACATATTGGCGCCAGCAGCTTTCGATCAGCGCGGTCGTGGGCATCAGGTGGCGATAGATCTTGTCGTAAGGCGCGGCCAGGTCGGCGCGCTGCAGCTCGCTCGCCGCGGTTTTTTGCAGCAGC
>DASYUW010000072.1:0-13467 GCA_036000845.1 Burkholderiales bacterium
GCGATGAAGAGGCTGTCGCAGTTGATCGAGCAATCCAAACGCGGCGATACGCCGGTTTGACCGGCAGGGCGAAACAGCCTCGCTCAGCCCGCCATCGCACGGCCCAGGTGCGGCTGCACGTCCCTTACCCCGGGCACGCCGCGCACTGCAAGGATCAGCGCCTCCCGCTGCGCGGCGGATTCCACCGTGCCCCAGAGCTGCGCAACGCCGTTCTCCACGTTTACGTTGACGTAAGCGCTCACCGCCCAGTCTTCGCCGCGCAGCATCGTGTCGATACGATCGCGCAGCTCCCGGTCGCTCGTTGCCGCCGGCGAAACATCGTGGTGCGCCACCAAGGCACGCAGCAGATCGGCGCGCGTCACCAGGCCTGCGAGCTTGCCTTGCCGGATGACCGGCAGGCGCTTGATGCGGTGCCGCTCCATGAGCCGCACAACTTCGGCGAGCGGCGTGTCCGGGGACACGGAAATTGCGGGCTGCGTCATCACCTCGGATGCCTTGCGCCCGTGCGACTTTACGAAATCGCGCGCGCGCTCCTCTTCGGAAAGGAACAAACCCAGCCAGCCTTTTGAGGCCTGGTCAGTCTCGATCTCGGGACGCCGGATGAGGTCGCCCTCACTCACGATGCCGACGACATGCCGCTCGCCGTCGATCACCGGCACCCCGCTGATGCGCCGCTCGAGCATCAGCAACGCGACCTCCCGCACCGGGGCTTCCGGCCCCACTGCAACCACATCCCTGACCATAATGTCGCCAGCGTTCATGGCTAGCAGCCTCTGTACGGCATGCCCGCCGAATTGATTCTCGTCAAGCCTGCGCCGCGTTCTATTCTACGCCCCGCTAAGCGCGCGACCCATAGGCGCCGGCTTCGAGCTGGCGCCGGTACCATCCCCGCTCGATCTCGTGGAAGAGATCGGCGCCGCGCGGCTTCCAGCCGAGCATGCTGCGCGCCTTGTCGGCATTGACCCGGCTGTTGCCGCCTAGCGAGAACCAGGCCGCCATCGGCCCCCACTCCGCAATCGCCTCGTCGATGCTCCAGCCCTCCGGGGCGCGTTTTCCTCCCAGCAGGCGCCCGATCGATTCGACGATGGACTTCAGGCTCGCCTCCCCGTTCTCGATGAAGAAGAACGATCCAGCGCGCGCCGCTTCGAGCGCGAGCAGGTAGGCGTCGGCAACGTCGTCGATATGGACCGTGGACCAGATATTCTCGCCGGCGCCGATGTAGCGTGGCACGCCGCTCTTGATTGCCTGGCGGATCAGGGTCGGCACCTGGATGCTATCGGGATTGGCGCCCCGTCCCTGCCCGTAGATGAGGCAGGGGCAGAGCACCACCGAGCGGATTTCCAGGGCGGCGGCGGCGAGCACCGAGCGGTGCACAGCGACGCGCTGGATTTTCTCCGGCAGCGGATCGAGCGGCGTGTCTTCGTGGTAGACCTTCGACGAGGATTTCCCGGCAGCCTTGTCGCCGACCACGCTCGTGCCGCTGGTGTGGAGAAACGCCTTTCCCGAACCCGCGAGCCCCTCGATGATGGCGGCGATCACGAACGGGTCCTCTGCGTTGGCGCAATTGATGACCGCGTCCGCCGCGCGCGCCGCGTCCCTGACCACGCCGTGACTGCCGAGTTCGCCGCGCACGGCTTGAATGCCGAAGCTGCGCAGCCTGGCAGCGGCCGCTTCGGTGCGGGCTAGGCCGATGATCGTGTGGCCGGACTTCACGAGAGAGTCGGCCACGGTGCCACCGATATAGCCGGAGGTGCCAGTCATGAAGATCTTCATGGGTTCGCTCTCAGCAGGTCGACAAACTCCGCATTGCCCGACAGATCGTAGCGACCGGACTCGATCCCCGCAAACCTCGCGCCGCAGATCGCGCGGACGTCGCCCGCTTTGCCGATTTCTCCCTGGGCGCGCGCCGAGGCCGCCATCATTGCGCTCATGCCGGCCTCCTCCGCCCGCTGCCCGGCGGCACGCTCCTCGCCCTGTGTGCGCAGCCGCTTCTCGACCTCCTGCCTCCAGGTTTCGGCACGCTCGAGCAGTGCGGCATTGCGCGCGCGGTAGGCCTGGAAGCGCGTCTCCGCCTGTGCCTCGGTAAGGACGTTCTTCTCCGCGCAGGCGAGCAGGGATTCGCCGACATAGGTGGTCATGTAATTCAAAAGGGCGATGGCGCGCGCGTAGGCGTCGAGCAACGCCGGCGCCGATTGTGCGGCGACCGCCCCCGGCAGCATGAGGCATGCCGCGAGCACGAGGTGATTCGCTCTGGAGGGCTTCATGTGAGCGGATGGCGTTCCTTGCAGACGCGCAGCACCTCGTCCGGGTCGCGCCGCCACCAATCCATCTCGGAAAAGATCTCCACCTCATGGAAGCCGGAATAGCCCGCGGCTTCAAGCCAGCTTCTGATCAATTTGAGATCGATAACCCCATCGCCCATCATGCCGCGGTCGTTGAGCAGATCGCGCGTCGGTACCAGCCAGTCGCAGATGTGGTAAGCCAGGATTCGTTTTTTTCCAGCTCTCATGATCTGGGATTCCAGTTTGGGGTCCCACCACACATGGTAAACATCAACCGCAACACCGATGCCGTCGCCAAGGGCATCGCAGATATCCAGCGCCTGCTCAAGCGTATTCACACAGGCGCGCTCCGCCGCCTGCATCGGGTGCAGCGGCTCGATGGCCAGCGGCACGCCGGCTTTCCTCGCCTCGGGAAGAATGATCGAAATGCATTCCTGCACCCTCTCTCGCGCGCGACGCAGGTCTCTCGAGCCCGCCGGCAGTCCGCCCACCACGAGCACCAGGCATTGCGCGCCAAGCGCATGCGCTTCGTCGATGGCGCGCCGGTTGTCGTCGAGCCAGTCCTTCGCTGTGAAAAAGCCGCCGCGACACAGGCCGGTGACGGTCAGCGCATTATCACGAATGCGTTTCACGGCTTCCCGCAGACCCAGGGCGGCGAGCTGCTCGCGCCAAGGCGCGATGCCACGAATGCCGTGGCGCGCGCAGCCCTCGATCGCCTGCGCGAGGTCCCATTGCTTCTTGACCGTCGCGGTATTGAGCGACAGCTTCATTTCAGCAGTTCGGGCGCGAACAGCCTGGGCAGGATCAGCGGGATCTCCGGCCAGATGATGATCGCCGCGAGCATGAGCAGCATCGGCACCAGCATGATCAGCGTGTCCTTCAGCGCGAACTTGAGCGGCACCTTGGCCACCGCGCAGGAAATCATCAGGCACAGGCCGTAGGGCGGCGTCACCAGGCCGAAGGCGAGCGAGACGATGCCGATGATGGCGAAATGGATCGGATGCATGTGCACGGACTGCGCGAGCGGCTGCAGGATGGTGCCGACGATGATGATGGCCGGGATCGCGTCGAGGAAGCAGCCGACCACGAGGAACACGAAGGCGATGAAAAAGCCGACGCCGGTGATGCCCATGCCCCAGCTGGCGACGTTCTCCAGCAGCGCTTTCGGGATCTGGTAGTAGGCGAGCAGCCAGCCGAAGGCGGACGCCGTGCCGACGCAGAACAGCGCGACGGAGGCGAGCCGCCCGGTTTCGGCCAGCGCGTGATAAATATGCTTGAGGTCCATCTCGCGGTAGACGAAGATCGACAGGGTCGCGGCGTAAATCACCGCGACGGCCGCCGACTCGGTCGCGGTGAACCAGCCCAGCAGGATCCCGCCGACGATGATGAAGGGGGTGAACAGCGCCGGCAGCGATTGCCAGGCGGATACGAAAAATTCCTTCAGCGTGGCGCGCGGATAGACCGGGTAGTTGTAGATCTTCGCGTAGATGTGCACCGTCAGCATCTGCGCCGCCGCGATCAGCAGCCCCGGCAGGATGCCGGCAAGGTACATCGCGCCGATCGAGGTCGAGATCACGCCGCCCCAGACGATCATCAGGATCGAGGGCGGAATGATGACGGCGAGCACCGCCGAGACCGCGGTGATGGCGATCGAAAAGGACAGCCCGTAACCTTCCTTGACCTGCGCCTCGATGAAGATCTTCGACTGGCTGGCCGCGTCCGCGGTGGAAGACCCGGAGATACCCGCGAAAAACACGGACAGCAGCACGTTGATCTGCGCCAGCGCACCGGGAAAGTTGCCCACCATGGTGCGCGACAGGCGCACCAGCCGGTCGGTGATGCCGCCGACGTTCATGAGGTTCGCGGTCAGCAGGAAGAACGGCACCGCCAGCAGGATGAACGAGTTGTAGGCTTTGAAGGTTTCGTTGAACAGCGTGATCGGCGAGAGCCGCGGTTCCATCACCAGGATCGGCAGGCAGGACAGCCCGAGCGCGAAAGCCACCGGCACGCGCAGGACGAGCAGCAGGAAAAACCCGCCGAACAGGATCGCCGCGGCCGAGCCTGCCGACAACGCGATGCCTGTCATCGCCGCGTGCCCTCTCGCAGAACGCGGAGATTGGCGACGAAAGACTCGCCGAGAAACAGCAGCCAGGTCAGGCCCGCCACCGGCCAGGCGATGAAGATCATCCACATCGGCAGCTCGGCGATTTCGGACAACTGATCCCAACCGAAGCGGGTGAATTCGACGCCCCACCAGATGAACACCAGCGCGAATGCCAGCACGAAGAAATGCGAGACGATACGCAGCAGCGCGTTTGCCCGCTGCCCGAGATGCGGCCAGACATCGACCTCGAAATGGGTGCCCTCGCGGATGCCGATCATGGCGCCGAGCATCACCATCCAGATGAACAGGAAGCGCGCCAGTTCTTCGGTCCAGATGTAAGCGGGGATCAGTTGGGTAAAGCGCGAGAAAATCTGCAGCGAAACAGGCACGATCAGCACAGCCACCGTGCCCACCAGGAGCCAGGTCAGCACCCGGTGGCAGAGATCGATGAATTTCTTCACTTGATCGCGTTGATCCTGGCGAGGATCTGGTCGGTGCCGACATCCTTTGCGTAGGCCTCGATCACCGGGTCGACCAGCTTCTTCATCTGCGCGCGGTCGGCGAAGGGGATGCGCTTGAGCTTGCCGGCCTTCTCCATCGCCTCCAGCTTGGCGGCGTCCTCGTGCGATTCGAGATCGCGGCCATAAGCTCCCGCTTCCTTGCCTGCTTTCAGAATCGCGGCCTGCAGATCGGGCGGCAGCGTCCCGAACGTCTTTCCGGAAAAGCAGAGCGGCCGGATCGTGATGGAGTGCTCCGTCATCGAGAGGTTGGGTCCGACCTCGTAGAATTTCATCTGCTCGACGCCGGCTGCCTCGTTGTCGCCCGCGGAGATCACTCCGTTCTGAATCGCGTTGTAGATTTCGTTGTATGCAATTACCGACGGTGACATGCCTGCCGCGGCAAACGTGCGACTCCAGATCGGGGCACCCATGACCCGCACCTTGAGGCCTTTCAGGTCCGAAAGATTACGAATCGGCTTGTTGGCGAAAATGTTGCGCGTGCCGCCGCCGGCGTAGCCGATGAGCATGACGTCCGCCTTCTGCGCGATCTCGTCGGCGATCGGCTTGAACAGATCGGCATCCAGCACCTTGCGCCAGTGGTTGACGTCGCGAAACAGAAACGGCGCGTCGATGAACGGCGCCGCGCGCGAGAACGTGGACATGTGTGCAGGCGAGACGATCGCGTAGTCCACGCCTTTGCCCTGATTCATGTATACGAAGTACTCCTTCTCGAGCCCCAGCTCGCTGTTACGGTGGAGTACGAAATTGACCGGCTTGCCATAGAACTTTTTGGTCAACTCCTCGAACTTGAGCAGCGCCCGGTTGAACGCATGGTCGTCGTTGAACTGGACCGCGCCGTGAAGCGTGATGTTTTGTGCGACCGCAGGCAAGGGCAGCAAGGAGACCGCGAACATCGCCGCCATGGCCACTGATCCGAAAGCCTTCATTGCCGTTTCCTCCAGTTGTCGCCTGCAGGGTGCCGGTTTCCGTTTACTTGCCGCCAGCCGGTTTCATCGCCGCGATACGCTCTGCCAGAGCCGATTGCATGAGATGGGCGTCCGTGCCGAAGAATATCAACCTGAAGCCGAGCTCGACATATTCCCTGGCAAACACTGCGTTGGGCGCCGCTGTGGCGAGGACATGTCCGTGCTTCACGGCCGCGGCTGCAATCCGCCGTACCGCGTCGAGATACTTGGGGTGCTTGAGGTCGCCCGGGACCCCGAGGAAATTCGACAGGTCGGCGTATCCGATGCATAGCGAATCCACGCCGGGTACCGTGGCTATTTCCTCGACGTTACCGACCCCGATCTCGGTCTCGATCTGCAGCATTACGAAGCAGCGTTCGTTCAACGCCGCGAATTTTTCCTTCATGCTGCCGCCCGTGTAGTCGTCGTGGGCCGCCCCCAATACCGCCCCGCGCCTGCCCTTCGGCGGATAACGCGTCCAGGAGACGATGTCGCGCGCCTGCTGCGCGGTCTCGACCATCGGCACCATGATTCCGAGCGCTCCGGCGTCGAGAGCGCGGGCGACGAACTGGTATTGGTAGGTCGGCACGCGCACGAAGGGAACTATGTCGAGTCCGCGACAGTACGCAAGCTGCTGCTTGATGGTGTCGATGCCTGCCCCGGAATGTTCCATGTCGAATAGAAGGCACTCCGCGCCGGCCTCCTTCGCGATCTGCGCCAGTCCCGGCGTAAAGAACTCGAACGCAAACAGGCCGTAGGCAGTGGCGCCATCAAGCAGTTTCGTTTTGAGGGGATTGGATCTCATAGAACTTTCGTGAATATCGTGAAGGTGTGAAGGTGTGAATGCGTGAAAGTGTGAATGCCGAGACTTCAAAAGTTACAAAGTGTGGTGTGGGCTGACTTTTACGTTACGTCGAGACAAAAATTCCGAAGCTCCTTTCGTGAATTGCAAGATCGAAGCCACAACGCAAATCCGACCTTCACGACAGTCACGACAGTCACGTTATTCACGGCTTTTCATCTGTGAAAGTACGGCACCTTGCCAAGCACTTCCTGGTTCACCACGTTCTTCGGCACGCGGGCGTAGGCGAGATCGCGACAGGTGCTGAAAACGCTGGCCGCGATGGTGTTGATGCACTCGTCGGTAAGACAGATGTGGTGCGGGGTGACCACGATGTTGTCGAGCTTCAGGAGCGGGTTGTCCGCCGGAGTGGGTTCCTGCTCGAACACATCGAGGCCGGCGCCGGCGATGCGGTGACTGGCAAGCGTATCGAGCAATGCCTTCTCGTCGACAATCGGCCCCCGCGCCGTATTGATGAAAAACGCAGTCGGCTTCATCAGCGAGAACTGCCGGGCGCCGACCAGCTTGCGCGTTTCCTCGTTGAGCGGGCAGTTCACCACCACGAAATCGGATTCGCGGAACACCGTGTCCATGTCCGTGAGTCTCACGCCCAGCGGCGCCACCGACTCCTGGGTAACGTACGGATCGCAGGCCAGATGTTTCATCCCGAAAGGGGCGGCCAACCGGAACAGTTCCGCGCCGACATTGCCCACGCCGATCGAGCCGAGCACGCGACCGCTCAGGCCGGTGCCGAAATGATTCAGCCGTTCCTGCCAGCGCCCCTCGCGGGTGAGCTTGTCCTTGATCAGCACCTTCTGCGCCAGCATCAGGACCAGCGTGAGCTCGGAAGTCGCCAGTGGCCGGCGCACGCCGTCCGGGGTGATGCTGAGGATGACACCATTCTCGGTGCAGGCCGGCACGTCCACCGTGTCGTAACCGACGCCGAAGCGCGCGATCAGCTTGAGCCTGCGATTCGCGCCGGAGACCGTCTTGCGAGTGACCTTGGCCAGCATGACCGCCAGTGCATCGTATTTCGCAGCGGTCTCGGGGGTGAGCTCCGGCTCGATCTCTGGAAGGAATTCGTACTCGATCCGTGGGTCGTCCAGGATCTTGAAGGCAGATTCGTCGAAAATCGGCTTGCCGTTCGGTTTGAGATTGTCGCGGGTGACGCCGATGCGGAACTTGGCCTGCGCCATTTTTCTCCTCCTTCTGTTGCGGCCGCCCTGGTCTGCTTTGTTTTGGCAGGCCGTTTCTAATCAGCTTACTTTTTTACTGTCTTCTTTCCCGATTCGTCGAGCGATTGCAGCACGCCGATGCCCTGCTTCAATGCGCCCTGCAGCAGCATCGAGTCTATCCCGACCGAAAACAGGCGGAAGCCTTTTTCCCAGTATTCGCGGCTCCATTTCTCGTCCGCGGTCATGCAGGCGAGGATCTTGCCGTGCTTGCTTGCGGCGGCGACCATTTTCTTGATCGCGGCGACGTATTTTGGATGGTCGAACTGCGCCGGGATGCCGAGGAAATTGGTCAGGTCGAAGTGCCCGAGCCAGAGTACGTCCACGCCCGGTACCGCCGCAATTTTTTCCACGTTCTCGATGCCTTCGGCGGTCTCGATCAGGCACATCACCAGAGTACGCTCGTTGGCGATCTTGATCTTATCGGCGACGCTTCCGCCGATGTAATCGTCAGCCGCAAAGCCGAACGCCGCGCCGCGCCGGCCCGCGGGCGGATAGCGGGTGCAGGACACGATGTATTTCGCCTCCTCGGCGGAGCCGACCATGGGCGCCATTATCCCCATGATGCCGAGGTCGAGCGCGCGGGAAATATAGTGGTACTGGTTGGTCGGTACCCGAGCCATCGGCACCAGGTCGATTCCGCGGCATGCCGCCGCCTGGTCCTTGATGGTTTCGTAACTGTGCCCGGCATGTTCCATGTCCAGAAGCAGGAACTCCGCTCCCGCCGCTTTCACGATCTGCGGCAGGCCTGGAACCAGAAACTCCCAACCGAAACTGCCGAAGACCGGTTGGCCGGCCAGAAGTTTTGCCTTTACAGGGTTTGTTCGCATTTTGCATCTCGCTATTGGTAGCTTATTTCACAAGGGACGAGGGACGAGTGAATTGCCTTACTTTTATCTTTCACCTTTTCCCTCGAACCTGAAGTTTCACGCTACGCATGAAACTTCCCCACCCACGCCGGATGCTTCAACACTTCCGTATTGACGATCAGGTGCGGCTTGCGTCCGTGGGCCAGGTCCACCGCCGCCCTGAACGCCCCCTGTCCGAGCAGGCTCATACACTCGTCGGTATGGCAGATCGCATGCGGGGCGAGGATTACGTTATCCAGTTTTAGCAACGGGTTTTCCGCCGACACCGGTTCCTGCTCGAACACATCGATGGCGGCGCCGGCGATGCGATTGTTCTTCAGCGCATCGATGAGGGCCGATTCCACGACCACCGGGCCGCGGGCGGTATTGATGAAGTATGCGCTCGCCTTCATCAGCGCGAATTCGCGCGCGCCGATCAACCCTTTGGTCTTGTCGTCGAGCAGCGTGTTGACCGAAATAAAGTCTGCTTCGCGCAACAACTTGTCCTTGTCCACCATGGTGACATTGAGTGAACCAACGGCCGATTGCAGCACATGCGGATCGCAGCCCAGCAGTTTCATTCCAAAGGGCTGCGCGAGTTTGAAGATCTCCCTGCCAATATTGCCGACGCCGATCACGCCGAGTGTGCGGCCCATCAGGCCACTGCCGAGATAGTTCCCTTTTTCGGCCCAACGCCCTTCGCGCGTCAGCCTGTCCTTGAGGAACATACGATGTGCGAGCGCGAGCACGAAGCCGATCACGCTCGCCGCCACCGGACGGCGCACCCCATCGGGCGTGATGGTCAGCATGACGCCGTTTTCAGTGCAGGCGGGCACATCCACCGAGTCGTAACCCACGCCGAAGCGCGCGATGAGCTTGACCTTGCGATTGGCGCCCGATAAGGTCTTGCGCGTGACTTTCGCCGACATGACACACAGAGCGTCGTAGTTCGCACCGTGCTCCGCCGTCAATTCAGGCACCTTTTCCGGCAAGAACTCCCATTCGACCGCCGGATCATTCAGCACCTTCATCGCCTCTTCTCCGAAGACAGTGCCGTTCGCTGTTATCGCGTCGCGAGTGATTCCAATCTTGAATTTCGTCACCGAAAGTGTCCTTGTCAGTCTTTACTCAGCACACAGCACGCAGCACACAGCACCGTTTTCCGGCGCCTACATTGCGGCGGAAAATGCGCCATCCGTAACCAGAATGTGGCCGTTGACGTAGGATGCTTCGTCGGAAGCCAGGAACACCGCGATCGGACCGATCTCCTCGAGCTTTCCCCAGCGGCCCGCGGGCGTGCGTTTGCACACCCAGTCGTTGAACTCCTTGTTCTGGATCAGAGCGGTGTTCATCTCGGTGGCGAAATAACCGGGTGCAATCGAGTTGACGGTAATGTTGTGCTGCGCCAGCTCGACCGCCAGTTCCCTGGTCAGGGCGTGAACCGCGCCCTTGCTGGCGATGTAGGCGGAAATTGTGGGCCTGGCGAGAATGGCACTGACCGAGCCGGTCATGATGATGCGTCCGCGTTTTGCAGGAATCATGACCTTCGCCGCTTCCTTTGCCAAAGCCCACACCGCAGTGAGGTTGGTGGCGACGACACGCTCGAAGTCGGCGGCGTCGAACTCTGTGATCGGTTTGCGGTGCTGGATGCCGGCATTGGCAACCAGGATGTCGAAGCGGCCGTGTTTCCTTGCCGCCGCACCTATACATGCAGCGCCGGCGGCATGGTCGGTAACGTCGAAGGCCGCCGCTTCGCCCTTGAGTCCCTTGGCGGCGAGTTCCTTCGCCCGATCCTTCAGCGCCCCTTCATCGCGCGCATTCAGGATCACATACGCGCCCGCCGTTGCCAGCGATTGCGCCATCGCCCAGCCCAGCCCGCGCGACGCGCCGGTGACGAGCGCTACCTTCCCCGATAGATTGAACATCGCCTCCTCCGACAACAGGCCCAGGCTCTAGGCTCTAGGTTTTAGGTTTTAGGTTTTAGGTTTTAGAAAGTCTAGATGGAACCTTGCTTCGTTCTGTTTTGCTTTTCGCTTCTTCTGGCGCCTCGTACCTCGGACCTCGGCCCTGTTTCTTACGGCATGTACTGCCCGCCGTTCACTTCCAGAATCTGCCCGGTCATGTATCCCGACATCTGCTCGGAAGCCAGGAACAGGAAGGCGCCGGCGCATTCTTCGGCGGTGCCGAGCCGGTTCATCGGGATGGTAGCCTTGAAGCCTTCGAGCATCTGCGGCGTCGAGTAACGTTCGTGGAACGGCGTGGTGATCACGCCAGGCGCAACCGCGTTGACGCGTATCTTGTCCTTCACCAATTCCTTTGCGAGACCGCGCGTCATGGTGCTGACGAAGCCCTTGGATCCGGCGTACAACGAGGCTCCCGGTCCGCCGCCGTGGCGTGCCGCCACCGAAGTGACGTTGATGATGGCACCGCCGCTGCCCTGCTTGCGCATGTGCTGCGCGGCCGCTCCGGTGCAGATCATCGCGGAGCGCACGTTCAGATACACCACCTTGTCGAACAGGTCATCGGTGATGGACTCGATCGGCGCGCGCTCGATGAGCCCGCCCGCATTGTTGATCAATACATCGATGCGGCCGAATCCCGAGACGGTCTTGTCGACGATCTGCCGGCAGATCGCGGAATCAGTGACATCGCCGGCCACCAGCATCGCCTTGCCGCCGGCCTTTTCCACTGCCGCCGCGACTTTCTCCGCCTCCGCCTTGCTCTTGTTGTAATGGATCGCAACCCTGGCGCCGTTGGCACCGAACGCCCTGGCCGCGCCCGCGCCGATGCCGGTGCTGGCACCTGTGATCAGCACGACTTTATTCTTCAGATCCTCAATCACTGTTCACTCCCCCAATTAGGTCTTTCAACGCAAAGGACGCAAAGGTACGCAAAGGAAGGCAAGAAAAAATGTGACAAGAAACCAAATCTGATCTTGTCTTCCCGTCTGTATCGTTTCTCCTTCGCGTACCTTTGCGTCCTTTGCGTCCTTTGCGTTTCACGCTCTTGATGTTATGGCAAGAAGACGGTCGAGCCGGTGGTTTTGCGGGCTTCGAGATCGCGATGTGCCCGGGCAGCGTCTTCGAGCTTGTAGGTCTGATTGATTTCGATCTTGACCTTGCCGGATTTCACCATCTCGAACAGTTCTTTCGCGCCTGCCTCAAGATCCTCGCGGCGGGCGGTATAGACCATCAGCGAAGGGCGGGTCACATAAAGCGAGCCCTTCGCCGCGAGCAGATTGAGATCGAACGCCGCTACCGGACCGGAGCCGTTGCCGAACATTGCCAGCAGACCGCGCGGCTGCAGGCAGTCCAACGAACCCATGAAGGTATCCTTGCCGACCGAGTCGAACACCACCGGAACCTTCCTGCCGCCGGTGAGTTGCTTCACCCGCTCGACGAAGTTTTCGCGTGTGTAGACGATGGTGTGGTCGCAGCCGTGCGCTTTGGCGAGCTTCGCCTTCTCGTCAGACCCGACGGTGCCGATCACAGTGGCGCCAAGAGCCTTCAGCCATTGGCAGGCGATCAGGCCGACACCGCCTGCGGCAGCATGGAACAGCACGGTCTCGCCCCTCTCCACGCGGTACACGCGGCGGATCAGGTATTGCACGGTGAGACCCTTGAGCATCATCGCCGCGACTTCCTTGTCGGAGATGCCGCTGGGCACCTTCACCAGCCGGTCCGCCGGAACCAGACGGACTTCGGAATACGCTCCGGGCGGCCCGCCCGCGTAGCCCACGCGATCGCCTGGTTTGACGTGAGTCACACCGTTGCCGACCGCTTCGACCACGCCCGCCGCTTCCAGGCCGATGCCGCTCGGCAACGGCAGCGGATACAGGCCGGAACGGTGATAGGTATCGATGAAATTCAGGCCGATGGCGGTATTTTTGACCCGAGCCTGGCCATCGCCGGGATCGCCGACCTGGACGTCGTCGAGCTGAAGAACTTCGGGCCCGCCTGTCTTGTGGAATCGTACGGCTTTGGTCATTGCTTGCTCCTGAGAATATTTGCTGATCCGACCTACAGGCCGGCGGGCCTAACTTCACGCTCCGGGGTCACATCCACGCGCCAAGCGCGCGGAACCTGCTCCGCCCTCCGCGCTCACCGCCTGTCTTATGAAATCGTACGGCTTTCGTCATCGCTCGCTCCTAAGATTATGTATTGATACGTTCTATTGTCCGGGCGGCCCGACTTCGCACCGAAACATTGCGTTCCGGCATGACCTTTATTCTATCAGCGGCATCATCGATCAGATGCCGGTCGCCCAATCTCTTATCTGGCAAACGAGTTCAATTTCTACTCTCTCACAGGCCGCCGGCGGCGCCACCACCAGATGACGAGCGGCGAAATCCATACTGCGATCGTGATCAATCCGAGCACCCCGGCGATTGGCCGATTGAAGAATTCGACAACATGCCCGTCCGCCTTGATCAATGAAGTGACGAAGTTCTCTTCCAGCATGCGGCCGAGCACGGCGCCGAGAATGACCGGGGCCACCGGAAAGCCGTTCTCCTCCATGACGAACGCCAGGACGCCGAATGCCAGCATAACGCCTATGTCGAAGGCGGAATTGTTGATTGCAAACGACCCGACCGTGCAGAACAGCAGGATCACGGGCATCAGCACCGCACGCGGAACCTTGAGCACCTGTTTGTAGCTCTTGATCGCCAGCACGCCGAGCGGCAGCATCAGCAGA
>DASYUW010000073.1:0-2537 GCA_036000845.1 Burkholderiales bacterium
GGGCAACGCCTACCGCAAGATCGTTTCCGAACCGCCCACCCGGTTCGTGCGCCTGATGGATGGCGACGAGATCGGCATCGGCGGCAACACCTGGCGCGTCATCGTCGGCTGGGGACACGCCCCAGAACACGCGGCGCTGTACTGCGATTCGCTGGGCGTGTTGATCTCCGGCGACATGCTGCTGCCGAAAATCAGCACCAACGTCAGCGTCTGGCCTACCGAGCCGAAAGGCGATCCGCTGAAACTTTTCCTGCGCTCGATCGACCGCTTTACCGAACTGCCCCCCGACACGCTGGTGCTGCCGTCGCACGGCCTGCCGTTCCGCGGCGCGCATGCGCGGGTGCAGATGCTGCACGCGCATCATCGCGACCGCCTGGCGGAAGTGCTCGAATCCTGTGGCACGCCGAAGACCGCCAGGGATCTGCTGCCGGTATTGTTCCGCCGCACGCTCGACACGCACCAGACTTTCTTCGCGATGGGTGAATCCATAGCGCATCTGCATTACCTCTGGTATCAGGGCCGGTTGACGCACTTGCAGGACGCGGACGGCGTTCACCGGTTCGTCAGGGCCGGTTGATGAATGTCGACGGCGTCGCGTATCGAAGCATCTGGCGCGACGGCAACGTCGTGCGCACCGTCGATCAGACCCTGCTGCCGCATACCTTCAGGGTCGTCAAACTTTCCAGCGCGGAAGAAGTGGCCGATGCGATCCGCAACATGCGGGTGCGCGGCGCGCCGCTGATCGGCGCTGCCGCAGCGTTCGGTATGGCCCTGGCGATGGCGGCCGATGCCTCCGGCGGCAATCTCATCCGCGCAGGCGAGCAGCTCACCAAAACCAGGCCGACCGCAATGAACCTGCGCTGGGCAATCGGGCGCATGACCCACGTGCTGCGGCCGCTCGCGGTCCAGGAACGCCCCGAAGCAGCATGGAAGGAGGCGCAGGCGATCGCCGACGAAGATGTGGCGATGAATCACGCGATCGGGCGGCACGGCGTCGAGCTGATTCGCAAGGCCGCTGAGCATCGGTCCGGACCGGTCAACGTGCTCACCCACTGCAACGCCGGATGGCTGGCCACCGTGGACATGGGCACCGCGCTCGCGCCCATCTATCTGGCGCACGACCAAGGTATCCCCGTGCACGTGTGGGTGGACGAGACCCGGCCGCGCAACCAGGGATTGCTCACCGCCTGGGAACTGGCGCATCACGGGGTGCCGCATACGGTGATCGCCGACAATGCCGGCGGGCATTTGATGCAGCGGGGCCGGGTGGACATCGCGATCGTCGGGGCGGACCGGGTCACCGCGCGCGGCGACGTCTGCAACAAGATCGGCACTTATCTGAAGGCTCTGGCAGCGAGGGATTGCGGCATCCCGTTCTGCGTGGCGTTTCCGGGCTCGACCATAGACTGGGACATCGAGGACGGATTCGTGGGGATCCCGATAGAGGAGCGCGGAGCCGATGAACTGCGATCCGTTGCCGGCCGCAGCGGCGACGGTGAACCGGCGCGGTTGTGGCTGGTGCCGGAGAGGAGCCCGGTCGCCAATCCGGCCTTCGATGTCACGCCGGCCGCGTTGGTGTCCATGCTCATCACCGAGCGCGGGCTCGCGCCGGCCTCGCGTGCGGGTTTGTCGGCGCTGTATCCGGAACGGTCGCAGCGATGAGCGAACTGCCATTGAGAAAGGAGATCAGCGCCACTGCGCTGGCGATGAATGCGCTCGGCGTCAACCGCGGCAAGTCCGGCAATGTCAGCGCGCGCTGGAAGGACGGTTTCCTGATCACGCCCTCGGGCCTGCCCTACGAGGAAACCAGGCCGGCCGACATCGTCTTCGTCGACAGGAAGGGCAAACCAACGGGCAAACGGCCGCCGTCTTCGGAGTGGCGCTTCCATCACGACATCTACCGCACCCGCAAGGATGCGCAGGCCCTGGTACATGCCCATTCGAGTTTCGCTATCACGCTCGCCTGTCTCGGGATGGACGTGCCTGCGTTTCACTACATGGTCGCGGTCGCCGGCGGCAACAGCATCCGTTGCGCGCCGTACGCCACCTTCGGCTCCCAGGAATTGTCTGACCATGCGCTGGAAGCTCTTTCAGATCGCAAGGCCTGTCTGCTGGCAAACCACGGAATGATCGCGACCGGGGACAGCCTGAAGAACGCGCTGGCGCTGGCGGTGGAAGTCGAAGCGTTGTGCGAGCAATACTGGCGTGCGCTGCAGATCGGAAAGCCCGCCATTCTTTCGGACTCCGAAATGGAAATAGTACTGGAGAAATTCAAGACCTACGGCAAGGATACTCAAGACCACCGCGCACCAAGGAGGAAGGGCAAGAGCAAGAATAGTATTCCGAAGTAGGTTGTTCGGACATTCGTGTGGGTGATCGGCGCCCGGGTGTTGAAGAATCGATCCCTTGGCGGAAACGCTTGTCGCCAAACCCTTACGGCCAAGCGTTAACCGCAAGGGACGCCAAGGAAGGGCAATAGCGTGAAGGTGAGGCTTATCTAGGGTAACAAGCCAGTCGCAACGCAGATACTTGCACGG
>DASYUW010000074.1:0-4949 GCA_036000845.1 Burkholderiales bacterium
TGGTGGCTTCGGCGCACATGAGCATCGTCACCGCGCGCGTGGCCGGGGTGAAGCGCATCATCGCCTGCGCGCCGCCGTACCAGGGCAAACCGCATCCGGCGATCGTTGCGGCGATGAGTCTTGCCGGCGCCAATGAGATCTACACCATCGGCGGCGTGCAGGCCATCGGCGCGATGGCGCTCGGCACCGCCACCATCAAACCGACCGACATGATCGCCGGCCCGGGCAACGCCTTTGTGGCGGAGGCCAAGCGCCAGCTTTCCGGGCGGGTCGGCATCGACCTGTTTGCGGGCCCCACGGAAACCCTGATCATTGCCGACGACTCCTGCGACGCCGAGATGTGCGCGACCGACCTGCTGGGCCAGGCCGAGCACGGCCCGAATTCGCCGGCGATCCTGCTCACCAACACGCGCCGGCTCGCCGAAGAAACGATGAAGGAAGTCGAGCGTCAGCTCCAGACGCTGCCGACCGCGGCAATCGCCGGCCAGGCGTGGCGGGATTACGGACAGGTGATCGTGTGCAAGGATTACGCCGAAATGGTGAAGGAGGCCGACCGCATCGCTTCCGAGCACGTGCAGGTGATGACCAGGGATCCGGATTATTTCCTGAAGAACATGAGCAACTACGGCGCGCTGTTCCTGGGACCGGAAACCAACGTCTCCTACGGCGACAAGGTGATCGGCACCAACCACACGCTGCCCACCCGCAAGGCAGCGCGCTATACCGGTGGCTTGTGGGTCGGCAAGTTCATCAAGACCTGCACCTACCAGAAGGTGAAGCCGGAGTCCTCGGCGATGATCGGCGAGTACTGCTCGCGCCTGTGCGCAGTCGAGGGTTTCGCCGGCCACAAGGCGCAGGCCGACCTGCGGGTCAAGCGCTACGGCAAGCGCCGCGCCGCCTGAAAATCAAACTCGTGAACCACGGAGAACACGGAGAGAACCGGGATTCAACACCGCATCGCAGATAAACGCTCCGTCGAAGGGCATATTTTTCTTTCGCCGACTATTCTTTTACGAGTATTCTCCGTGTCCTCCGTGATCTCCGTGGTTCAGGATTCTGGGTGTCGATAACATGCATGGCCAGATAGCGGTCGTTATCGGCGGCTCCGGCGCGATCGGCTCTGCGATCTGCAGTCATTTCGCTGAGGCGGGCGCGACCTGCATCGTCACCTACAACCACGGCAAGGAAGCCGCGAACGATCTGTTGCCGAGCTTGTCCGGCCATGGGCATTGGGCGGCCAACGTGCCGGTAGAAGACAGCCGCGCACTGAACATTCTGGCGGCAGACATCGAGGCGAAGCACGGTCGGCTCGACGTGCTGGTCAACTGCGCGGGCATCACCCGCTATGTGCCGCACAATGATCTCGACGCGCTCGACGACCGGCTGATCGACGATATCTTCCGCGTCAACTGGCGCGGGCCGTTTGCCGCGGTAAGGGCTTTCCGCAAAATGCTGGCGGCCGGCGAGGGCGGGCTGGTGATCAACATCTCCTCGATCGCCGGCGTGACCGCGATGGGCAGCAACGTTGCTTACTGCGCCTCGAAAGCGGCGCTCGATTCGATGACCAAGTCGCTGGCACGCGCATTGGCGCCCGAGATCCGGGTCGTTTCGATTTCCCCCGGCCTGGTGGACACCGACTTCGTGAAGGGTCTGGACAAGATGTGGCGCGACGAGCAGGCGGCACGCACGCCGCTCAAGCGTCTCGCCACCGCCGACGAGATCGGCGCGGCGACGCTGGCCGTCGTCACCCACTTCCGCTACTCTACCGGCTGCATATTCCCGGTGGACGGCGGCCGGCCGCTGAGCTGACCGCGCGACATTTCCTCGTGGCCGAATCGAATTCGCTTTACAACGATGTGATCCTCGATCACATCAGGAACGCCCGCAATTTCCGCGAAATTAGCGATGCCAACCGCAAGGCGCAGGGTTTGAATCCCTTGTGCGGCGACGCCTTCACCGTTTATGCGCGCATCGAAGGAGATCGTGTGGTGGAGGCGAGCTTTCAGTGCGAATGCTGCGGAATCTCGATGGCTTCCGCCTCGGTCATGACCGAGGCGATCACCGGCAGGACGGTAAGCGAGGCCAGATCGCTGTACCGGCACTTCGAGCGCCTGCTGAAGGAACCCGTGGCACCAAAGGACCATGCCGGCGATCACGGCCAGCTTGCGGTGCTAGCTCTAATCAGGGAGTTTCCCTCGCGCGTGAACTGCGCGTTGCTGGGCTGGCAGACGCTGGATGCGGCGCTCGACGGACGTCCGGAAGTGACGATCGGCTGACGGCTTCTTCTAAAGCCCCGGTTACTGCGCCCTGCAGATTTTGCGCAGGTCCCCGCCCGGGAACACCGTCAGCGCTTCGACGTTGCCGTTCGCGTTGAGGCGCACGGCGAGGCCGCTGAGGTAACAATACATCCGAATCACCGCCTTCGCTCCATCCTGGCCGGTGACGGTCATTTCTCCCACCGATTGCGGTTTGCCGAAGCTCGCCCTGACCAGCGCCTCGGAAGAACCGAATCGCACGCCTTCCCGGGTCTGAAAGCTTTCGATACGTTCGACCTGGATCGAGTAGACGGTCTGATCGTGTTCCCTCACCAGAACCAGGATTGCTCCGTCCTCGGCGCCGGGATCGGGGTAGCGGTACAGCAGCGCCGGCCGACCGCTTGGCATGCGTGAATTGGTGCCCGACACCGGTTCTCCGAATACCTCGATCATTTTGCGCAGCGGCGTATCGAGGAACACAGGCCCCACCCGTACGCCCGGAATCACGGTCTTGTCTTGCAGCAGATTCTCGACCACAGGCGCTTCAACCTTTGCCGGCGGTGGCTCGGGTTCCTTCTTTATCGACGCGCAAGCAGTCAGCACCACCAGCACGATCGCAACCCAGAGTAAACGGAACGCGTGGTTCATGTTTGCCACCCGCTCTCCTTATTTCGTTTCCGATTCGATCTCTTTGTCGCGATCCTGCTTCTGTTGCTCCAGCGTCGAGCCCAGCTCGGCGCCGGTGTTCATGGTGCGCGCACCCTCTCGTATCGTTCCCGACGGCAGGCTCTCGACGTTCTTCACCGGCGCAGAACTCCTTGCAGCGTCGGACGCCGGCGGTGGATCAGGCGCGTCGCTCTGGCTGCAGCCAGCTGCCCCGACGGTGACCAGAAAAACCAGTACGAAGTTAAGGCCACTGCGCATTTGGTTTTTCCCTCGCCCCTCGCCCCTCGTCCCTCGTCCCTGGCTCATTTCATCGTCGGCATCACGAACTCTGCGCCTTTGCGAATACCGGTCGGCCAGCGCGTGGTGACGGTTTTGAGGTGGGTGTAGAAGCGCACGCCCTCGGGACCGTAGGCGTAGTGGTCGCCGAACAGCGAGCGCTTCCAGCCACCGAAACTGTGGAAGGCCATCGGCACCGGGATCGGGACGTTGATCCCGACCATCCCGATCTGAATCCGCGTGGCGAACTCGCGCGCGGCGTCGCCGTCGCGGGTGAAGACCGACACGCCGTTACCGAACTCATGTTTGTTGACCAGGTCCACCGCCGTTTCGAAGTCCGGCACGCGCACCACCGACAGTACCGGGCCGAAGATTTCCTCCTTGTAGATTGTCATCTCCGGCTTGACGCCGTCAAAAAGGCAGCCGCCCAGGAAGAAGCCGTTCTCGTGGCCTTTTACCTTCAGCCCACGGCCGTCCACGACCAGTTTTGCGCCTTCTTTAACACCCAGCGCGACGTAGCCGGTGACCTTGTCGAGATGCTGTCTGGTGACCAGCGGACCCATCTCGGCAGCGTTGTCGGTGCCGGTATTGACTATGAGGTTCTTGGCGCGCTCGGCGAGTTTTTCCACCAGCTTGTCGGCGATCCCGCCGACCGCGACTGCCACGGAGATGGCCATGCAGCGCTCGCCCGCGGACCCGTAGGCCGCGCCGGTCAGTGCGTCCACGGCCTGTTCGAGATCGGCGTCCGGCATCACCACCAGATGGTTCTTGGCGCCGCCGAGCGCCTGCACGCGCTTCCCCGAAGCCGTGCCGGTGCGATAGATGTACTCGGCGATAGGGGTGGAGCCGACGAAACTCACCGCGTTTACGCGCGGTTCATGCAGCAGCGCATCCACCGCGACCTTGTCGCCGTGCACCACGTTGAACACGCCGTCCGGCAGGCCGGCTTCCTTCAGCAGTTTCGCGAGATACAGGCTCGCCGACGGATCGCGTTCGGAAGGTTTGAGGACGAAGGTGTTGCCGCAGGCGATGGCCACCGGGAACATCCACATCGGCACCATCACCGGGAAATTGAACGGGGTGATGCCCGCGCACACGCCCAGCGGCTGGCGCACCGAATAGCTGTCCACGCCGGTGCCGACCTGCTCGGTAAATTCGCCCTTGAGCAGATGCGGGACGCCGCACGCGAACTCGACGACTTCGACGCCGCGGGTGACTTCGCCCTTTGCGTCGGAGAGCACCTTGCCGTGTTCGCTGGTGATGATCGCCGCCAGCGCATCGGCGTGTTGATCCAGCAGCTCCTTGAACTTGAACATGATCCGCGCACGGCGCAGCGGCGGAGTGGCGGCCCAGGCCGGAAAGGCCCTGTGCGCGGCATCGACGGCAGAGGCGACTTCGCTTTCGCCGGCGAACGGCACCCGCGCCGCGGCCTGCCCGAGTGCCGGATTGAACACGTCGCCGAAGCGGCCGCTGCTTCCGGCAATTTCCCTGCCGCCGATGAAGTGGTGGATTTCCTTCAGGACCGACGCCTGATTGAGTGGCTTGTTCATGTATTCCTTTCCTTTCTTTCCAGCGAAACGCTCACCGCAGAGGACACGGAGGACGCGAAGGAAGTTCAAAGGCTGCGAAGGAAACCGTGCGCGACTTCGGAACAAGCCCAAACGATGGGCTTTCCCGTGGATTGCTCTCCTTCTCCAGCTTTGGCTCCCACATCACCTGAAGGTGAGTGTACGCCGCAACAAATCGCTTCGC
>DASYUW010000075.1:0-18106 GCA_036000845.1 Burkholderiales bacterium
ACTTCGTTGCCCTCGCCGACCAGCGACTCGCCCACGCATACACGATTTATCTTCGCCATCTTGGTCCTCCTTCTCAGGTTTCTTGACGTTGGTTGCTGAACACGGGCCGAAACCCGCCACTCACTGCGACCTCATTCGCCGGCAGCGACTTCCGCGCTGCACTCATGGAAACGCCTGTCCAGCGAATCCTCCAGGTCCATCGCGACCAGGGTTGCCGCCGTCATGTCGGCGCTGGTGCCCGGGTTGATGGACTTTGCCTTGAGCTGGCGGTCGAACGCCCCCAGCGCCGGCATTTCCTGCGCCGGGTCGCTCGCACGTCCCAGCGCCTGCACTAACATACCTGCTTCACGGCTAACCGCCGCTGCGACTTCCCCCCCGTGCTTGCGCACGACGTGACTGTCGGGAAAGCGCGAAAGGAACTCCAGATACACGGCCACTGCGGCCCACTCGCGGCCACCCCAGTGTGCCAGCGCTCTGCGCGCCGCAGGCAACCCGATTTCGAAAATGTCGCGGTAATCCGTCACGTACTGGCGAGCGATGAGATCCCGCTCGTGCGCTTCGCGCATTGCCTTGAGCAGCGTCACAACGGGTACAGCGGCAACGTTGTGGCGCTCCGCCCGTCCCAATCCGCCGGGTTCCGCGAGGCGTATGGCCTGGTACGCCAGCACGGCGTCCTTCACGTCGAGCGCTGCGAGCACAGCTTGCAGCCGCGCGCGCAACCCGCTCTCGCCCGAGGCCTCCACCACCGCATGCGCAAGTGGCGCGCACAGCAGGACGATCCCGAGATTGGTGTTGAACGGGACTACCGCGCGCGTGGCTTCGATTGCACGCAGGATGCGCCGGCCCACGCTTGCCCCCGGCACAGCGATCACGGCGTTCATGGCATCGGCGCTCGCGATGAAATCCCGGGCGCTCATCCCGTGCCCGGGCGAAGCGAGGCTCACGTTGCCCGGCTTGAATGCGCGGATCTCGGTCAGGCACGCATCGCGGATCGCCGCAGCGGTCTCAGCCGGATCAAGCGCAAATGTTTCCATCGTGCTCATGCCACCGAATGCAGAACCGGGCGCTGCAAATAACGATCGAGAAAATCGTCAACCAACCGTTGCGCGATATTCACCTTGCTGACCGACTGCAATCCTTTCCATGCCGGGATGCCGTTGACTTCCACCACATACATACGCCCCTCGCGATCGCGAATCAGGTCCACGCCCGCATAATCCATCTCCAGCGCAGCGACCGCGTGCTCCGCCAAAGGGCGCAGGTCGTCGCGCTCGGCAAGGTCTGTGGGCTCGCAACGGGCGCCCTGAGACACGTTGGTGATCCAGTCCTTGCCGTGCCGGGTCATTGCCGCCACCGCCGTCCCGTCTATCACGAACACGCGCCAGTCGTGCCAGCCGGTCACGGCCGGTTCGATATAGCGCTGCAGGTAATACACCCCGTCGTACTCCGCCGTGGGCGGCAAGCCGGAAACGCCGCTCACGCGCTTGAGCCCCGCACCCTGCGAACCGAACAACGGCTTGACGACAAGTTCCCGACCGCCGGCGGTCTCCCCGGCGGCAACGTCACGCGCTTCGGCTTCGGATTCGGTCACCCACGTAGTCGGAGTCGCGATGCCGGCCCGCGCCAGCACGAAACTCGTCATGGCCTTGTCCACCGTGCGTTCGATCGCCCGCCCGTCGTTGTAAACCGGAACGCCCAGGAGCTTGAGCGCGTGCAGCAAGTCCAGACGCAGCACCACCTGTTCCAGCGTGCCTCCAGGCACGCCGCGCACGAACACGCCGTCGGGAAGCCGCCCGTCGAAGCCCGGAATGACCACACCGGGATTGGCCGGATCGCGGCCCAGTCGGTCGAGATCTAAGCGGCAATCTCGCAGCGATGCGAAGCTCACCGCCACGCCGCGCGACTCGAACGCTTCACGCAGCCGCGCGCCGTGCCAGCCGGGATCGTCGGTGAGAATCACGACTCGCGTAGTATCTCTTGACGGTACTGTCATATCCTTGAAGTCAGCTATTCAAGAAAAGCTCACCACCAAGACACGAAGGGCACGAAGTAACACAAAGAAATGCAAGACGAAAATGTAGTCCGGCATGTTCTGAAGGTTAAACCTTCGCCGCAACAATTTGATTCACGACGCGTCGTAGTTCCGGCATAACCTAAAGATTCATCTTCGCTGAAATTTCGTTTTCTTCGTGAGTCTTCGTGTACTTTGTGGCTTCGTGGTAGCCTTTCGGGGATTGTCCCCTGTGACATCTGTGGCAATTTGCCTTAACCACCGAACGACAGTTCGAGAAGCTTCTCGTCGCGCGCGCCGGCGTGGAACGTTCTGCCGCTCTTGAGCGCCGTCACCGATACCGCGGCGGGCGCGAACAGGTTGGGATCGATGCGATAGAAGTCGTACTCCGCGTCCTTGAATACCCACGCGAACGGCTTGCCGTAGTCCTTGGAAGCACTGGAAGGCAGGTTCACGGCCAGGCGTTCGGCTTCGCGATCGTCGCAATCCACGAACAACTGCACCTGCCCGCCGAAAAGAATCGCATCGTTGGTGCGCCCCATCGCGGTGAGAAAATCCACCGCCGGTGGTGGCAGCGGCGCGGCACCGGCACCGTCGACCACGTGATGCAAGGGGAAACCGAGCGTATGCGCCTTGTGCAGGGCCACTTCCAGCACGCGCGCAACAATCTGCGTTGCCCCGGCTAAGCTGCGCGTCGGCGTCAGGATCAGCGTCACCTGTTCCGCCGCAACACCGCAGTAACGTGCGATCTTGTCGGTGAGTTCCTCCGGCGGTCTCCCGTCCACTTCGAGCACCAGGCAGACCGACTCGGCCAGGTCCCGGTACGCCAGTTCGCCGAACAGCGGCTCGCGCGCCGCGGCCGCCCGCCCGGGACCCGAACCGAGTGCCTGGAAGGCGCCTTTACCCTCGCCGTGCGACAGGCTCCAGCCCGCGTACTGGCTTCCGAGGCAAGCGAGCACCGGATCGGAGCTGTGCACCGAAAGCTGCCACGGCCAGCGCGCCGATCCCGAAGTCTGCAGCGACACCTGCCCCAGCCCAGCCATGCAGATCTCGGCGATACGCTGGCCGGCCTCCAATCCGCCGCGATGCGCGATGCCGGCATCCACGACCACGCAGCCGTTGGCGAGCCGATCGATCCCAACCCGCAGGCTGGCCGCATCGCCGATCAGCGCCGCTACGAGCGGCGCAGCGAGCGCATTGACGCTCGGCCATTTGGCGGCGATTGCCTGCTGGTTTGGATCGGCGGCGGCCGAAGCTCGCGTTTCGTTCATGCCGCTTCCTCCCACAGGGAATCCTCCATCCGGCTGCGGCGCGCAAGCGCCAGTTCGCGCGCTTGCGCGCTGGTAGTCGCGTGCGCGTGCACGCTGCACACCGGGGCGCCCATCGGGATCACACTGCCGCAATCAGGCAGATCGGTGCACCATTCGGGCCACTCGATGCCGACCGGCACGCGCAGCGCAACCGCCGCGTAGACGATGGCGTGTGCGCGCGTAACACTCAACGCCGGAATCACCGGCAGTTCGCCACGGCAGGCACGCATGTGCAGCGCGAGCATGCCGTCTTCGATATCGGCGTCGTACAGATCGATGGTCGCAGTCGGCCGCGGATTTGTTTCGAGCACGAAAGGCGTTTCGCCGGCGAGGATAAAGTCCAGGCCGTTCAGCCCGACGAGGCCGGAAACCTGCACCAGGTCATCGAGCAGGCCGGCGATCCGTCGTTGCGTCTGCGGCGGCAGCGGCGGTTGGCTCACCGCGCCGCCATAACAATAGGGCGCGCAATGCCGCACGCCCGCGGTCCATTGCTCGTTGAAACCGATCACCCGCGCGCGCCGTCCGTCCGCCGCGAACAGAACGGAAAGCGTGCGGCCGGGCTGGAATCTCTGGAAGTATCGGTGCGCTCGCGCGCGATGCCGCGAACGCGCCCGCCGGACATGGCTGCCCCCCGCACCACCAGTACGTTTCACCAGCCATCCGGCAACGTCTGCCGGCGGATCGAGCCTGACTTCGGGGTGCGCGATGCCGAGCGAATCGAGCAACGGAAAAAATCGCGCTGGGTCCTTGACCGCAGCAATGGTTTCCGGCCGGTTCCCGAACAGCGTGCGACCCTCGCTCAGACGCTCTAGTAACCTGGTCCGCCCTTCGAGGCCCGAGCCATAGACCAGACCTGCGCAGCTTTCGGGCGGGCACAGCTCCTGCGCGGCGGCAAGCAGTTGCCGCGAGTCGAACTTGCCATTGGGGCTGGCGACACCCCGGCTGGCCACCGCAAGCGCGCGCGCGTCGAGATCGTTGAACAGGTCGAGCACCACCACCGGCACTCCGGCGCGCGCCGCCGACTGTGCCAGCGCACGCCCGGATGCCGATACCAGCAGCAACGGCAAATTCTCAGGCAGTGCCCGCATACTTGCGCGCCTCGGTAAATGCGTCCCGCATGTCCAGGTACACCGGCTTCTCCGCCTTGAGCATCATCTCCAGCAGGCCGCGCTGCGTCTGGTACTTGATGTTGCCGATCGCCAGCGCACCGATTCCCACCGCCCTCCGCGATCCGGCTGCCAGCGGCGCGCCGTCGTCCATCGGCCCGATGCCTTCGATGCCCGTGGGCGGAACCGCGTTCACGTCCGCGGCCACCAGCAGTCGCGGCGCGGCGGCGAGCAACTCCTTGGTGACGACGCGATGGCCCGCCCTGGCAGTGGCGAGCACGACATCGGCCTGCTGCATCATCGCGAGTTTCAGCGCTTCGGTATTCGCCTCCACCGGCTCCACATGGGTGCCGTAGCGCCGGTTGCAGTCTTCGGCGGTCAGGCACGCCCGCGAGGACTCCTCGCGGCCGACGATGCCGACCTTTGCGCCAGCCTGCGCGGCGAGCACCGCGGCCGCCGCGCCGACCGGCCCGCTGCCGCCGAAGATCATCACCCTCTTGCCATTCAGATCGGTCGTTTGGGTCTTCTTCAGATGCTTCTCCACCGCCGCCACCATCGCTGCCGCGGTGGTGAATGCTCCGCTCGGATCGACAAATACCGATACTTCGAACGGCGGCACCATCGCCTTCCTGGCGCCATCGAGCATGTCGGCGGCAAGCCCGTTGTCGCGGCCGCCGATGAAAATTCCGGTGCGCTTCGCGCCTTTGGGGCCGCGCGAGAAAATCGTGTCCTGCGTCAGCGCCGCGACTTGTTCCAGTTCTACATGCGTGTACGGCACCACTCCGTCATAGCCGGCGTCGTACGCCATGTTGATGTCGAAGGGACTCGCCTGCGCCATCGGCGTGAACAAATGCAGGATGTACGGCTTTTCCATCTCTACTCCAAGAGAAACCCTCACCACGGAGGACACGGAGGAAAAGAAAAACGAGGAAAGCAAACTGGAGTTAGAAGCGGGATGACTGTTCGCGAACCTCCGCCAACGTTCACGGCGATGGGTCATCAACCAATGAAACGCTCTTAACCCAAGCATGTTTTCTTGTTCTTGCCTTTCCTCCGTGTCCTCCGTGGTTGGCGCCTAATTCCCGTCGGCGGAGGCACGAGCCAGGGGAACGAGTTCGACCTCGCCGCCGCGATTGCGGCCGCTGCAAACCATGAACTGCAGGCGGCCGGGGCCGCCCCAGCGCGCTTGCGCGGTACGCACCATCGCATAGGCCTGCGCCTCGTCCCCGACGATGGCGAATCCGGTCGGCCCCCAGGAGCTTTGCCCGATCCCGGTGATCCCCTGACTCTCCATCCACGCCAGCGCTTCCGCGACACGCGGGCTCGAGAAGCGTCCGCCCTGCGCCAGGGCAAAATAGTCGCCGACGACACGCTGGAGTTCGCCGATGGCGCGGCCGAATTTGTCGAGATCCTGCTCCGCCAGCGCCGGCAGCGCCTGCGTGAACATCAGACGACACAGCTGCGCGGAATCGGATTCCGGAAACTCCGGCAACGCCTGGAAGGCGGCAATTTCTCTTTCCCCGTGCAAACCCTGGACAGCAGGATCGAGCAAAAGCACCACGCGCCAGTCGGCGGGAAACTCCAGACGGGAAACGATCGGCGGCGGCTCCGCGCCTGCATCCTTGCCGCCGTCCACCAGAAATCCGCCCTGCTCGAAAGCGCCGACGCCGATCCCGGAACGCTGCCCGCGCTGATACAAGGCGGCCACAGCGCGCGCCGGCAGATCGAGCCGGTAGAGCCCAGCGAGTGCAACACCGACGGCGATCGCGAGCTGGGTGCCGGAACCGAGTCCGACGTGCTCGGGAATGGCCTGATGAACGACGATGCGGCATTCGCCGGGAAGATTGAATTTCTCGCGCATGGCGCGTGCGAATGCTTCCGCTCGCGCAACCTGCGGTCCCGACACCGAGAACGTCGATGCGCGCTCGGCCGTCAGCGATACACCCAGTCCTTCCAGCGTCAGACCGACGCTGCAATAACGTCTTCCTCTCGAGCCGCTCGGATCGAGAAAACCGAGATGCAATCTTGCCGGAGCATGGGCGGAAACCTGGCGCACGCCTGCCATCATCCTGTGGTGTCGCTCGCGAGTGCACGCGACCTGCGTGGATCGGTTAAAGTTTAGCATCGCAGTCCCCGCATCCATTTGAAAAAATTCGCCGATCGGGGTGTTCAATTTCGGGGCACTGACACGAAACTGTGCAGTAATGCGACACCTGCCGCGCGGTGCCCCATTTTCAACCGATAAAGATTTCCGTAAGGACGATGTCCAAGCAGCCAACCGGCGCACAAGAGTTCGTTCACGTGCCCTGCCCCTTTTGCGGACTGCTGTGTGACGACCTGCGTATCGCGGTCGCGGAACGCGCCGCCACCGTGCTGGCTAACGGGTGCACGAAGAGCCGCCGGCTGTTCAGCGCAACATCCGGTGCCGACGCGACACCGCTGGTGAACGGAAAGCCAGCCGCGCTGGAAGTTGCTGCAAGCATGGCCGCCGCCATCCTGCGCGAGGCCCGGCAGCCGCTACTGATTTCGGCTGGAACGGATGTGGCCGGCATGCGTGCGCTGCTTGAACTTGCCGAGCGAACGGGCGGAATGGTCGATCACGCAACTGGCGACGCCATGATGCGTAATCTCCTGGTGTTGCAGGACAGCGGCTGGATCAGCACCACGCTTACCGAAGTGCGCAATCGCGCCGATCTGCTGGTCGTGGCCGGCACCGACGTCAGCAGCCGCTTTCCGCGTTTCTTCGAGCGGATCTTCGGTGAGTTCGATCCGCTGTTCACGACCGGCGAGCGCGAGATTTGCTTTCTTGGAACCATGCCGCAGGATCTGCCCGCCCCGCTGAAGGCGTGGGCAACATCGGTTACGGTCGAACCCGAAAGGCTGGGCGAAGTATTCGGCGCGCTCCGCAGCCTGCTCGCCGGCAAGACTCTCACCGCAAAAATAGTTGCCGGCATCGCAACGGAAGAGCTGGCGGCATTGCTGGCGCGCATGCAGCGGGTGCGCTACGGCGTGCTCACCTGGGCGGCAGCCGATCTTGCGTTCCCGCACGCTGAACTCGCGATCCAGAGCATGTGCGAACTGGTGACGGCGTTGAACACGAGCGGACGCTTTTCCGTGCTTCCGCTTGGCGGCTCCGACGGCGACCTCACCGCCGCGCAGGTGACAACCTGGCAGACCGGTTTTCCGTTGCGGGTGAGCTTTGCCGGTGGCAAGCCCGCTTACGATCCGTGGCAATACTCGGCCCAGCGCTTGCTCGAGCGCAACGAAGCCGACGCGGTGGTGTTCGTGTCCGCGCTGGACGCTGCAAACGTGCCTCCCGAAAGCGACGCACCAGCCATCGTTCTCGGCCGGCCCGGCACGCGCACCGGAAATTGTTCCGTGTTCATTCCCGTGGCAACGCCCGGGTTACATCACGCGGGGCACCTGTTCCGCACCGACAACGTCGTTGCCCTCGGTGTGCGCAAGCTTGCCGAGACCACGCTGCCTTCGGCGGCGCTGGCACTGCAAACGATCCTCGGTGCGATGGAGAATCGGCCGTGATCAGGCTCATGGGTGGAAGACTCTACGATCCGGCCAGCGGAATCGACGGCGAAGTGCGCGACCTGTTCGTGCATGCCGGCCGCATCGTCGCCGCGCCGGCAGCGGGAACGCGCGTCGATCGCGAAATCGAACTGGCCGGGCGCATCGTCATGGCCGGGGCGATCGACGTGCACACCCACATCGGCGGAGGCAAGGTCAATATAGCGCGCGCCATGCTGCCCGAAGACCACCGCGACAACGCATTCGCGCGGACGCCGCAGACCCGTTCCGGCAGCGGCCACGCTGCACCATCCACCTTCTCCACCGGCTACCGCTACGCCGAAATGGGCTACACCGCCTGTTTCGAGCCGGCCATCCTGCCGGTGAATGCGCGCCAGGCGCACATGGAAATGGGCGACACGCCGATCGTGGACAAGGGCGGCTACGCATTGCTCGGCAACGATGATTTCCTGTTGCGTCTCATGGCCGCGGGCGCGGAGCAAAAACTCGTCAACGACTACGTGGCGTGGACGCTGCACGCAACCCAGTGCATCGGCATCAAGGTGGTCAATCCCGGCGGCATCAGCGCATTCAAGTTCAACGCGCGCAAGCTCGACGTGGACGAACCGCACCCGCATTACCGGGTGACGCCGCGGGCGATCCTCGCCACGCTGACGCGCGCGCTGCACGATCTCGCGGTGCCTTTCCCCTTGCACGTGCACGCCAGCAACCTCGGCGTGCCCGGCAACGTGGACACCACGCTTGCCACCATGGATGCCGCCGGAGGACTACCGATCCATCTCACCCACATCCAGTTCCACAGCTACGGCACTGAGGGCGAACGCAAGTTCTCTTCGGCGGCGGCGCGCATCGCCGAGGCCATCAACCGCCGGGAAAACGTCTCCGCAGACGTGGGACAGATCATGTTCGGCCAGACCGTGACGGCATCCGGCGACACCATGGCGCAGCATCGCAACAGTCGCCTCGCGCACCCGGACAAATGGGTGTGCATGGACATCGAGTGCGACGCCGGCTGCGGCGTGGTGCCGTTCCGTTACCGCGACGGTGTGTTCGTCAACGCGTTGCAGTGGGCAATCGGGCTGGAGCTGTTCCTGCGCGTGCAGGACCCGTGGCGCGTGTTCCTCACCACCGACCATCCCAACGGTGCGCCGTTTACCAGCTACCCGCACCTCATCCGGCTGCTGATGGACCGGGACTTCCGCAACCGGAAGCTCGCGGCAATTCATCCGGAAGCCGCGGCGCACAGCGAACTGGCCGGGCTCGGCCGTGAGTACTCTTTGTACGAGATCGCGATCATGACCCGCGCCGCGCCGGCGCGCAGCCTCGGGCTTGCGGACCGCGGGCATCTCGGCGTGGGCGCCGCCGCCGACATCACCGTGTACGAGGACCTTCCCGACCGCGAGAAGATGTTCTCGGCGCCCGAGTACGTGTTCAAGGAAGGGGAACTGGTGGCGGAGCGCGGCAGGATCGTGAAAACTGTCCGCGGCGCGACGCACGTGGTGCGCCCCGATTTCGACCGCGGCATCGAAAAGTCATTGCGGGATTACTTCGAGCGCTATCACACCATCGGCTTCGACAACTTCGCGATCTCCGCCGATGAACTCGCCGATTGCGGCAGTCGCGAGACGTTGGTGCACGCTTGCGCGCGGAGCGGCCGATGATCATCAACGGTGTGGCGATCGACGATACTTTTGCCGAGGCCTTCGGCATGCGCGCGACCCGCATCCTGATCACGGCGCTCGATCTCAAATGGGCTTATCACGCGGCGCGTGCAGCGACCGGATTCGCCACCTCGGTGATCGGCTGTGGCTGCGAGGCCGGATTGGAGCGCGAACTGTCTGCCGACGAAACCCCCGACGGACGGCCCGGCGTGTCGGTGCTGTTATTCGCCGTGTCGGGCAAGGAGCTCGCCAAACAAGTGGAACGCCGCGTCGGCCAGTGCGTGCTGACCGCTCCCACGTCCGCGGTGTTCTCCGGCATCGAGGGCGAACCGATCAACCTGGGGAAGAACCTGCGTTTCTTCGGCGACGGGTATCAGAACTCCAAGGTGATCGGCGGACGGCGCTACTGGCGCATACCGGTGATGGACGGCGAGTTCCTGTGCGAGGAGACCACAGGCATGGTGCGCGCGGTCGGCGGCGGCAACTTCCTGGTGCTCGCGCGCGGACCTGCCGAGGCACTGGCGGCATGCGAAGCGGCGATCGCGGCGATGTCGAAGGTTCCGGGCGTCATCATGCCGTTTCCCGGCGGGGTTGTGCGCTCGGGTTCCAAAGTCGGTTCGAAATACAAGAGGCTCACCGCTTCGACCAACGATCCCTTCTGTCCCACGCTGCGCGGCGCGGTGAAGAGCGAACTCTCACCAGACGTTGGCGCAGTGCTGGAAATCGTGATCGACGGACTGACCGACACCGGCGTGCGCAACGCGATGCGCGCCGGAATCGACGCCGCCTGCAAGATCGGCTCGGCCGGAGGGGTGCTGCGCATCAGTGCCGGCAATTATGGCGGCAAGCTTGGCCAGTTTCATTTCAGGTTGCACGAAATCGTGAAATGAGCGCGCTGACCCTCACGCTGCGCGCATTGCCGCCCCACAGCGTCGACCTCTCGCCGCTCATCCCCGACCGGCTGGCGGGCCTGAGCAGGGCGGCCATCGAGAACATCGCAGTCGGCAGTCGCGGGTTACAGCTGTCCGATCTGTTTGCAGTGAGCGGCGATGATGCGCAGCAGATGATCATCTGCAACAGTTCGGAGCGGCTCACCCACATTGGCAGCGGCATGACCCAGGGTACGATCACGGTCGAAGGCGACTGCGGCGCTTACGGCGGCCTCGGCATGCGCGGAGGGCGGATTGTCGTCACCGGCAACGCCGGCGCGTTTGCAGGAAGCGGAATGTCGGCGGGCGGGCTCGAGATCCGCGGCAACGCCGGTGACTTTCTCGGCGGAGCGTTACCCGGGGACAAGCAGGGAATGCGCGGCGGCATCATCGTCGTGCACGGAAACGCCGGGGACCGCGCGGCCGATCGGATGCGTCGCGGGCTGATTTTGGTCGGAGGGAATGCCGGTGCGTATTGCGGATCGCGCATGCTGGCCGGAACCGTTCTGGTATCGGGGCACGTGGGGGTGATGCCGGGCTTCGCGCTCAGGCGCGGCACTCTGCTCCTTGCACAGCGACCACCTGAGCTGCCCGTCACTTTCCAGGACAGCGGCGAGCATGCATTGCTGTTCCTGACGCTGCTCGAGAGGGAACTGAGAAGGGAAAGCGAGCGGTTCGCGCGTTTCCTGCCGCTGGGAAACCGCGTGCGCCGTTATTGCGGCGACCTCGCCAACAGCGGCACCGGCGAGATTCTGGTACTGGACTGACCACTCCAACCGAAAAAATCTTTACGCAAAGACGCGAAGGCGCAAGAAACCCTGAACAGGGATCGAAAATAGCGGGAGATCGGGTCGGGTGATTTCCGTTCGTTCTCCTGGATGAAAACTCATCGGCCCGCCCATCAAGGGCTTCGCACTACCGCTTGTTTTTCTTTGCGCCTTTGCGTCTTTGCGTCGAATCTTTTGATTCTCGGGAATGGTCTGAGCGCTTCTACGAGTCGGCGGATTTGAGTGGTCAGGCGACGGCCCTCGCCACGTCATCGCTGACGACCATCCGATCGCGCCCGGTGCGTTTGGCCATGTACAAGGCATGGTCCGCCGCCTCGAGAATGCCTTCGGCATCGCTTGCGTGGGTCGGAAACTCGGCCACACCCAGCGATGCAGTGACCGACGGTAGCAAACGCCCCTGATAGGGAACTTCCAGCCCGCGGATGGCTTCCAGGATCTGTTTGCCCCTCTCCTTCGCGGACTCCAGCGGCGCATCCGGCATCAGGATCACGAACTCCTCGCCGCCGAAACGGCAGGCGACGTCGCTGCCGCGCACCTGCGTCTGCAGCAATTGCCCAATGGCGCGCAGAACCGCATCGCCGGCCTCGTGACCGTACTCGTCGTTGTAATTCTTGAAGTGATCGATATCGAGGATCAGGAGCGAGGCCGGATCGCCGCTGCGGCGGGAACGTATGATCTGCTGGGCCAGGCCGGCATCGAAGAAGCGCCGGTTGAACAGCCCGGTCAAGGGATCGCGCAGCGCCTGGCGACGCAGGGTTCTTTCGGTTTTCCGGACCTCCACCAGGTTGAGCCACAGCGTGTACAACACGTAAACCAGCAAAACCAGGCCGACCAGCGTGACGGCCCAGAAACCTGCGCGCGCCGTCACCACGGTTTCCTGCACACGTCTCTCATGGACCGAGAACGCGCGCGCCTCGTCGCTTCGGAACTCGGCGATAAGCTTTCTTATCCGGTCCATGGTCCGTTTGCCTTCGTTGGTCATCGTAAGTTTCTGCGCGGCAGCGAATCCAGAGTGCTGCCGTAGTTCAATCGATGTCTGCAGTTCGCGGAATTTGAGGAATACCAGCGACTGAAGCGTGTCCAGCCTTTGTTCCCACAACGGCTCGTCGGCCGTGCTCTCATAGAGCTCCATGAAAGTGGGGGTCAGGGTGGTCAGCGCGTCGCTGTAGGCCTCGAGATAGTCCGCATTGCCGGTGATGAGGAAACCGCGCTGGCTGGTCTCGGCGTCGACCAGCCGCCCCTGAAGTTCAACCACCAGCCGCGAGGAGTTGAGAGCCTGCGCGGCATTCCGGGAATGCTCGACCAGACGCACGCCGTTGCGGTACGTGATGGCCGCATCGGTGATCAGGACAACGAACAACACCAAAAGGCCGATCGCGGGTTTCAGTGTCAGGAGCCATCTGCGCATGATTCAGCCCCGCCGCCCCATGCCGAGTCTATGCGGAACATATTTCCGGCAGCAGAAAACGCCGGCTTCAGGGATTCTCGAGTTCCGCGGTTCGGTCCTCATAGGCTCTCAACATGCATTCGACTTCGTTGCACGCATCGCGGATTTCGGTGGTCCATCGGCGCTGGGACTGCATGAGCATGGAAGGGTCCGCGCCGCGGCGAATGGCCTCGCGAAACGCGTACGCCATGCGCTCTTCCGCCAGCGCGAGCCGGCCGTTCGAGCACACCATTTTCTCGGCATTGGATGTGGCCCGGCTGCAATCCAGTGCGGCCACTGCCGGAACCGGCGCGGCGAGCACGATCGCAACTGCGGCCAGCAAAAAATTCCTCATCAATTCCTCAACTTACCCCTTCGCGGAAGGGCGCACGACGGACTTCGCATTTTAACGCGCCAGGACCGATTCGGACCGAGCCGTCGTCCCAAATTTTCATGTGCAAACAACTGCGTCAGACCGCCCCGCCACCGCGTGCCTTTGTCGTCCGCGAACGATTTTGCGTCAGGCCAGAACCAGGCGGCCGCCGGCAAGCTTGGGAACCGCGCCGAGCGTGCTCAGCTCGGCAGCGTAATGGACTTCGTGGGTGAGGCCGCGCTCGATCATCATGCGGCCGACGCGGGCGCGCAGCAGGCAGTCGGCGGCATCTTCGGCGCGGAACAGGCTGCGTGCGGCAAGCGCCGCATCAGAGAAATCACTGCTTTCGTTCAACGCGTTCGAAAGCAGATCGACGAGATATCCGGCGCCGTACAAGTCTTCGAGATTGACCATACCCATCGAGCCGGCACAGACGATGAGGATGGTCTGCCCGGGATGGCTCCTGAGAACGCGTCCGACCACCGCTTCGCCGTTCAGCAGCGCTGCTGCATAAACATGCGCTGCGTGCGAGGATTGCCGCAGCGCCACCGTGCCATTGGTAGTGGAGTAGATGAGCTTCCTGCCGGCGATGTCTTCTTTCAGCAACGCGAGCGGCGTGGGGGAGGCAAAACCCGGCAGGGTCTCCGCGTACAACTCCCCGGCCAGCACGTAGCTGCCCTTCGGATGCTTCTGCGCTTCGGCATTCGCACCGGCTTCGTCCAGCGTCGGGATCACTTCGGTCGCCCCGTTGGCGAGCGCGGTGATGATGGTTGAAGTGGCGAACAGCACGTCGAGCACGATCGCGACCTTGCCTTCGAGGCGCTCGTGATCGAGATCTTCCTTTCGGAAGAGAACGTGGACCTTGTGCTTGAACAGATCGCTCATTTCGCCGGGCTCCCGGGATTGCGGCGCCGGAACATGCCGTAGCCTTCCATGGTCATGACCGGCTCGCCGTTCTGGTTGAACACTTCCCAGCGGGTCTTGACCAAGCCCATTTCGGGTTTGCTTGCGGATGCACGGACTTCGAGCGTGGTGCGCTGCGCGCGGATGGTATCGCCCGGACGCACCGGCTTCAGCCATTTGAGATTGTCGATGCCGGGCGAACCCAGGCTGGCCGAGTCGAGCATGTAGGAATCGCACATCAAGCGCATCACCAGCGCAACGGTATGCCAGCCGCTGGCGATCAGGCCGCCGTACATGGAGGTCTTCGCCGCCGCTTCGTCGACGTGGAACGGCTGCGGATCGAATTGCTTCGCAAAGGCGATGATCTCGTCCTTGTCAATGCGTTTCTGGCCGATCTGGTGTGTTTCAGCGACCTTGAAGTCTTCCCAGTAGTACGTCGGTTCTTTCACTATCATATTGTTATTACAAACGTTTCAGTCATTTTGTTTTGCTTCGTTCCGCTCAATACCCGCACCGATACCCGCAGCCCACTGGCGCTGCCCGCCGAACCATAGCAGGGTTGCCCCTATTCGTCAGCCAGCCGCTCGGGGCGTTCTATCGCCTCAAGGGACGTGCCGCACAGGCTTGGGATCATTCGGTGTTCACACCTTTCCGCTTGACCTTTCCGTGACCATAGAGCACGTGGAAGCGTGGCAGCAGAAATGCTTAAATAGGCTGCATTTCGGAAGTCCAATTCACATTGGGCGTTATTATTAAAGAGGCGCGCTTCGAGCGATTTTTTCTCGATTCGCAATAACAAGTGTCTTATCGCTCGGCCCACGTCTTGGCCGACGTCATACTGAGGAGGAGAAGATCATGACGAAGAAATCACTGTTGCTTGGTATTTCGCTAATTGCCGCCAGCGGACTCAGCTACGCCGCTGATAGTACAGAAATCGGAACAATGAGCGCCGCCGATCAAATGGAATGGCGGGAGATGGCACCCGGGTCGCCGCTAAGAATCGTCGTGCTTTGGGGGGATCGCAGTAAGGGCGAGTACGCGATGCTTCTCAAGATGCCGGCCGGATTTGTCGCGCCGATTCACGCCCATACTGGCGACTATCACGGCATGAACTTGACGGGAAGTTGGCGCCATTCCTTTGAGGGGGGCGAGCAAAAAGACTTGCCGCCGGGCTCCTACGTGTTTCAACCCGGGATGGGAATGCACGGCGACGCATGTGTTGGATCCGAGGATTGCATTCTGTTCATTCACCAGCACGTGAAGGGCGATTTCATTCCAAAGCAATAGACTTGGGTAAATTGTGGCGCTGTCGCTGGTGTTCACCGACCGAGCCCTGGTCCCGCGGGATATTCAGCATAGCGACGCTGAATAATTGACGTTATGACAGTCCAACAACGCGTTACATCTTCACGAGGGGTGCCTTTACTTTCACGATTCCAGTTTCGCTGAAGTATTCGATCGCTTCTCGGTGCAGTGTGGGGGTAGCACACGCTGTAGCCGGGCGGCATTAAGGGAGAAAGTCATGCCGAGAAAGTTGGGTCACAAAGAGCCACAGCAGATCAGTCGTCGCCGATTCCTGGGGGCAGCGGCATTAGGTGCGCTGGCTTCCAGCACGCTGGGTGGCAGGGAAGCAACGGGCGCCACTCCAGATGGCTGGCCGATGACCGAAAAGTGGTTTCCGTCGCGATGGGGCGCAGGTGATCAGGCGGGCGCTTCCAATCTCATGACCTCACAGAAAGTGCTCGAGGCGATTAGCCTGATCAGAGCCGGGAAGGTCCACAGCTTAGGACGAATCTACGAAGCGGGTATGCCCTTCTTCGGAACACGCGGCTGGAACCTGAAGATTCCCAGCGCGCCTTTTTACGGACCTGCGGGTCGGAACAAACTCATTGCCAATGAAGAATACCTCTGCGCGGAGATCGGACAAGTTGGAACTCAGTTCGATGGCTTGTCTCACATCGGAGTAGAAACCAAAGGGCCGCACGACAGCTCCGGCAAGCTTTACTACAACGGTTTCAACGGCACCGAGGTCCATGGCGCTTTTGGCATGAAGAAGCTTGGCATCGAGCATGTCAAGCCGCTTGTGACGCGAGCGGTGATCTTCGACGTAAAGGGATTGAAAGGCCGCAACCTGGAAAGGGGCGAAGAAATTAGCGCACAGGACCTCAGAGACGCGCTTGCCCGCCAACGGCTAAGCGAATCCGACTTCAAGGAGGGCGACGTTGCGCTGGTGCGTTGCGGCTGGGGTGATCAGTGGATGGTAGTCGACAACAAGAAGTACTACGACGGCGAACCAGGGGTGGGACTTGATGCGTCCCAATGGCTAGTGGACAAGGGTGCTTGCTTGGTCGGGGCTGACAATTGGGGCGTGGAGGTGATTCCGAACCCGGATCGCGACCTCAGCTTTCCGTGTCACCACCTGCTGCTGACGATGAACGGCGTATTCATGTTCGAGAACCTGACTTTCGAAGGCCCGGTGCGGGACGGCGTGTGGATCGGTGCGTTTTTCTTCAGTCCAGTCCCGGTCAAGGGTGCAACAGGTTCACCAGGGAATCCCCTTTTTATTGTTTAGCTGGTGGCTGGGGTGACGTAATTTAGATTTTGACCCAGGATTTACGTGGCGCCTTGAGTTGCGCCGCGGGCTGGTCGTTCTTCATGGTCGCGAAGCGCTGCCGCTGATATGTCGCGTTGCCGAAAAGAACGTCGATCGCGGTGAGCCGCTTGAAGTAATGGCTGACGTTGAGTTCATCGGTCATGCCCATGCCGCCGTGCAACTGGATCGCCTGCTGGCCGACATAGCGCCCCGCCCGACCGATCATCTCTTTCGCCGCAGCGATGATTTTGCGACGCTCCCGCACGTTCTGTGAATCGATGCGCGACGCCGCGAGCACCGCCATCGAACGCGCCTGCTCGAGATGGATCAGCATGTCCACCGCGCGATGCTGCAGTGCCTGGAAGCGCCCGATCGGCTGACCGAACTGCTGGCGGGTCTTGAGATACTCGACAGTGGCCGTGTGCAGCGCATCCATGATGCCGACGGCTTCGGCACACAGAGCCGCCATCGCACGATCGGCGACGGCCTCGATCAGCGGCATCGCCGCGTCGAGTGTGCCGATAACCGACTCCGGGCCGGCTTTCACGCCGCCGAGCTGCAGGTCGAGCGCACGCGTGCCGTCGAACAGTGGGTACTCCTGGCCGCCGAGGTTTTCCTCGTCGGCCTCGACGATGAACAGCGTCACGCCGTGTGTGTCGCCCGGATTGCCCGAGGTGCGCGCAGAGACGATGAACTTCTCCGCCACCGGGCCGTGCAGCACCAGAGTCTTCTCGCCTTCCAGCACGAAGTCGTTGCCGTCGCGGATTGCGCGGGTCTCGACATGGTCGAGTTCGAAGCGGGCGTTCGGTTCGGCATGCGCGAACGCCAACAGCATCGTGCCGTCGATAATCTTCGGGATCAGGATCTTCTTCTGCCAGTCGGCGCCGCCGAGATCCACGCAGCCGCCGGCCAGCACGACGGTGGCAAGGTAGGGCTCGAGCGAAAGATGCCGGCCCAGCGCTTCCATCACCAGCATGGTCTCGACTCCGCCGCCGCCGAAGCCGCCGTAGTCCGGCGAGAACGGCACGCCGAGCACGCCCAGCGACGCCAGCCCTTCCCATAGCTGCGCATTCATCGGCATGCGCTCGGCGAGCATTTTGCGGCGCTGCTCGAAGCTGCAATTCTTCTCCAGGAAGCGTTGCACGCTGTCCTTGAGCATCTGCTGTTCTTCAGTCAGTGAAAAATCCATGTTCGACTCTCAAGAAAGTTCTTTCAACGCAAAGGACGCAAAGGTACGCAAAGGAAAACCAAAACAGACATGATCGGGGTACGCACACGGCGAACGGGTCCAAGTCGCATAGTTTTCTCGAGTTCATAGTCCGTTGAGTTCATTGCGGCATTTCGCTATTGAATTCCTTGGCGTACCTTTGCGTCCTTTGCGTTTCACGCGTTTTAGTTTTAGAGCCCGAGAACCATCTGAGCGATGATGTTGCGCTGGATCTCGTTGGAGCCGCCGTAGATGCTGG
>DASYUW010000076.1:0-4535 GCA_036000845.1 Burkholderiales bacterium
CGGCCGCACGTTCGCCGGCAAGACACCGCGCGCGGCATCGTGATGGTGGCCCGCGACCGCGAGTTCCGCCACCGCCATGCGGTTCTCGGTGAGCGTGCCGGTCTTGTCCACGCACAGCACGGTCGCCGAGCCAAGCGTCTCAATCGCCGGCATGCGCCGGGTCAGGACCTTTTTCTGGGAAATGCGCCAGGCGCCGAGCGCGAGGAAAACCGTAAGCACCACCGGAAACTCCTCCGGCAGCACCGCCATCGCCAGCGTGATGCCGGCCAGCAATCCCGCCAGCCAGTCGCCGCGCAACGTTCCGTAGAGCACCACTACGGCGAAACACAGCAGCAGCCCGATCGCGGCGAAAATCCGCACGAAGCTCGCCGTCTGGATCTGTAGCGGGGTGTCCTGCACTTCCAGCGTCTCCAGCGCCTTGCCGATCCGGCCGATCTGCGTCTGCGCGCCGGTGGCCAGAATGCGCGCCTTTCCGTACCCCTGGACCACCAGCGCGCCGGAGAACACGAACGGCTGCTCGTCGCCGCCCGGATTCGCCATCTCGCGCACTTCCGGGGTTGCTGCTCGCTTGGAGACCGGCAGGGACTCCCCGGTGAGAAGCGACTCGTCGGCGCTGAACTCATTGCACTCGACCAACACGCCGTCGGCCGGCACTCGGTCACCTTCGTGCAGCAGCACCAGATCACCCGGCACGACCTCGCGTCCGGCGATGCGCTTTTCCTCGCCTCCGCGCACCACCAATGCGCGCGGACTGGACAGATCACGCAGCGCCTCCAGCGCACGCTCGGTCTTGAGTTCCTGATAGATGGTGATGCCCATCACCACGAACACCGACACCAGCAGGATCAGCGCTTCGTGAAGATCGCCGACGGCAAGGTAAATCGTGCCGCCGGCGACCAGCAGCAGCAGCATCGGTTCGCGCACGACTTCCAGCGCAATCCGCAGCATGTCCCGGCGCTTGCCGCGCGGCAGCTCGTTGGGCCCGTGCTGCGCCAGCCGCCGTTTCGCCTCGGCCTCGGTCAAGCCGGAGGGGAAGTGTTGTGAGATGCCCGGCATGTTCATGGGTGCACGAATGAAGTAATTGAGTGATTCAGTGATTAAGTAATTAAAAATTCTCGGGCCCTACCCAATCGCTCAATCACCTAATAACCCAATCACTTAATCACTCAACCACTCAATCACCCAATCACCCAATCACCACTCTTCAGGTGTGTCGTCATCATCCAGTATCCGGTGCGCTGGTCCCTCCAGGTCGTCGAACTGGCCGCTCCTGACCGACCACCAGAAAATTCCGCCGATCAGGAACACCAGCACGACCGACAACGGGATGAGGAGGTAAAGAATTTCCATAAAGACAGGGGCGAGAGGCTAGAGGCAAGAGGCTAGAGGAACGGTGAATGAGTGAGTGTGAAGGGCAGTGAATGAGCGAAGGGTAAATAAGTGAAGGGTGCAATACCTGCTCGCTTCTCGCCTCTAGCCTCTAGCCTCTCACCTCTAGCCTCTCGCCGCGGACGCGCAACGCATTGAGCACGACGAGCAAAGAACTCAGAGACATCCCGATCGCCGCCATCCACGGCGTGACATAGCCGGCCACGGCAAGTGGAAGCACGACGATGTTGTAGGCAAAGGCCCAGGCGAGATTCTGCCGAACGATGTTCAGCGCCTTTTTCGAAGCAGCGATGCCGCGCGCGAGATCCGTAAGCCTTGCCGAAACCAGCACCATGTCGGCTGCGCCCTGCGCCAATGCAGCGCCGCCACCCATCGCCACCGACACCTGTGCCTGCGCCAGCACCGGCGCATCGTTGACGCCGTCGCCGATCATCGCCACCACCGCGCCTTGTGCCTGCAGGGCCTGTACCGCGGCGCGCTTCTGCTCCGGCGTCATCAGGGCGCGGTAATCCATGATCCCCGCGGTTCGCGCCGCCGCCTGCACCGCCTCCTCGCTGTCTCCCGACAGCAGGACGACACGGCGCCCAGTGTGCGCGAGTGCGGCAATCACGTCGCGCGCTTCATCGCGGATCCGGTCACTGAGATGGAAAACCGCAATCGGTCCACGCTCGTCGCCCAGCCAGACCTGGGTGGTCTCGCTTCCGTCACGATCCTTCTCCGGCGGCGCGCCGGACAGTTCCCACACGAACAGGCGCTGGCCGATACGCACCCGCCTGCCGTTTACCACGCCTTCGACGCCGCTGCCGGGTACATTGCGGATGTCCTGCGCCATCAATGATCGAGGGCCGGCGGCATGCACGATCGCGCGAGCAGCCGGATGCTCGGACGCCTGTTCCAGCGCTGCCGCCAGCATCAGCGCCTGGTTCCGGTCGAAACCGCCCAGCGTCCCTACCTCGGCAACGCTCAAGCGGCCTTCGGACAGCGTGCCGGTCTTGTCGAACACGAAGCAATCGGCCCGCGCCAGCGTTTCTATCGCATGACCGCGGGTCACGATCAGCCCGAGCCTTGCCATCGCCGCAGTGGCCACCGCAAGCACGGTGGGTGTGGCAAGTGACAACGCGCACGGGCAAGTCACGACCAGCACCGCTACCGCCACCGGCAGCGCGCGCGCCGGTTCCGTCAGCAGCCAGTAAATCGTCGTTACCGCGGCGACGGCGAGGATGAAAGCGACAAAGCGGACGGCAATCCGATCGGCAATTTCCTGGATGCGCGGGCGCTCCTGCGTCGAGCGTTCCATCAGTCGGACGATTCCGGACAACGTGCTGTCCGCTCCGATGCGCTCCACCGTCACGGCAACCGGATGACCGCGGTTGACCGACCCGCCGATCACCCGCGAGCCTTCTGTCTTCGCCACAGGGTGGCTTTCGCCGGTCAGCAGCGACTCGTCCACCTCGGTATCGCCCTGTTCGACCCGGCCGTCCGCAGGAAAATTCTCCCCGGGCCGCACCAGCACCTGGTCACCGACCGTGAGTGCCGCAGCGGCAATCACCTCCGTGTTCATGCACAGCGGAAAATTCACCAGCCGGCTCGCCACCGCCGGCATTGCCCGTGACAGGTACTCCAGGTATTCGGCCGCGCTCTGCCGCGCGCGCAGTTCCAGATAGCGGCCGCCAAGCAGGAAGAACACGAACATCGCCACCGAATCGAAGTACACCGCGCCCCGGCCGGAAACGGTTGCGACCGTGCTCGCCGCAAACGCGATGGCGATGCCGAGTGCCACCGGTACGTCCATGCCGACGCGCCGCGCCCGCCAGTCGCGCAACGCACCGCGGAAGAATGGCGCGGAAGAATAGAGAACGACCGGGACCGTCAGCAGAAAACCGGCCCAGCGCATGAGGCTCTCGATGTCGCGGCTCATGTCGCCCTCGCCGGCCACGTACGCCGGCACTGCGTACATCATCACCTGCATCATCCCGAGTCCCGCCACCGCCAGCCTCAGAAGCGCGCTGCGACTCTCCCGCCGCCGGCTGTCCTCCAGCGCTCTGATGTCGTAGGGGTAGGCGCGATAACCGATCGCGCGGATGGTTTCGAGGATGACCGAAAGACGGGTGCGCTCCGCGTCCCAGCGCACACGGGCGCGCCGCGTGGTGTAGTTGATGTGCACCGCGGTTACGCCGGACAGGTGTGCAAGATGCGTTTCGTTCAGCCAGATGCAGGCCGGACAAGTTACGCCCTCGAGAATGAGCGCCGCCTCGCGCTCGTGCTCGCCGGGACGGGTGACGAAGCCCTTCTGGATTTCCTCGCGGTCGAACACCGCCAGGTCAGAGGCGGCTTCCGGCAGCGCTTCGCGCGGCGAGCCGGGGAACCTGTCGCGCTTCTCGTAGTAATCGGCCAGCCCCGCATTCACGATCGCCTGCGCGACAGCCTCGCAGCCGGCGCAGCACATCGCGCGCAGCGCGTCCCCGATGGGCACACGATAGCGGGACCCGGCAGGAATCGGCAGGCCGCAGTGATAGCAGTTGCCCTCCTCCGCGGAAGCGGTCATTGCCTGGATTGCGGCAGCGTCTGCTGACATGTCGGCGTTATTCTGAACCACTCGCGCACGGGCTGATTTCGATAGTCAATCCGGGCGTTGGAAAAAGTGCGGGCCGCGGAGTCTGTTCTCCGCGGCCCGCCCGGAGACTGCCTGATTATGCCGTCTTGCTTCCCGTCCCGCAGGTGTTCGTTCCCAAAATGCTGTAAGCGGGGCACCAGCGGATGAGGCCGGTGGCAAGCGGAACGATGCCGATCAGGCCGAACCAGCGTAAGTTGCCTTCCAGCAGAAAAACCGTGCTCAGAATCAGAATGCCGGCGGCAATGCGGATTACGCGATCCGTGTTTCCTACGTTCGCTTTCATGTCATTCCCTTTCGTTTACAGGGGATCGAATGCAACAAAATGCATGCTATTCGCCTTCAGATTCGCAGGCTTTGACCTGGATCAACCGGCTGCCGGTCGCCATTGCCAAAAAAAAAGCCCGCCAAGTGGCGGGCTTTTCAATTTGCTTCAAGAAATAAGCGACAGGCCGGCGCGATCCCTTCTACTTGGCGACGGCAGACGCCGCCACCACCTTCTGGGTCCGCGGCAGCAGCAGGATGATCATTGCGC
>DASYUW010000077.1:0-14776 GCA_036000845.1 Burkholderiales bacterium
ACCCTCGGCTTCGCTGGATGCGGGCAACAAGGGTTTGTACGAGCCGATCCACGGCTCCGCTCCGGACATCGCCGGCAGGAACGTGGCCAATCCGCTCGCGACGATTCTTTCGGCCGCGATGATGATGCGCTATACCTTCAACCAGGAGGCGCTCGCCGCGCGCATCGAGGCCGCGGTCAGGCGCGTGCTCAAGCAGGGCTATCGGACTGCCGACATTCACGAAGCCGGGACCAGGAAGGTCGGGACCGAGGAAATGGGCGATTCCGTGGTGGCGGCGTTGCAGGCATGACAGGAGGGAGGGGCAATGAATTCAAGTGAAGCGGCGGTGGTTTCCGCACGCCGCACCGGAACGAATGCCGCGATCAGGCGGGTGGGGCTGGTCGGCTGGCGCGGCATGGTCGGTTCGGTGCTGATGCAGCGCATGCGCGAGGAGCGCGACTTCGATCACATCGATCCGGTTTTCTTCACCACCTCGCAACCCGGAGCCAAGGGCCCGGACATCGGCAAGGACGTGCCGTCGCTCAGGAACGCCGCCGACCTGAAGGAACTGAAGGCAATGCAGGTGATCGTTTCCTGCCAGGGCGGCGAATACACCAACGATATCTACCCGAAGTTGCGCGCCGACGGCTGGAAGGGCTACTGGATCGATGCCGCCTCGGCGCTGCGCATGCGGGAGGATGCCGTGATCATCCTCGATCCGGTCAATCTCGACGTGATCAGAAAGGCGCTTACGCTGGGTGTTCGGAATTACATCGGCGGCAACTGCACTGTCAGCCTGATGATGATGGGCATGCACGGGCTGTTCAAGGCCGGGGTGGTGGAGTGGATGACGGCAATGACCTATCAGGCCGCCTCCGGTGCCGGCGCCCAAAACATGCGCGAGCTGGTGTCGCAGATGGGCTACCTCCATGGCGCCGCAAAGTCGCTGCTCGAAGATCCGGCCTCCTCGATTCTGGAAATCGACCGCAAGGTCAGCGACGCGCTGCGCAGCCGCGCATTGCCGAGCGAGCACTTCGGGCTGCCGCTGGCTGGCAGCCTGATACCGTGGATCGACAAGGACCTCGGCGACGGCCAGAGCCGCGAGGAATGGAAAGCCCAGGCGGAAGGCAACAAGATCCTGGGACGAGAATCAAATCCGGTTCCGATCGACGGCGTGTGCGTTCGCGTAGGCGCAATGCGCTGCCACAGCCAGGCGCTCACCATCAAGCTGACGAAGAACCTGCCGCTCGACGAAATCGAAAGCCTGCTGGCGTCAGCGAATCAGTGGACGAAGGTGGTGCCCAATCAGCGTGAGGCCTCGATTCGAGAGTTGACGCCGGCGGCGGTCACCGGCACGCTCACGGTGCCGATCGGACGATTGCGCAAACTGCCAATGGGCGGCGAGTACCTCGCTGCATTTACCGTGGGCGACCAGTTGCTGTGGGGCGCAGCGGAACCGCTGCGTCGCATGTTGCGAATCCTGCTCGAACAGTGACGGTATGCCGAAGCCTGCCCAAGGGAAATACTGCAAAATTGATCGAAAAAGTCTTGGGTTACCGGAGAATGTAAGAGGAAAGTTGAGCTTGCATCTCTAAATCCATGATGTTATTTTAATTACCCTTTATACAAAAACGATCAGGGTGGGCGCCTTGGGCATAACGTCTCTTCGCGCATGGATCCTCGCCGCGTCGTTGCTCGCTGTCTCTGCAGTAGCGCACGGAGCAGGTCTAGGCAAGCTCAACGTCACATCGGCGCTCGGTGAACCGCTCAACGCGGAGATCGAGTTGTTCGCCGAGAAAAAAGAAATCGGTTCGCTCGCTGCGCGTCTCGCCAGTCCGGAGGCGTTCGGTCGTGCCGGACTGGTTTACTCGAACGCGCTCGACAACGCGAAGGTCAGCATCGCAAAGCGTGCGAACGGTGAGCCCTTCGTACGGCTGACGACCAGTCAGCCGGTCAACGAGCCCTTCCTCGAGTTGCTGGTGGAATTGTCCTGGTCTTCCGGCAGGATCAGCCGCGAGTTCACCGCGCTGCTCGATCCGCCGTCGCTGATCGCCGAACGCGCCCGGCAAGAGGCCGCCGAAGCCCAGGTGCGGGCTGCCCCGCCGAAGCCGGAGCCGCAGCCCGAGCCAATTGCAGAACCGCCTGCACAGGCGCCCGCCGCTGAGGCGCCTTCCCAGGAGGCTCCTGCTGCAGAAGCTCCCGCATCAGAAGCACCTGCTGCGGAGGCTCCTGCCGTGTCTGAAGCGCCTGCGGCTGCCGAAGCGCCGGCCGTTGCCGAGCCCGCCGTGTCGGCACCAGTGGAAACCATCGGCGGTCCGATGGCGACTTTCCTCACCGAGTCGAATGTAAACAGCACGTCGCGCAGCAGCGCTGCAACGAGCGCTCCCTCAGGTGAAAGTTATGGTCCGGTGAAGCGCGGCGACACGCTGGGCAAGATCGCGCTCGCCACGAAACCTGCCGATGTGAGCCTGGATCAAATGCTGGTGTTGTTGTTCCGGGGCAATCCGGGTGCCTTCTCCGGCAAGAATATGAGCCGGCTGAAGACCGGAAAGATCATTAAGCTGCCGTCGCCGGATCAGTACTCCAGCGTCTCGGCGGCCGACGCGCGCAAGGAAGTATTGGTGCAGGCCCGCGATTGGAATGCATACCGAGAGCAACTGGCGGTCAAGGCGGGGGAAAGTACGCTGGCGGCGGAGCCGGCCCAGCAGGCAGCCGCTGGAAAAATTACAGCAAAGGTCGAGGATAAGGCCGCGGCGGCGAAGGAACAGCCGAAGGAAGTGCTGAAGCTTTCACAGGGCGAACCCGCCGCTGCGTCCACAGCCGGTGCTCCTGCCGGAGACGCAAAGGCGGGCCAGGCCCGCGTGCGTGCACTGGAAGAAGAACTGGTGGCGCGCGACAAGGCAGTCAAGGATGCCAACGAACGCGTAGGCAAGCTCGAGAAGACCATCAAGGACCTGCAGGCGTTGCTGGAGATCAAGAACAAGGGCATGGCCGACCTGCAGAAACCGGCCGCTCCGCCGGCTGCGGCCACCCCGACACAGCCAGCCCCGGCTCAGGCTGTGCCGACGCCGGCCGCAAAGCCGGAACCGACAGCACCGGTTGCGCCCGCACCGGCACCCGAGGCCAAACCGGCCCCGGCGCAGACGCCGCCTGCTCCGGTGACGCCGCAACCGAAAACCGAGACCGCGCCGCCGTCCCAGCCCGCCCCGCCACCCAAACCCGCGCCCAGACCGGCGCCGCCACCGGTACCCGAGCCCAGCCTAATGGATCGGGTGTTGGAGCAACCCACCTATCTCGCTGCCGGAGTAGGGGTGCTGGTGCTGATCGGCGCGCTCGCGGTGCGTGCCGTCAAACGCCGCCGAGAATCGAAAGCTGACGCCGAAGAAGCTGGCCCTGCGCCGGTAGTCGGCGCTGCGTACTCGTCGCCTGCTTTCAACAGCGCTGACACCGACCTGAGCGCGGCCAGCGCGCGCGCGGCCAAGGACATTGCGGAGGAAGTCGATCCGGTCGCGGAGGCGGAGATTTTCCTTGCCTACGGTCGCGATGCCCAGGCGGAGGATCTGCTGAAGGAAGCACTCGCGGCTTTTCCCACGCGCCACGAAATCCACCTCAAGCTGCTGCAGATTTTTGCCAATCGCAAGGACACCAAGGCGTTCGAGCAAATGGCGCGCGAACTGCAGAAGGGAACGGGCGGCAGCGGAGATTTGTGGGAGCAGGCCGTCAGACTGGGTTACCAGATCGATCCGGACAATCCGCGTTACGCGAACGGCCGGCCCATCGGTGGCGAGGCCGCGGCTGGGGGAGCCGTCGCGACTTTTAGTGCCGCCGACAATGTCGATTTCAACATCGGCTTCGAGGACCCGAACGCCACTACGACCACCGACATCGATCTAGGCGACGACGGCAGGCAGTTGGACAAGACTCAGGTCATCGACCCCTCGGCGTTCGAGCCTCATGAGGACACCACCATTCTGCGACCCGGTGCGGCGCCGACGATGAATTTCAGCGTCGAGTTGCCGCCGGCAGGAACCGCGGCCGAGGAAACCGAGGCGTCGAAAAAGCCGGAAGGCAATTCCATCGATTTCGATTTCGACCTCAACGCCCTTGCCGCCCCGTCTACCTCGGTGCCTGCGGCCGAGGAACCCAAAGCCGCTGCGGGCGGACTGGACTTCGACATGAGCAGCACGTCGCTCGAAGCGCCGGGCGAGCCCAAGGCCGGTTCCGGCGCCGTGCAGGAAATCGATTTGTCCGGCATCAACCTCGATCTGGGCACCGATACCTCTCCCCAGCTTTCAGCTGCGGGCAAGGATGATCATTGGTATGACGTGCAGACTAAGTTCGACCTGGCCAAGGCCTACCAGGAAATGGGCGACAAGGACGGTGCGCGCGAAATCCTCAAAGAAGTGCTCAAGGAAGGCGACGCCGAACAGAAAGCTGCTGCGCAGACGGTGCTTGCCAACCTCGATTCCTGAAGCCGTCCTTTCCGCCGCGGCCGTTTCCCGTGGCGGCGCCTTGCTGCACAATTCCACTGTCGATTGATCCGCAGCGTTTTTGCTGCACCCGGCAACCGCTTCGGGACCCGCGCTTTGAGAATTGCTCTCGGACTCGAATACGACGGCGCTGCGTTCTGCGGCTGGCAGACCCAGCCGGACGGCTGCGCGGTGCAGGATGCGCTCGAGCGCGCACTGTCGGAAGTGGCGGGCAAGAACATCGAAACGGTGTGCGCCGGGCGCACCGACGCCGGCGTGCACGCGCTCGCACAAGTGGTGCACTTCGACGTTGATGTGGAGCGTCCGCCGACCGCATGGATCCGGGGCGGCAACGCGCTGCTGCCCGATGCCATCGCGGTGAACTGGGCGCGCGCAGTGAGCCCGGATTTCCACGCACGTTTTTCCGCCACCGGCAGGCGCTACGTCTATTGGCTGCTCAACCGGGCACAGCGCCCGGGGCTCCTTCGGGCGCGCGTGGGCTGGTTCTACCGGCACCTGGATGAATGGGCGATGCGGCAGGCCGCGCAAAGCCTGATCGGCGAGCATGATTTCAGCGCCTTCCGTGCCGCCGAATGCCAGGCGAAGACGCCGGTTAAGACGCTGCGCCAACTCGAGATCTGCCGCCGCGGCGACCTGATTCGTTTTGAGTTTGCCGCCGACGCCTTCCTGCAGCACATGGTGCGCAACATCGTGGGATCGCTGGTCTATGTCGGCAGCGGCAGACAGCCCTCCGCCTGGATCGGCGAAGTGCTGGAAAGCCGCGATCGCAATCGTGCCGCACCGACATTTGCAGCCTCGGGACTTTACCTTGCGGCGGTAGAATACGATGCGTCCTGGGCGCTACCGTCGGATCCGGACATTGCCAGCCTCGAAGAAACATTGCTCGCGGCAGAATAATTTTCAGGAGTTCTGAATCGGGATGGCCACAGCGGTCAAGATCTGCGGCATTACCCGTGTCGAAGATGCCCTTGCCGCCGCGCACGCCGGCGCGCATGCGATCGGCCTGATCTTCGCCGCCGAAAGTCCGCGGAGGGTGTCGACCGCGGTCGCGCGCAAGGTCGTCGAGGCGCTGCCGGCATTCGTTACGCCAGTGGCGTTGTTCATCGATCCGCAGCCGGCGGAAGTTGAGCGCGTGCTCGACGAAGTCGGGCCGCAGCTGCTGCAGTTTCACGGCGACGAGACGCCCGATTTTTGCGTTCGATTCGGCGTGCCCTACATCAAGGTTGCCAGGGTCGGGCCGGGAGTGGATTTGCTACAATACGCCGCCCGTCATCGCGCCGCCAAAGGCATTCTGCTCGACGCGTTCGTGGAGGGCAGCCGAGGCGGCACCGGATCCACATTCGACTGGTCGATGGTCCCGGCCAAGCTTCCCCTTCCGCTGATCCTTGCCGGCGGGCTCGATCCCGACAACGTGGGCGACGCCGTGCGCCGCGTGCGTCCGTGGGCGGTCGATGTAAGCAGCGGTGTCGAGGCCGCAAAAGGAATAAAGGACGCGGCCAAGATTGCCGCCTTCATGCGAGGAGTGAGAGATGCAGATGTATGAGGCCCTAAAGGCTTACAACCTTCCCGACGCCAAGGGCCATTTCGGACCGTACGGCGGCATATTCGTCGCGGAGACGCTGATGCACGCGCTCGACGAGTTACGCACGCAGTATGAACGCATGCGCAACGACGCCGGGTTCGTCGCCGAATTCGAGTACGAACTCAAACACTACGTCGGCCGTCCCAGCCCGGTGTATCACGCCAAGCGCCTGTCCCAGCATGCGGGCGGCGCGCAAATCTGGCTCAAGCGCGAAGACCTGAATCACACCGGCGCGCACAAGATCAACAACACCATCGGCCAGGCGCTGCTCGCCAAGCACATGGGCAAGAAGCGGGTGATCGCCGAAACCGGCGCCGGTCAGCATGGCGTGGCCGCCGCTACCGTCGCGGCGCGGTACGGCATGGAGTGCGTGGTGTACATGGGATCGGAGGACATCAAGCGCCAGTCGATGAACGTGTTCCGCATGAAGCTGCTGGGCGCCACAGTAGTGCCGGTGGAAAGCGGCTCGAGGACGCTGAAGGATGCGCTCAACGAAGCGATGCGCGACTGGGTCACCAACGTCGAGAGCACTTTCTATATCATCGGCACTGTTGCCGGCCCGCATCCCTACCCAATGATGGTGCGCGATTTCAATTCGGTCGTCGGGCGCGAGCTGCGCACCCAGATGCCGGAAGCGATCAGCCGCCAGCCGGACGCGATCCTCGCCTGCGTCGGCGGCGGTTCGAACGCCATGGGCGCGTTCTATCCCTACATCGAGGACAAATCGGTGCGACTGATCGGTGTCGAAGCCGGCGGACTGGGCCTCGCATCCGGCAAGCACGCGGCAACGCTGTGCGCCGGCAAACCCGGCGTGCTGCACGGCAATCGCACCTATCTGATCCAGGACGAGAACGGCCAGATCGTCGAGACGCATTCGATTTCCGCCGGTCTCGACTATCCGGGTGTGGGCCCGGAACACGCGTGGCTCAAGGACAGCGGCCGCGCCGAGTATGTCTCGATCACCGATGACGAGGCGCTCAACGCCTTTCACACGCTGACCCGGATGGAGGGCATCATGCCGGCGCTCGAGTCCGCGCACGCAGTGGCGTACGCGATGAAGCTTGCGCCCACGCTTCCCAAGGAACAGGTGTTGCTGGTGAATCTTTCCGGCCGTGGCGACAAGGACATGAATACCGTCGCCGAACGCTCGGGTCTGAAACTGTAACCACCAAGGATGAAGCTAACCACGGTTTTTCACTTCCGCCTTCATCCCTCATCCTTCCGACTTGCCTAAACATGTCGCGCATTCCAGACACGTTCAAGAAACTCCATGCGCAGGGAAAGAAGGCGTTGATCCCCTTCGTCACCGCCGGCGACCCCAATCCGGCGATGGCCGTGCCGATCATGCACGCGCTGGTTGGCGCCGGCGCGGATATCATCGAACTGGGCGTGCCGTTTTCCGATCCGATGGCCGACGGGCCGATAATCCAGCGCTCCAGCGAGCGCGCGCTCAAGCACGGCGTAGGAATGAAACATGTGCTCGGCATGGTGCGCGAATTCCGCACCACCAATCGCAAGACCCCGGTCGTGTTGATGGGTTATGCCAATCCGATCGAGGCGATGGGATATGCAGCTTTCGCAGAAGCGGCGCAGGCGGCAGGCGTGGACGGGGTGCTGGTGGTCGACTATCCGCCCGAGGAAAGCAAGCCGCTGACCGATCTGCTGAAAGCCCGTGGCATCGATTCGATTTTCTTGCTGGCGCCGACGTCGGAACACAGCCGCATGGAACAGGTCGGTCGCATGGCGACGGGATACATATACTACGTGTCGCTCAAGGGCGTGACCGGCGCCGCGCACCTCGATTTGCAGCAGGTCACGGCCAAGCTCCCGCAGATCCGCTCGCACATCCGGCTTCCCATCGGCGTGGGCTTCGGAATCCGCGATGCGCAGACCGCCAAGGCGATCGCCGCGATTTCCGACGCGGTGGTGATCGGCAGCCGCCTGGTGCAGGAGATCGAATCCTCGGGCCCCGACCAGGTGCTCGACAATCTTTCGACACTGCTTGGGGGCATCCGTCGTGCCATGGACGGTACGTGAGTACGTCTTCGAAACGCGCAGTTGAATCGCACTCGCAGTTGCGAGTTCCTCAAGTCACGGGGGGACGTGGATGAGCTGGTTGCAGAAGCTGCTTCCGCCGAAGATCAAGCGCAGCGCCGGCGCCGTCAAAAAGGCCGTGCCGGAAGGGCTGTGGAGCAAATGCGAGGTCTGCGAAACGGTGCTCTATCGCGCCGATCTGGACAAGAACCTCAACGTTTGTCCCAAATGCGGCCACCACAACCGGCTAACCGCCCGCGAACGCATCGACCTCACGCTCGACCCCGAAGGCCAGTTCGAAATCGGCGCGGAGGTCGGACCCATCGACTTCCTTAAGTTCGTGGACAGCAAGCGCTACACCGAGCGCCTCGAGCAGGCCAAGGCCGAAACCGAAGAGGATGACGCTTTAGTGGTGGTTCAGGGCTCGATCAAGAACGTGCCGCTGGTGGTCGCGTCCTTCGAGTTCCGCTTCCTGGGCGGGTCGATGGGCTCAGTGGTGGGTGAGCGCTTCGTGCGCGGCGTGCAGAGCTGTTGCGAACAGAATCTGCCCTTCGTCTGCTTTGCCGCGAGCGGCGGTGCGCGCATGCAGGAAGGTCTGATGTCGCTGATGCAGATGGCCAAGACCACCGCCGCGCTCACCCAGCTTTCCAGGGCAAGATTGCCGTTCATCTCGGTTCTCACCGATCCGACAATGGGCGGCGTGTCGGCAAGCTTTGCCATGATCGGCGACGTGGTAATCGCCGAGCCTGGGGCCTTGATCGGATTCGCTGGCCCGCGGGTGATCGAACAGACCGTGCGCCAGACATTGCCGGAGGGCTTTCAGCGTGCCGAGTTCCTGCTCGAGCATGGCGCCATCGACATGATCGTCGATCGCAGGCTGTTGCGCGACAAACTCGCCAGCCTGATCACGCTGCTGATGCGCGCTCCGGCGGCATAGCACTTTCCTACCCTGACCGGCTCCCGCGGGCCGGCACTCGACGTGTCCATCGATCGGGCCACAGCGCCGCAGTCGCTTTCCGACTGGCTTTCCCACCTCGAGCGCATCCATCCCTCCGCGATCGACATGGGACTGGATCGCGTTGCGCGCGTGCGCGATCGTCTCGCCCTGATCCCCGCTTTCCCGATCGTTGCAGTGGCCGGCACCAACGGCAAAGGCTCGGTGTGCGCGATGCTGGAGAGCATTTTTTCCAACGCCGGTTACAAGGCCGGCGTCTACGCTTCGCCGCACCTGCTGCGTTACAACGAGCGGGTGCGGGTGCAGGGGCGCGAAGCGGCGGACGAGGCACTGGTGCCGGCGTTTGCGCGCATCGAGCAGGCGCGCGGCGAAGTCTCGCTCACTTACTTCGAGTTCGGCACCTTGGCGGCGATGGACGTTTTCATCCGCGAGCGGGTCGACATTGCCGTCCTCGAAGTCGGCCTGGGTGGCAGGCTGGACGCGGTCAATGCATTCGATTCTGATTGTGCCGTGGTGACCAGCGTGGATTTCGATCACATGGAATTCCTCGGCAACAGCCGGGACAGCATCGGAGCCGAGAAGGCCGGGATTTTCCGTGCCGGCCGGCCGGCGATCTGCGGCGAGGGGGATGCGCCTGCCGGGCTGCTCGGGCGCGCGGCGGAAGTCGGGGCAAAGCTGCAGCTGATCGGCCGCGACTACGGTTTCGTCGCCGATCCGAATCAATGGCAGTTCTGGAGCGCGCTGGGCAGGCGTTCGGCGCTGCCATACCCCGCGCTGCGTGGCGATTACCAGCTCGGCAACGCCGCAACGGCTATGTCCGCATTGGAGCAACTGAAGGACCGGTTGCCGGTGGATATGGGCGCAATCCGGCGCGGGTTGCTGGACGTGCAGTTGCCGGGGCGCTTTCAGGTATTGCCCGGCCGGCCCATGGTCATCCTCGATGTCGGCCATAATCCGCATGCTGCCCGTGCACTGGCATCGAGTCTGCGCCGGCTGCCGCGCGGCGGCAGGACGATTGCTGTGTTCGCGATGCTCAGGGACAAGGACATCGAAGGCGTGGCGGCAGCGATTCGGGACGAGGTGGACGAGTGGCTTGTCGCCGGTCTCTCCGGCCCTCGCGGTGCCGACGCCGAACGAGTCCGGCAGGCGCTGGCAGCGGCGCTGATCGGCGTGCCGGTGGCAATGTTCGACACCCCGGTCGGCGCGTATCAACATGCAATCAGGTCGGCCGGCCAAAATGATAAAATTTTGGTGTTTGGCTCCTTTTACACGGTGGGTGCGGTGCTGGCAGCGCGCGGGTGAATCCGGCGCCGATCAACAACGATATGGCGAAAGCGATTAGCGACGAAGAACTGCAACTGAAGAAACGTGCTCGGCGACGGCTGGTGGGGGCCATAGCATTGGTGCTTCTGGTCGTGGTGTTTCTGCCTATGTTTCTCGACAGCGAGCCGAAGCCGCTGAACCAGGACATAGCCATCACTATTCCGCCGCTACCCGGCCGCGATTCATCCTCCCAGCCCGCAACTACGGCGCCAACCGCCGTTGCCCCCTCGAGTCCCGTCGTTCCCCCCGCCAAGACCGAGGCTGCGCCGGTAACAGTGCCGAAGGCCGAGACGCCCAAGCCCGAACCCAGGCCGGCACCGGTGCAGCAAGCCGCTGATGAAGATTACGTGGTGCAACTGGGCGCCTTTTCCAATGCCGCAAACGCCCGGGCGCTGCAGCGCAAGCTTCAGGAAAACAAATTCAAGGCCTACACCGAGGTCACCAAGAGTTCCAGCGGCGACAGGACGCGGGTGCGCGTGGGTCCCTACGACTCACGCGAAGCGGCCGAAAAGGCGCGCCAGCGCATGCGCGCTCTGAAGCTGGTGATCGGCGATGCAACCGTGGTACGGCAGGGTGACTGAGCTCGCAGGCCGGGGCTTATGCGAAAGCCGCGCTTGAATCTCCGTCCCACAATGACCATCTACCCGCTTCACCGGGGAGTGAACCGTTCCCGATGACGGTTTTCGACCTCATCGTCATCGCGATCGTAGCGGTATCGGTGGGGATAAGCATCTGGCGCGGAATGGTGCGTGAAGTGCTGGCGCTGGCCTCGTGGATCGGGGCATTCTGGATTGCCAAGGAATTGGCGGGATTTACCGCGACCTGGCTGCCGGATTCGGTGACCAATCCTGGAATGCGGTTGATGTTCGGTTTCATCGTGGTCATGCTCACCAGCCTGCTGGTGTTCAGCCTCACCGGCATGCTGATCGTGCACCTGGTGAAAGTCGCGGGCCTTACCGCCTCGGACCGGATGCTAGGCGCGGCGTTCGGATTGTTGCGCGGCCTGGTGATCGCTGTGACCGTCGTGCTGCTCGGCGGGATGACCTCGGCGCCGCGCGAGCCTTACTGGCGCGATGCGCTTTTGTCGGCGCCTCTGGAGGCGGCGGCGCTGTGGGTAACGCCCTGGCTGCCGCGCGACGTGGCCCGCAGGGTCAGCTTCGAATGAGCGGATTAGACTATACTTGCGCCTGCATTGCTCCGGCTGCCGGGCCGGTGCCAGTGGGTGTGGAGGCCTGAACCATGTGTGGAATTCTGGGCGTTGTAGCCAAATCGCCGGTGAACCAGCTCCTCTATGACGGGCTGCAGGTGTTGCAGCACAGGGGTCAGGACGCCGCCGGAATCGTCACCGCCGAAGGCAGCAAATTCCAGATGCACAAGGGCGGCGGCCTGGTCCGTGACGTTTTCCGCACCCGCGACATGCGGCACCTGGTCGGCAACATCGGCATCGCCCACTGCCGTTATCCCACCGCGGGATCCGCCGCCTCCTTCGCCGAAGCCCAGCCGCTGTACGTGAATTCCCCGTTCGGCATCGTGCTCGGCCACAACGGCAACCTCACCAACGCCGAGCAACTCAAGCGCGATCTGTTCCGCGCGGACCTGCGCCACGTCAACACCGATTCCGACTCGGAAGTGCTGCTCAACGTGCTCGCGCACGAGCTGCAGGAGGCCGCCAACGGCTACCAGCTCGATCCGCCGACCATCTTCCAGGCGGTGTCCGGCGTGCACCGCCGCTGTCGCGGCGCTTACGCGGTGGTGACGATGATCTCCGGTTACGGGCTGCTGGCGTTCCGCGATCCTTACGGTATCCGCCCACTGGTGGTGGGCGTGGCAAAGCCGGAAAAAGGCGCGGAATACCTGGTGGCCTCGGAGAGCGTGGCGCTCGATACGCTGGGCTTCGAGCGGGTGCGCGACGTGGCACCCGGCGAGGCGATATTCATCGATTACGACGGCAACTTCTACAGCCGCCAGTGCGCGGCGAATCCCCAGCATAATCCCTGTATTTTCGAGTTCGTGTACCTGGCCCGCCCCGACTCGGTGATCGACGGCATTTCGGTGTACGAGACGCGCATGCGCATGGGCGCAAGCCTGGCCGAGAAGATAAAGCGCGAATATCGCGAACTGGACATCGACGTGGTGATCCCGATTCCGGATTCCAGCCGCCCCTCGGCGATGGAACTTGCCGAGAATCTCGGGCTGCCTTACCGGGAAGGGTTCATCAAGAACCGCTATATCGGCCGCACCTTCATCATGCCGGGCCAGGAAGTGCGCAAGAAATCGGTGCGCCAGAAACTGAACGCCATCGGCATGGAATTCAAGGGCAAGAAAGTGATGCTGGTGGACGATTCGATCGTGCGTGGCACCACCAGCCGGGAGATCGTGCAGATGGCGCGCGACGCCGGCGCGCGCAAGGTCTATTTCGCGTCCGCGGCTCCGCCGGTGCGCTATCCCAACGTGTACGGGATCGACATGCCGACCTCGCGCGAACTCATCGCCACCGGCCGCACCGACGACGAGATCGCCCGCGAGATCGGCGCCGACCGCCTGATTTACCAGGATCTGGATGCGTTGATCGACGACGTGCGCTCGGTCAATCCGAAGATCGAGCATTTCGAGACCTCGTGCTTCAACGGCGTCTATGTCACCGGCGATATCACGCCGGAGTACCTTGCCGACATCGAGGCGCAGCGCAACGACGGCGAGTTGTCGCGCCGCGAGGCCAATGTCACCCAACTGGACCTGAACCTGGCGACTGCCGAATAGACCTCTCATCCCCCCCGGCACCGGCGATTGACAGCCTCGGGCGCCCGGAGTAGCGTGTGATTTCGCGCCGATTTGACGAACAGCTTGCGGGCGCGTAACAAATACTGCTAAAGCGTGCGTCGGATTCCGGACCCGCTTAGCGAAAGCTCAAGCGGGTTTTCTTTTTTCCGGCTGCCGCGAGTGCGGCGCGCAACACGAACGGGACCATGAAATGAGGTGGGACGAACTGGAACTGGACACGCTGGCGGTGCGCGCGGGCATACACCGCAGCCAGTTCAACGAACATTCGGAAGCGCTGTATCTGACGTCGAGCTTCGTCTTCAAGGACGCGGCCGAGGCAGCGGCGCGTTTTTCCGGCGAGGACCCGGGCATGGTGTACTCGCGCTACACCAACCCCACGGTGAGCGCGTTGCAGGAGCGCCTCGCCGCGCTGGAGGGGGCGGAGTGCTGCGTAGCCACCGCATCCGGCATGTCGGCGATCCTGGGCTGCGTGATGTCGCTGATGAAAGCCGGCACCCATATTGTCTCTTCACGCAGCATTTTCGGCGCGACCGTGCAGTTGTTCGGCAACATGATGCAGCGCTTCGGTATCGACACCACGTTCGTGCCGGCGGCCGACATAGCTGCATGGGAACAGGCGATACGGCCGAACACGCGGTTGCTGTTCCTGGAAACACCCTCTAATCCGCTGACCGAGATTTCCGATGTGGCGGCATTGGCCGCTGTGGCGCGCCGGCATGGTGCGCTGCTGGTGGTGGACAACTGCTTCTGCAGCCCGGTGCTGCAGCGGCCGCTCGAACTCGGGGCCGACATAGTCATGCATTCCGCGACCAAGTATCTGGATGGCCAGGGCCGCGTGCTCGGTGGCGCGGTGCTGGGCAGGCGCGAGCTGATTTTCGATGGCATGATCACTTTCCTCCGCAGTTGCGGTGCGACGCTGTCGCCATTCAATGCCTGGGTAATCCTGAAGGGCCTGGAGACGCTCGGCCTGCGCATGCAGGCGCACTCCAAGGGGGCCCTTGAGCTGGCGCAGTGGCTGGAGCAGCACCCGAAAGTCGAACGCGTCTATTACCCGGGACTGGCTTCGCATCCGCAACATGCGCTGGCGATGCACCAGCAGAAGAGCGGCGGCGGGATCGTCTCCTTCGATGTGAAGGGCGGGCGTGAAGCGGCGTGGAAAGTGGTGGATTCGACCCAGTTGATTTCCATCACCGCGAACCTCGGCGATACCAAGACCACGATCACCCATCCGGCCAGCACCACGCACGGGCGCATCACGCCGGAGGCGCGCAAGGCGGCGGGAATTGGCGAGGGCTTGCTGCGCGTAGCGGTGGGCCTGGAAGCCGTCTCGGACATCAAGGCCGACTTGGCGCGCGGCCTGTCGAAGGTGTAGCGGCCGATTACTAGGGAAGCTCTGCATAAGTCTCACGACGCGCGTTGCGCCCGGTGCGGATGACTGCTAGGGACGCCGGAGCGCGGAAACAGGGGCCCCTCCGGGGATGTGACCGCGTAGGCGTCCCAACGAGCGTACATGATCGGCGTGCAATGCGAGCGACTCCGGGTCGCATCCCCCGGCCAAGGCCGACGGAACCTGCTCCGCCCTGAGCGGGCGCTCTGCGTCGGCTCCTCCTTATGTGCGCTCCGGACTCGGCG
>DASYUW010000078.1:0-7041 GCA_036000845.1 Burkholderiales bacterium
CTCGCGCTTCGAGCGCAACGCTTGCATGCGCTGCTGCTCATCCACACGCTGGCAGCGTTCCTGTTGTGGCATATCGGTCAACTGGCCGAGGCCGAAGGACTGCATCGTCGCTTCAAAGCAACCACCCGCACCGCGCGCGAATTCTCACTGATCACCTTAGCCTGCCTGCTGTGCGCATTGCCGCAAATACCCATCACCTCCGATGCCCTCCTTGCCCTGTACCAACGCCTCGGATTGCACCTATGAAAAACCGGGGAAACATCAGGGGACGGGGTGAGGTGGGTGCTCTCCGTGGTGCACGACCTGAAAAGCTGAAGGCACAGCGAGAGAAAGCGCTAGCGGCTTTCGCCCACGTAGACCGTCGGCGTGGCGATCACACGGCCGCGGGCCTGGTACTCCCAGCTGCCCGACCAGGCCCGCAATACCGCATTCGGGTAGCGCGATTTGCCGAGCGATCCGTTATAGCGGCCGAGTGCACGGAAGGTGTCGCCGCGCTCGATGTCGAGATAGTGGCGCAGGATGGTACAGCCGTAGCGCAGGTTGGTGCGCAGGTTGAAGAGGTTGTGCCCGGATTCGCCGATCAGCGTCCCCCAGAACGGCATCACCTGCATGTAGCCGCGCGCACCTGCCCTGGAAACCGCGTACTTGCGAAATCCGCTTTCAACCTGGATGACGCCCAGCACGAGCTGCGGATCGAGCCCCGCGCGAGTCGCCTCGTAGTGCACGGTGGTGAGAAGGTCTGCACGCGTGGTGGCGTCCGGGACATGCTTCTCCAGGCGTTTGGACATATCGGCCAGCCATGCCATGCCTTCCGCTTCGGACGCGAATGCGAGCCGCGGGCTGGCCTGATCGGCGACCGAGCGATGCAATGCCGCCTGAACGCTCGCAGACAGCGGTTCGTACTTCTGCTCGCCCGCCGCGGCGATCGTCGACGCGACTACGCATGCCGCCGCGAACGCGATGCGCACCATGACGCGCGTGCTTGCAAACCCTCGTGTCATCGCCATACCAGGGATTTTAGGAGGTTCGGCACCGATTGCAACTCAATTGCTCTCGCCGAAGCATCGGTTCTGGCCTGATACTCGATTTTCCCATCCTTCAAACCACGCTCACCGACGGTAATGCGATGGGGAATGCCGATCAGTTCCAGGTCGGCAAACATCACGCCTGGACGCTCGTCGCGGTCGTCCAGCAGCGCCTCGATTCCGGCCGACTGCAATTGGTCGTGCAAGCGATCGGCTACGTTCTTGACCTCGGTGTTCTTCCTGTAACCGATCGGCGCGATGGCCACCTGGAACGGTGCGATCGGAAGCGGCCAGATGATGCCGCGCTCGTCGTTTCGTTGCTCGATCGCCGCGGCGACGATGCGCGATACGCCGATCCCGTAGCAGCCCATTTGCATAACCTGCGCCTTGCCGGATTCGTCCAGGAAGGTAGCGCTCATCGCCCTGGAGTACTTGCTGCCCAACTGGAAAATGTGCCCAACCTCGATGCCGCGACAGATTTCCAGCCGGCCCTTGCCGTCCGGGCTGGCGTCGCCCGCCACGGCGTTGCGGATGTCGGCGACCTGCGCCGGTTCCGCGAGGTCGCGGCCGAAGTTCACGCCGGTCAGGTGATAGCCCGCCTCGTTGGCGCCGCAGACGAAATCGTTCATCGCCGAGACCGAGCGATCGGCGATCACGGAAATGTCCTTCGGCAGACCCACCGGACCGATGTAACCAGGGCGGCAGCCGATGCGCGCTTCGATCTCCTTTTCGGTGGCAAAGCGGAACGGATTCAGGCCGGGAAGTTTTGACGCCTTCGTTTCATTCAGCTGATGGTCGCCACGCACCAGCAACATGAACATCTGCTCTTCATGCATGACCGCGAGCGCCTTGACCGACTGCGACAACGGCAGGCCCAGCATCACGGTGACTTCCTCGCAGGTGGTCTTGCCGGGCGTAGGAACCTTTTGCATGTTCTGCGTTGCCGCGCCGCGTGGCTTCGCCGGCGCAACCGCTTCGGCAAGTTCGACATTGGCGGCGTAATCCGAGGCGGGAGAGTAGGCGATCGCGTCCTCGCCGGAGTCGGCAAGCACGTGAAATTCGTGCGAACCGGTGCCGCCGATGGCACCGGTGTCGGCGGCGACCGCGCGGAACTTCAACCCCAGACGGGAGAAGATGCGCGAGTAAGTGTCGTACATATTGCGGTATTCGCGCTCCAGGTCCTCGGCGCCGGCGTGAAAGGAGTAGGCGTCCTTCATCACGAATTCGCGTGCACGCATCACGCCAAAACGCGGCCGGATTTCGTCGCGGAACTTGGTCTGGATCTGGTAGAAATTGAGCGGCAGCTGGCGGTAGGAGCGGATTTCCTTACGCGCAATGTCGGTGATGACTTCCTCGTGCGTCGGACCGAAGCAGAAGTCGCGTTCGTGGCGATCCTTGATCTTGAGCATCTGCGGGCCGAACTGTTCCCAGCGGCCGGACTCCTGCCACAGCTCGGCGGGCTGGATCGCCGGCATAAACAGTTCCGCGGCGCCGGCGCGGTTCATTTCCTCGCGCACGATGCTCTCCACCTTGCGCAGCACCCGCAAACCGAGTGGCATCCAGGTATACAGACCGCTGCCGAGTTTCCTGATCAGACCCGCCCTGAGCATCAGTTTGTGGCTGATAAGTTCCGCCTCGCTGGGAGCCTCCTTGAGCGTGGAAATGAAGAACTGCGAAGTGCGCATGTCTTGCCCGTGTTCGAAAAGCCGCTATTCTACGGTAGAGAGCCATCCGGAAGTGGAGAGCAGCGGTGTTCGGAAAGTGGAAAATCCATCGTTCGGCCGATTACGAAATCAGCGTCGAAGTAAGCGAGAAGGACGGCATCCGTTCGCTGCATCTGGGCAGCGAGACGGTGCAGAGCTCGATGAGGCTGGCCGACCCCACCGCGCTGGTGCTGTCGTACACCAGGGCCATGATGGCGTTCCTGTTGTTCGATCCGCGCCCACAACGCATCCTGATGATTGGCCTCGGCGGCGGGTCGCTGGCCAAGTTCGTCTATCGCCACCTGGCGTCGGTGCAAGTCACCGTGGTCGAGTCGCAGCCACGGGTGATCGCGACGGCGCGCCAGTATTTCCACGTGCCGCCGGACGACGGCCGCTTTTGCGTCGAACTGGCGGAAGGTAGCCAATGGGTGGCCGCTCATCCGCGCAGTTGCGAGGTGTTGATGGTGGACGGCTACGACGGGCACGAACAGGTTCCCGGGCTGTCCTCGGAGGGTTTTTACGCCGATGCGCGCGCGGCGCTGACCGACGGTGGAATACTGGTGGTTAACCTGTGGAGTTCGGATACCCGCTTCGATGCCTACGTGCAGCGCATCGAGCGGGTTTTCGACGCCGTGGCCTGCGTGCCGGCGGAAAGGCGCGGCAACGTCGTTGTACTGGCCTTTGCCCGCTCCCCTGGACGCCCGCGCTGGGACGATTTGCGCTTCAGGGCGCGCGCTCTGCAGGGCCGGTACGGCCTTGAATTCCTGCAGTTTGTCGAGGGTTTACGCGAACTTAACCCCCATACGGAAGGCCGCCTGACACTCTGACCGCGGTCGCCGGAGTCTTCCTTCGCTGCTGTATTTATGGAAGAATCCGGTCAACCGAAATTGTGATTGGGGTGGCTGACATGATCGACCGTGACGGCTATCGCCCGAATGTAGGAATTGTTCTGTGCAACGGCAAAAACGAGGTGTTCTGGGGCAAGCGGGTCAAGGAGCATGCTTGGCAGTTTCCGCAGGGCGGTATCAAGCCCGGTGAAACACCCGAGCAGGCGATGTACCGGGAGCTGAAGGAAGAGGTCGGCCTCGACCCCTGCCACGTGAAGATTCTCGGCCGTACCCGCGAGTGGCTGCGTTATGACGTACCGCAGACTTGGGTGCGGCGCGAAAGCCGCAGCGTGTATCGCGGCCAGAAACAGATCTGGTTCCTGCTGCGTTTGATCGGGCGCGATTGCGACGTTTGCCTGCGCAAGTCCGAGCATCCGGAGTTCGATGCCTGGCGCTGGCACGAGTACTGGATCCCGCTGGAAAGCGTGATCGAGTTCAAGCGCGAGGTCTACAGCCGCGCACTGCAGGAACTTGCGCGTTATCTGAGTTCCTCGCGTGCGCGATCTGAGCACGCGCAGCGTGCATCGCGCGCAGCCAGTTCTATCGACCGCTGACTTCGGGCAACTCGGGCGCCAGCACAGGCGCCTCCAGCTCGACCACCACCAGCAGCGTTTTCTGCTCGTCTTCCCAGAAGTCCGCGGCGTCCTGCAACGCGTCCACCGCAGCGGCGAACTCGTCCGATTCGGCGCGGGCGAACCCAGAGGCATCGCGCAGCAGCACCAGCAATCCCTCGCCCTTGTCGTGTTCCAGGTCCACGAGGCAATCGTAAAAGGCGTCCCAGTTGTGCCCGAAATAATCCGGGAACACCAGCGCCTTGGCAATGGCGTTCAGAAATGCATTCTTGTCGCGTGCCCCGGCGAGCGCCACCTTTTCCACACGCATGCCGCGCTGCGCGGCGGCGTCCAGCGCCACTTCCGACAATGCCGAGTGGCAGCGATACACGCCGCTGGCACCGGTTGCGACCAGTTTGGAAAAGTCGGCCTTCATTCGATGATGCGTCTGAAGCTGCGGTAATGATCTTCAGTGTAATAGAACTCGGCGCGTTTGACGGCAACAATTCTGCGCGCGCCGCGATCCCTCCTGCCGGGTGTCATGACGGTATATTCGCGATAGGTGCCGCGCGCGGCCGGCGGCAGCAATCCCTCCCTGTTGGCGAACACGCTGCCGTCCCGGGCGTGGTGAAAGGGGTCGCCGGCGCGGATGAGCGCCAGCGTGTCGCGCGCCTCGGGCGGCAGATCGGACGACCGGATGACGGGGATGACAGTGCCGGTCGTGCCCCGGTCCTGCGACTGCGCGGTCAGCGCCGCGAACGCAACCAGAAACAGCAGGCCGGCCAACGCCAGCCCGATACGCGGAAATTTCATCGATATCATGTCGCGGCCGCGGAACATTCTCATGGACATTCAGTGGATTACCCGCAACCACAAGCCTCTTGGAACAGGTCGCAGGCGGGCGGTAGCGGTGCTAGCGCCTTGATAGGGCCGGGGGGCGAGGTTAACATGGGTAAATTGTGCGGGCGGGACTCCCTGGACGAGCGATAAATGGAACGGCGCAATGACCACGATGTGACCAACCAGGTCAACACCACGGATCCGTCGTCGGTGAACACCGAAGTCAATCGCATCTTCCTGGAACTCTACCCGAACGCTTCCACCCACGTCCTCAACCGGTCGTTCAGGGATCTTGCGCGGCTGCACAAGGGCGAGTATCCGGGCTATCGGGCCTGCGATACCGGTTATCACAATCTTCAACACTCGCTCGACGTCACGCTTGCCATGTCAAGGCTGATGGACGGATACGAGCGTTCGCACCACGATCATCGCACCGAAGCCCTCGGTGCCAAGCTGTTCCGTTTCGGGGTAGTCACCGCGCTGTTTCATGACATCGGCTACCTGCGCAAGGTCAACGACATGCGCCACAAGAATGGCGCCGAATATACGCTCAAGCACGTCACCCGCGGCGCCAAGTTCCTGGAAGAGTACATCAGCAGGCTGGGGATGGCGGAACTCGCGCCGATCGCCTCGCAGATCATTCACTTCACCGGCTACGAACGGCCGATCCAGAAAATCCACGTCCCGAATCTGACCTTCCGGCTGCTGGGCAACATGCTCGGCACCGCGGACATCATTGCGCAGATGGCGGATCGCTGCTATCTGGAGAAGTGCCGTGACCGGCTTTACCCGGAATTCGTCGAAGGCGGACTGGCGGCGCGCGATGACGCGGATCATCGCGCTGGCGTGATGTTCAAGTCGGCCGAGGACCTGGTGACCAAGACGCCGAAATTCTACAAGACGGCGACGGTACGCCTGAACGATCATCTCGGCAGCGCCTACGGCTACGCCGACAAGCATTTCGGCGGCCAGAATCTTTATCTGGACGAAATCACCAAGAACATCGACTACGCCGTGGCGGTCGCGGAGCAGCAGGACATGTCGCTGTTGCGGCGCACGCTGCCGCACCCCGGCGAAGACGGCGCCTACCTCGTTTAGGGCCTGACCTCCAGGATGATCTTGCCGACGTGCGCGCTCGATTCCATGAGCGCGTGCGCCGCCGACGCGTCCTCCAGCCTGAAGGTCCGGTAGATCACCGGTTTGATCTTGCCGGCCTCGATCAGCGGCCAGACTTTCTGCTTCAGTGCCCCCGCTATCGCCCCCTTGACTTCGACCGAGCGCGCGCGCAGCGTCGAGCCAGTGATGGTCAGGCGCCGGCGCAGGATGTCGGTCATGTCGATCGTGGCTTTGCTGCCGCCGAGGAAGGCGATCAGCGACAGCCGCCCGTCGTCGGCGAGGCAGGCCAGTTCGCGCGGCACGTAATCGCCGCCCACCATGTCCAGGATCACGTCCGCGCCCTTGCCGCCGGTCAGTTCCTTCACCACCGCGACAAAATCCTCGGTCCGGTAGTTGATCGCGCGGCTGGCACCCAGTTCCTCGCAGGCGGCACATTTGTCGGCCGAACCCGCGGTGACGAATACGCGATGGCCGAACGCCCGCGCCATCTGGATCGCGGTGACGCCGATGCCGCTCGATCCTCCCTGTACCAGCAGCGTCTCCGCGCCTTTCAGCCCCGCCCGCTCGAACACGTTGACCCACACCGTGAAAAAGGTCTCGGGGAGCCCTGCGGCTTCGATGAGCGTGAGGCCGCGCGGGATCGGCAGGCATTGCGGCGCCGGCGCGGCGACGTACTCGGCGTAGCCGCCCCCGGTCACCAGCGCGCAGACCCGATCGCCGGTTCTCCATTCATTCGCCCCCGCGCCGGCGGCGACAATCGTGCCGGCGACCTCGAGCCCGGGGATGTCGGATGCGCCGGGCGGGGGCGGGTAGCCGCCCTTGCGCTGCAGGACGTCGGGGCGGTTGACGCCGGTAGCGGCGACCTCGATCAGCACTTCATCGAGAGCGGGAACGGGGACCGGACGCTGGGTGAGGCGCA
>DASYUW010000079.1:0-16925 GCA_036000845.1 Burkholderiales bacterium
GTTCACCTCGGACTGGCGTTTTTCGCCGGCGCGTTCGCGCGAGATCATCAAGGCACTGGTGGACAACCGCCTGAACGTGAGCTACGCGGAAATCGATGCGCCGCACGGCCACGACGCTTTCCTGATGGACGATCCGCGCTATCACAACCTGATCCATACCTACTTCAGCAATATCGTCCTGCAGAGCCCGGGGACATGAGCGCGTCCGCACCCCTCACCACGCGGTCCGGCCGCTCCGACTTTGCCGCGATCGCGAAGTGGATCAAGCCGAATGCACAGGTGCTCGACCTCGGCTGCGGCGACGGATCGCTGCTGCGCCATTTGAAGCAGGCGCGCGGTGTCACCGGCTACGGTATCGAGATCGACGATGCCAAGATGCTGGCCTGCGTGCGCAACGGCGTGAACGTGCTTCAGAACGACCTCGAGTCGGGACTGTCGGGATTCGAGTCGAATTCCTTCGATTACGTGATCCTGTCGCAGACGCTGCAGGCGGTGCGCCACACCGAACGCATCCTTAAGGACATGCTTCGGGTCGGCCGGGAGGGAATCGTCACGTTTCCAAATTTCGGATATTGGCGGCACCGGTTGCAAATTCTGGCCGGGCGCATGCCGGTGTCGAAGGAACTGCCCTACGAGTGGTACGACACCCCGAACATCCATCTTTTTACCATCAGGGATTTCGAGGCCTACTGCAGAACCCACGGCGTGCGCATTCTCGAACGCCTGGTGATGGACGACGCTAGGCCGGTAAACGTGCTGCCCAACCTACGGGGCTCGCTCGCGGTCTTCCGCTTCGACGCAGGTAAGCGCGCGTAGCGTTGTATTACCCGCTCGCCTTGAGCGACCCGCTGCCGGCATGGGCACGCGCAGCCAGCCACACCAGCACCGGCAGTCCAAGCATCGCGGTACCGGTGAAAAACGCCTCGTAGCCGAAGGTATCCACCGCCAGGCCGCACTATCCGGCGATGAACCTAAGCGTCAGCCCCCTTGTCAGCGCACGCGTCAACTTTGCCCTCCTTGCCTGCCGAGCCGATCGACAGATCGGCGAGCCCCGAGCGGATCATGAACCAGAACAGGATCACGCCCGGGAACGCGATGCCGGTGGAGAGCAGATAGAAGTTTATGTAGCCGATCGCCTCGATCAGCGCGCCGGCGCTCGTACCGGTGAGGAAGCGGCCGGCGATGCTTGCCAGCGCGGAGAGCAAGGCGTACTGGGTCGCGGTGAAGCGCAGGTTGCACAGCGCGGAGAGGTAGGCGACCACCGTCACGCCGCCTATGCCGCTCGCGAAATTCTCGAAGCCGACCGCCGCCGCCATGCCGATGGTGGTATGGCCGGCCGCCGCCAGCGCGGCGAAGCTGAAATTCGACACCGCCATCAGGACCAGGCTGACCAGGACCGCGCGCTTCATCCCCAGGCGCGCGTAGAGAATGCCGCCGACGAAAATTCCGATCAGCAGCGTGATGAAGCCGACGCCGACGTCGTAGAAGGCCACCTCGTCGTTGCTGAAGCCGAGGTCCTTGAAGAGCAGCCTGAGCGTGAGGTTGGCGAGCGTGTCGCCGATCTTGTGGATGAGCACGAACAGCAACACCACCAGCGCACCCTGGCGCCTGAGGAACTCGAGCAACGGGCTGAAATAGGCGACGATCGCCTCGACCACGCCGCGCGGCTTGGCCGGCTCGCGGTGCCGCTCTGGCTCGCCCATCACCACGCCGACCAGCATCCCCGGGAGCGCGAACACGGCGCAGGCGAAATAGGCCGCGCTCCAGCCGAGACGGGCGGCGATGACCAGCGCAAGGGCGCCGGCCGCCGCGGCGCCGATGCGCCAGCCGTACTGCGACATGCCGGAGCCGACGCCGAGCTGGCGCGGCTCGAGCAGCTCGATGCGGTAGGCGTCGATGATGATGTCGAACGTGGCGCCGGCAACGCCCACGGTGATCGCGGCGATCGCCACGATATAAAGCGCTTCGTCCGGATCGGCGATTCCGAGGAACGTGACGGCGGCCATCACCAGCACGCCGACCAGCCACAACCAGCTGCGCCGCTGCCCGAACCTGCCGATCACCGGCAGCCGAACGTTGTCGACGATCGGTGCCCACAGGAACTTGAAGTTGTAGGCGAGGAAAGTGAGCGCGAATGCGGTCACCGCGCTCTTGGTGATGCCGTGCTGGGCTAGGCGCGTGGTCAGAGTCGCGCCGATCATCGCAAAGCCGAAGCCGGAGGAGATGCCCAGGAACAACGCCGCGAGGGGCGCGGACTCAAAATAGGGACGTATGCCTTCCGGCAGCCTGCTGCGCCAGTCGCGTAACGCGGTCGTACTGTTCTGATCCATGCCCCTCTTTTCGCGCTTCGCCCTCCGGCGAGAAGCCGTTTTGCGCGTCACCTCGCCGCTTCCCAATCACCCGAGAAGCCGAGCAACAGCATGCAGGCCACGGGCGGCTGCGCATACACGCGCAGGTCGCTAGTGTCCTGTTCCGCTAATTCGTAGGATAAATCTCCAACCCTCGCAACCAGATCCCATGATCCATTTGACAGCAATCCTTCATCGATCGGAAAACCCGCGAAATCGGCGTCAGGCAAGGCGCGAGTCCTTGACAGTGGCGGGCACCACGGCGAGGACTCGTAACACAGCATGGCGCCGATTCTCGTCGGGTTTTCAGCCACGAATTAGCGGAACAGGACACTAGGCCAGCGGGTAGTCATAGTCGATGGTGAGCGGCGCGTGGTCGCTGAACCGCTGCGCCTTGTAGATGGCAACACTTCGGGCTTTCGCCGCGATGCCGGGCGTGGCGAGGTGATAGTCGATGCGCCAACCCACGTTCTTGGCCCAGGCCTGACCGCGGTTGGACCACCAGGTGTATTGCTCGGGTTCCTGGTTGAGACGGCGGAACACGTCGACGTAGCCAAGCTTGTCGAGCACGCCGGAAAACCATTCGCGCTCCTCGGGCAGGAAACCGGAGTTCTTCTGGTTGGAGCGCCAGTTCTTGAGGTCGATTTCCCTGTGTGCAACATTCCAGTCACCGCAGAGAATGACGTCGCGGCCGCTTTGCGCAAGCCTGTGCAGCGGCGCAATGAAACGCTCCATGAAACTGAACTTTATCGCCAGACGTTCCGCGGAGCTGGAACCCGAGGGCACATACACCGACACGATGCTGAGGTTGCCGAACCGCGCCTCGATGTAACGGCCTTCGGCGTCGATGTCGGGAATGCCGATGCCCTCGGTCACACGATCCGGATTCCTGCGGCAATAGATGCCGACGCCGCTGTAGCCGGGCCGATCGGCACAATGAAAGTAGCCGCGGTAGCCGTCGGGATTGCGGATCGCGTCGACGAGATCGCGGTCCTGCGCCTTGATCTCCTGGACGCAAATCGCGTCGGCTTCCTGCGCGGACATCCACTCGAGAAAGCCTTTGTTGACTGCTGAGCGTATGCCGTTTAGATTAAGGGAGACAATTCGCACGACGGGCAATGAAAAATTTCAGGCAGGAGTTTATTGAATTTGCCGTGGCCCGCGGTGTTCTCTGCTTCGGCGAGTTCAAGACCAAGGCCGGGCGTCTTTCGCCTTATTTCTTCAACGCCGGTCTGTTCAACGACGGCGAGGCGCTGCGAAAGCTCGGGCAATTCTACGCGAAAGCCATTGTCACCGCCGACGCTCCCTTAGACATGCTGTTCGGTCCGGCTTACAAGGGCATCCCTCTGGCTTCCGCCACCGCCGTCGCGCTTGCCGAAATTGGGCGAAACGTGCCGTTCTGCTTCAATCGCAAGGAAGCCAAGGACCACGGCGAGGGCGGCATGACCGTGGGCGCACCGCTTGCCGGGCAGGTGCTGATCGTGGATGACGTCATTTCCACAGGCACATCGGTGCGCGAATCGGTGCAGATCATTCGTGCGGCCGGCGCGGTGCCCTGCGGCGTGGTCATTGCGCTCGACCGGATGGAGCGTGGCAGCGGCGCGCAGTCCGCCGCCCAGGAGGTTCGCACCCAGTTCGGCATCCCCGTTATCAGCATCGCCACGCTCGAAGACCTTACCGCATTTCTGGGCGCGCGCGCGGATATGGCACGGCAGTTGCAGGCAGTCAAACACTACCGCAAACAGTACGGGGTATCGGTGTGAGAGTGATTCGAACGCTTATAGGCCTGACGATCGCAGCGGCGCTCGCCGGCCCGGCACTGGCGCAGCAGAAACCCAAGCCCAGCGCTTCCGGCACGGTCATGTACAAGTGCGTGGACGGCCGGGGCAAAATTTTCTACTCGGACCGATTCACCACGGAATGCGGGCAGACCCAGGAAATGAATCGGCAAGGCAGGGTGGTGAAGAAGCACGAAACCCTCAAGCCGGGCGTGGCGCCGAAGCCTGTGGCGGGAGAGGATGGGGGGCGCGAGGACTCGGCAGAAAGGCAACGGCGCGATCGTGCCCTGACCGCGACCTACACGTCGGAAGAGGAAATCGACCTGGCACGCGACCGCAGTCTGGCGATCCCGTTGCAGGCAGTCAAGACTTCCGAGAACAGGCTGGCCAAGGCGAACAAGGAGCTTTTCGACCTGAAGGTGCAGGCTGACCGCTTGGCAGGTCAGCAGAAAGCGATCCCGTCGCAGTTGCTTGAAGAGATCGACGCCAAGCAGAAGGAAGTTTCGGCGCTCGAGGCCGAGGTGCGGCAGAAAAAGAACTACGCAGAATCGGTGCGCGCCCGGTTCGAAGCCGACAAACTGCGTTACCGAGAATTGAAGACGGCCGGCAAATAGGCTAGCCCAGTTTTTTCTTCAGAATCTCGTTGACCTGGCCTGGATTGGCCTTGCCCTTGGTGGCCTTCATCACCTGGCCGACCAGTGAGTTGAATGCCTTCTCTTTCCCGCTCCTGTAATCCGTGACCTGTTGCGGGTTGGCGGCAAGCACCTCGTCGACGATTTTCTCGATCGCGCCAGAATCGGAAATCTGTTTCAGACCCTTTTTTTCGATGACCTCGTCGGCGCTGCCTTCCCCAGCACGCATGGCATCCAGCACTTCCTTTTTCATTTTGCTGGAGATTGTTCCGTTCGAGATGCTTCGAGCAAGTTTACCGATGTCTTCTGCGGGTATCGGAAACGCCTCAATATCTATGTTCTCCCTGTTAAGGTATGCAGCCACGTCGACGGCAATCAGATTTGCACTCTGCTTCGGTACAGCAGGTAGGGCAAGAATGTCGACTGCGGATAGGCTATGTTCGAAGTATTCTGCAGTGCTACGTGACGCAGTAAGGATGGCGGAATCATAGTCTGAGAGGCCATATTCCTTTATGTATCGCTCGCGCTTGGCCTGCGGCAGCTCGGGCAGTTTGCCGCGCACGTCTTCAATCCAGGACTCGCTTACTTCCAGTGGTAGCAGATCGGGATCGGGGAAATAGCGGTAGTCGTGCGCATCCTCCTTGGAGCGCATGGCGCGCGTCTCGCCTGTGTCGGGGTTGAACAGGACCGTCGCCTGCTCGATGCGTCCGCCGTCTTCCAGCATCTCGATCTGCCACTTGGCTTCGTATTCGATCGCCTGCTGCAGGAAGCGAAAAGAATTCAGGTTCTTGATCTCGCGGCGTGTGCCCAGGGGCGCGCCCGGGCGGCGCACCGAAACGTTTGCGTCGCAGCGAAAAGATCCTTCCTGCATGTTGCCGTCGCAGATGTCTATCCAGCGCACCAGCGCATGCAGCGCCTTGGCGTAGGCGACCGCCTCTTCCGCGGAACGCAAGTCCGGCTCGGACACGATTTCCAGTAGCGGCGTGCCGGCGCGATTCAGGTCTATGCCGGACATGTCGTGGAAGTCCTCGTGCAATGATTTGCCGGCGTCTTCCTCGAGATGGGCGCGGGTCAGGCGCACGACTTTTTCGCCGTCCTTCAGGTGGATGGCGAGGCTACCGCCCTGCACGATCGGCAGTTCGTACTGGCTGATCTGGTAGCCCTTGGGGAGGTCGGGATAAAAATAATTCTTGCGCGCAAAAATCGAGCGCCGGTTGATAGTGCCGCCGATCGCAAGCCCGAAGCGGATCGCACGCTCCACCGCGCCCTTGTTGAGCACCGGCAACGTACCGGGCAACGCCATGTCGATCGCACACGCCCGGGTATTGGGTGCCGCGCCGAACTCAGTCGGCGCGGGCGAAAATATCTTCGAGCGCGTCGACAACTGCGCGTGGGTCTCGATGCCAATGACGATTTCCCATTCCATGAGTCAAGTAACGAGTGACGAGTGACGAGTGACGAGTAAGTCCGCGATACGCAAAGTGAAGGCAGGTCGACTAGTCACTTGTCACCTGTCACTTTGAACCAGCGGCGGCAGCCGCTTGTGCCAATCGGTCGCCTGCTGGTAGCGGTGCGCGGCGCCGAGCAGCCTGGCTTCATCGAAGTAATTGGCCATCAGTTGCAGGCCAACCGGGCGGTTCTTCGCGCCGAAACCGCAGGGAATGCTCATCGCCGGAATGCCGGCCAGACTGCCGGGGACGGTGTACAGGTCCGAAAGGTACATCGCCACCGGATCGGCGGCCTTCTCGCCGAAGCCGAACGCCACGCTGGTGGTGACCGGGCCGGCAATCAGGTCGCACTCGCGGAAGGCACGCTGGAACTCGTCGGCGATGATCCGGCGCACTTTCTGCGCCTGAATGTAGTACGCATCGTAGTAGCCGTGCGACAGCACGTAGGTGCCGATCAGGATGCGGCGTTTGGGCTCCGGACCGAAACCTTCCGAGCGCGACTTCTTCATCATGTCGATGAGGTCGGTGTAGTGCGCTGCGCGGTGGCCGTAGCGCACGCCGTCGAAGCGGCTCAGGTTCGAGGAGCATTCCGCCGGGGCGATCACGTAATAGACCGGGATGCCGAGCGCGGCGTTCGGAAGCGAGATGTCTATCAGTCTGGCTCCGAGCTTGACGTACTCGGCCAGCGCCTCCCGCACTGCCTTTTCGACGTCGGCTTGCAGGCCTTCGCCGAAGAACTCCTGCGGTACGCCGATGCGCAGGCCCTTGAGATCGAGGTCGAGCGAGCGGGTGTAGTCCTCGGTGGCGCGCTCGACGCTGGTCGAATCCTTCGGGTCGAAACCAAGCATGGCGTTGAAAATCAGCGCCGCATCCTCTGCCGAGCGGGTCATGATACCGGCCTGGTCCAGGCTGGAGGCGAACGCGATCATGCCCCAGCGCGACGCGCGCCCGTAGGTCGGCTTGATGCCGGTAATACCCGAAAACGCCGCCGGCTCGCGAATGGATCCGCCGGTATCGGTGGCCGTTGCCGCCGGGGCGATTCTCGCGGCGACCGCCGCCGCCGAACCACCCGAGCTTCCGCCCGGTACCGCCGACCTGTCCCAGGGGTTGAGTACATTGCCGTAATGGCTGTTCTCGTTGGACGAGCCCATCGCGAACTCGTCGCAGTTGAGTTTGCCCAGCACGACCATTCCTGCGTCCCCCAGTCTCTCGACGATCGTGGCATCGAACGGGCTCATGTAGCCCTTGAGGATCCGCGACGAAGCGGTCGAATGGAAATCTCGGGTGACGAAAATGTCCTTGTGCGCGATCGGCACGCCGGTCAGCGGCGTCGCGTCGCCTTTGGTGATGCGCGCGTCGGCGGCTCGCGCCTGCGCCAGCGTGACTTCCGGTCGCACGTCCAGAAAGGCGTTGAGGTTCCTGTGGGTGTCGATGCGTTCCAGGAAAAGCCGTGCAAGTTCGACGGCGGAAACTTCCCCGGCAATCAGCGCGCGCCCCAGCTCGGCCACCGACTTTTCGAACATTGCGCGGCCGCTACTCGATGACCTTGGGCACAAGGAACAGGCCGTCCTGTTGCGAAGGCGCGTTTCTCATGTTGGCCTCGCGGTTTTCCGTCGAGCTGGCCACGTCTTCGCGCAGCCGTTGCGAACCGCCGAGCGGATGAGACATCGGTTCGATTCCGCTGGTGTCCACCGATTGCAGCTGCTCGATGAGTTTGAAGATGTCGTTGAGCTGCCCGAGCGCCTGCCCGGCTTCCGCGTCGGTTACTTCGATGCGCGCGAGATGAGCGATGCGCTTGACGTCGCTGAGAGTAAGAGCCATTTCGTGGGAGGCTTCCGTGGTCGCGGCCGGGTTCAGGGACGGGACAGGAAGGAGGGCTGCATGGCCGGTGGCCGCGCCCCGGGTGGCTCCTGGCAAACCCGCTTTTTGTTAACCGCCGCAGTACGATAGGGTATCATAACCTCCTCATTTTTCGCATCGTGGCGACACCAGCGCTCACTTTATGTTTGGATTTCTCAACGGTTATTTTTCCAACGACCTTGCCATCGACCTCGGCACCGCCAATACCCTGATCTACGTCCAGGGCAAGGGCATCGTGCTCAACGAACCCTCGGTAGTGGCGATCCGGCAGGAAGGCGGCCCGAACGGCAAGAAGGTGATCCAGGAGGTGGGACTCGCGGCCAAGCAGATGCTCGGCCGTACGCCCGGCAACATCACCGCGATCCGGCCGATGAAAGACGGCGTTATCGCCGATTTCACGGTGACCGAACAGATGCTCAAGCTGTTCATCAAGAAGGTCCACGATTCGCGCCTGTTCTCCCCGAGTCCGCGCATCGTCATCTGCGTGCCCTGCGGCTCCACGCAGGTGGAGCGCCGCGCGATCCGCGAGTCTGCCTACGGCGCCGGCGCGCGCAAGGTGGAACTGATCGAGGAGCCGATGGCGGCCGCAATCGGCGCGGGCCTGCCGGTGGAGGAGGCCACCGGCTCGATGGTGGTGGACATCGGCGGCGGCACCACGGAAGTCGGCGTGATCTCGCTGGGCGGCATCGTGTACTCCGGTTCGGTGCGGGTCGGAGGCGACAAGTTCGACGAGGCGATCATCAATTACATCCGCCGCAATTACGGCATGCTGATCGGTGAAACCACCGCCGAGGAAATCAAGAAAGAGATCGGCTCGGCGTTCCCGGGTTCGGAGGTGCGCGAAAAAGAGGTCAAGGGCCGCAACCTCGCGGAAGGCATTCCGCGCAGCTTCACCATTTCCAGCAACGAAATCCTGGAAGCACTGACCGACCCTCTCAACAGCATTGTCAGCGCGGTCAAATCGGCGCTCGAGCAGACTCCGCCGGAACTCGGCGCCGATATCGCCGAAAAAGGCATGGTGCTTACCGGCGGCGGCGCGCTGTTGCGCGATATCGACCGGCTGCTGATGGAAGAAACCGGGTTGCCGGTGATCGTCGCCGACGACCCGCTCACCTGCGTGGTACGCGGCTCCGGCCAGGCGCTGGAAAAGATCGACAAGCTCGGTACTTTATTCACGAACGACTGAGGATTTCATGAGGGGCGAGGTGTGAGGGGCGAGGGGTGAGGGAACGGCGGACAACTTCCGAAATCGGGTTGGCACTTCGCAGAGCTTGTCTCAGGCACCAGTTTTCTCCCTTAGGCTTCACCGCTCGTCCCTCGTCCCTCGCCCCTCGTCCCTAGGATGGAGTACACCCCACCGCCGTTCTTCAAGCGGGGCCCAAGCCTCCTTGCAAGACTGTCACTCTTCGCGCTGCTCTCCCTGGTCCTGCTGTACGCCGATGCGCGCTTCCACTATATGGAAGGGATGCGCAAGGCGATCGGCGTGGTGCTCTTTCCTCTGCAGAGAATCATGGACGTGCCGGGAGAAGTGGCTTCAGGCATCGGCAGCTTTTTCGTCAGCCAATCCTACCTGCAACGCGAGAACGAGCGCCTTGCGCGCGAGAATTTCCTCAACGCCGGGCTGTTGCAGACGCAACAGGAACTGATCGCCGAGAACCGTCACCTGCGCCAGCTCCTGGACATGAGGGAACGCGCCCGTCCGACCTCGGCGGCGGCGGAAATACTGTACTTCGGTCGCGACCCGTTCAGCCGCAAGGTGATCATCGACAGGGGTTCGTCGCACAAGGTCGAGGAAGGCGCCGCGGTCGTCGACGACACCGGATTGATCGGCCAGGTTAGCCGCTCATTTCCCTGGACCGCCGAGATCGCGCTCATCACCGACCGCGAACAGGTCGTGCCGGTCCAGGTGGTGAGAAACGGCCTGCGCGCCGCGGTTTTCGGCACCGGCTACGACGGCGCACTGGACCTGCGCTTCATGCCGGTCAACGCCGACATCGAGAACGGCGACCTGCTGGTGACCTCCGGCATCGACGGCGTCTACCCGGCCGGATTGCCGGTGGCGGTGGTTTCCAGCATCGAGCGCAACGCAGCGTACCCTTTTGCGCGGATCAGCTGCACTCCCGCCGCCGGCGTCAACCGCCACCGCCAGGTCCTGGTTCTCGCCAGGCTGGCGCCGCTGCCAGATTACCCTCCGGCGGGCCAGCAAAAGAAGGCCAAGCCGCGCAAGTCGCGGAGGGACGGATGATCCGTGGGTCCGCATTCAGCAACCTTTCGACCGGGGAAATCCTGCTCCCGGTCAGACCGCTGTACGTCGCCCTGACTCTGATTGCAGCGCTGCTGCTGAACCTGATGCCGCTTACCGGCTGGGCGCTGGTGTTGCGCCCCGATTTCGTCGCGATCACGTTGCTGTACTGGGGAATCCACCAGCCGCGCAAGGTCGGGTTCCTCCCCGCCTGGCTGCTCGGCCTGGCGGTGGACGTAGCCGAAGGCAGCCTGTTCGGGCAGCACGCACTGGCCTACTCGGTCTTGATGTTCAGCGCCATCGCGCTACACCGGCGCCTGGCGATGTTTGGTATGCGTCACCAGCTGTTGCATGTGCTGGCGATCCTGCTGCTGATGCAAGTGATCGTGCTGGTGGTGCGGGCTGCGGCGGGCGGCGTATATCCGGGCTGGTGGTATTTCGTTCCCAGCGTTGTCGGTGCGCTGCTGTGGCCGGTAACCCGGTTCCTGTTCACGATTCCGCTGCGGTCGCGGCGGGAACGGGACGAGGTTTAAGGCGACCTCCCCGCATGCGCCTGGCGACATTTCCCAGAGCGGCGATGAATCGCGCAGTCGAGCTTCGCGACCATCAACGCGAGCTCTACAACTTCCAGTTGCGGCTGGCGATCGCCGGCGGCGCCGTATTGTTCGCCTTCTTGGTCCTGTTCGTGCGTTTTTTCTACGTGCAGGTGATCCAGCACGACTATTACCACACGCTGGCCGAGCAGAATCGCATTTTCATCGTCCCTGTGGTGCCCAACCGCGGCTTGATCGTGGACCGCAACGGCGTGGTGCTGGCGCACAACTTTGCCGCTTATACCCTGGAGATCATGCCCACGCAGGTGGATGACTTCGAGGACATGATCAACAGGCTGTCGATACTGGTCGACATCACCCCCAAGGACCGCAAGCGTTTCCAGAAACTGCTCGAGGAAGGTCACGACTTCGCCAGCGTGCCGATCCGCACGCGGCTAAACGACGAGGAGGTGGCGCGCTTCGCGGTCAACGCATACCGTTTTCCCGGCGTGGAATTGTACGCGCGGCTGTTCCGCCACTATCCCAACGGTGAAATCGCCTCGCATGTGGTCGGCTACATCGGCCGGATCAGCGACCCGGACGTGGTGGATCTGAAAAACAAGGGGATGGCGGCGAATTACAGCGCCTCGGACTACATCGGCAAGGTCGGACTCGAGCAGCGTTACGAGAAAGATCTGCGCGGGGTGACCGGCTACGAACATGTGGAGACCGATGCCAACGGACGGTCGGTGCGCACGCTGCGCAGCATTCTGCCGGTGTCCGGCAATGAACTGCGGCTGGCACTGGATGCGCGGCTGCAGCAGGTGGCGGAGCAGGTGTTCGGCACTCACCGCGGTTCGCTGGTGGCGATCGAGCCCGCCACCGGCGGCGTGCTGGCGCTGGTTTCCAGGCCGGGATTCGACCCCAATCTGTTCGTCGAAGGCATCGATCCGCAAAATTGGGACGCGCTGAATAATTCGCCCGACCATCCGCTCAACAACCGCGCGTTGCAGGGCGTGTATCCGCCGGGCTCGACCTTCAAGCCTTTCATGGCGCTGGCCGGGCTCGAATCGGGAAAGCGCAAACCCGGGTTTACCATCAGCGATCCGGGTTATTTCATGCTCGGCGGCAGTGGCCGCGCCTACCGCGACTGGAAGGCCGGCGGTCACGGCATCGTGAACATGCACAAGGCGGTCGTCGAGTCCTGCGATACCTATTTCTACGGCCTGGCGCACGAGCTCGGCATCGACGCCATCCACGAATTCATCGGCCAGTTCGGCCTGGGCAGGACGACCGGCATCGACATCGAGGGCGAAGTCGAAGGATTGTTGCCCTCGCAGGAATGGAAGCAGCGGCGCTTCCAGCAGAAGTGGTTCGTCGGCGACACCATCTCGGTGGGCATCGGCCAGGGGTACAACCTGACCACGCCCCTGCAGCTTGCGTTCGCCACGGCGATTCTGGCCAACGACGGCCGCATTTTCCGCCCGCACGTGGTCCAGCACATACAGGACAGCCAGACCGGCGAGTTGACCACCATCGAGCCGGAGCCGATCGGCGAAGTGACATTGAAGCCCGAGAATGTCAAGCGCATACGCGACGCTATGGTGGACGTGATGAAACCGGGCGGAACCGCCGCCTGGGCCGGCATGGGAGCGCAGTACCTGTTTGCCGGCAAGACCGGTACCGCGCAGGTGATCGGATTGAAAGGGCAGAAGTACGACGAGGATCGCATTCACGCGCGACACCGCGACCATGCGCTGTTCATCGGTTACGCTCCCGCGGACGATCCCAAGATCGCACTGGCGGTGCTGGTGGAAAACGGCGGCCACGGCAGCAGTACCGCCGCGCCGATCGCGCGCCAGGTGATCGATTTCTACCTACTCGGGAAGGAGCCGCAGTTGGTCAAACCAGCCACCAGGAAACCAGCGCAGGAACCGGCCCAGGAATCGGCCCCCGAACTGGCACCGGAACAAGAGCAGGCGCTGGAGCACGTGCTGGAACCGGACCCGGAGCAAGAAGGTGATTAACCGTCTGTACGCCTACCTGGTCAAGCACCTCGATCGCTACCTGTTGACGCTGGTGGCTATCCTGCTGGTGATCGGTTTGCTGACCCTGTACAGCGCCGCGGGGGCGAGCCTCGAGCGTGTAGCGGCGCAAATGGCCAATATCTGCGTTGCGCTGGCGTTGATGTGGATCGCCGCCAACATACCCTTGCATTACCTCTCCCGCATCGCCCTGCCTCTGTACGTTATCGGCCTGGTCCTACTGATCGCGGTGGCGGCGTTCGGCGAGATCGTGAACGGTGCGCGACGCTGGCTCGATCTGGGATTCACCCGCATCCAGCCTTCGGAGTTCATGAAAATCGCGGTGCCGTTGATGCTGGCCTGGTACTTCGATCGCTATGAGGCGGTGCTGAAAATGCGCGACTTCGCCGTCGGGGCGCTGCTTGTGCTGGTTCCGGTGTTGCTGATCGTGCTGCAGCCCGACCTCGGCACCGCGCTGCTGGTGACCGCAGCCGGGTTCTTTGTGCTTTTTCTCGCCGGGCTGTCGTGGAAAATCCTGGTGGGCCTTGTGTTGGCGGGCGGGGCGAGCCTTCCTTTCCTGTGGTCGATGCTGCACGACTACCAGCGCCAGCGGGTGCTGACGCTGCTCGACCCCTCGCAGGACCCGCTGGGCGCAGGCTATCACACCATCCAGTCCACCATCGCGCTGGGATCCGGCGGAGTTTTCGGCAAAGGCTGGCTCAATGGCACGCAGTCGCATCTCGACTTCCTGCCGGAGCGCACCACCGACTTCATCTTCGCGGTGTACGCGGAAGAGTTCGGCCTGTTCGGCAACCTGGTGCTGATGGTTTTGTTCCTGCTGGTGGTCTTCCGCGGGCTGGTGATCGCGGCCAATGCCACGACGCTGTTCACCCGGCTGCTCGCCGGTGCGATCACGCTGACCTTCTTCACCTACGCCATCGTCAATATGGGGATGGTGAGCGGAATCCTGCCGGTGGTGGGCGTGCCGCTGCCGCTGATCAGCTATGGCGGCACCTCGCTGGTGACGATACTATTCAGCGTCGGTTTGCTGATGAGCATCCATACGCATCGAAGGCTGGTACAAACATGAGTGCTGTGTGCTGCGTGCTGGGTGCTCAGAAAAGTCCGGAACCTAACTTTAAAGTCTTGAGCTGAGTCGCTAAACAACGATGGCCTGCACATCAGAACTGCCGGGGCTTTGTCACGCAGCACGCAGCACGCAGCACACAGCACTGGCGGTCGCGGTGCTTCTCGCGATCGCGCTCGCGGGTTGCGGCAGCGCTCCGTCCCGCCCGGGGTCGAAGCCCGGCGGTTATTATCTCGACGACGGACCGGGTGCCAACCCGCCGGCGGATCTGGATTCGGTTCCCGAGCCGACCCCGAGAATCGAGCCAATCAACAAGTACACCAGCCGCCCCTACACCGTCCTCGGCCGCACCTACACACCTCACACGCAGCTGACTCCGTACAAGGAACGCGGCGTGGCCACCTGGTATGGCAAGCGCTACCACGGCCAGAAGACTTCCTCGGGCGAGGTTTACGACATGTACGCGCTCAGCGCGGCGCACACGCTGCTGCCGCTGCCGAGTTACGCGCGGGTCACCAATGTCGCCAACGGCAAATCCGTGGTCGTGCGCGTGAACGACCGCGGCCCGTTCCATGAGGACCGGTTGATCGATCTTTCCTACGCCGCGGCGCACCGTATCGGCATCATCGGCCAAGGCAGCGCCGTGGTTGAAGTGGAAGCAATCGTTCCCGGCAGCAGCGAGGCGCCGGTGGTTGCGAGTACGCCCGCGGCACCAGAGCCGGTTGCGGTGCCGGTGAGCAGCGAGGCCGGCGGCGTCTTCGTGCAGCTCGGCGCCTTCTCGGTGGAGGAAAACGCCGACACCTTCCTGCGCAAGATGCGCATGGACCTGGGCTGGCTCGCCGGTTCGATGCAACTGTACCGTGGCGACGGCCTGTACAAGGTGCATGCGGGGCCTTACCCCAATCGCGGAGAGGCCGAGCGCGCCGCCGAGCGCATCCGGCAGGAACTCGGATTCACGCCCTTTGTACTGAAACGCTGAAATCACCGGGCCTGGCGGAGCATGCGCACACTGATCTGCGGATCGATCGCGTACGACACCATCATGGTGTTCGGCGACTATTTCAAGAACCATATCCTTCCCGACCAGATCCACATCCTCAACGTCGCCTTCCTGGTGCCGGACTTGCGCCGCGAATTCGGCGGATGTGCCGGCAACATCGCCTACACGCTGAAGATGCTGGGCGGCGATCCGTTGATCATGGCGACCGTGGGCGAGGACTACCAGCCTTACGCTTACCGCCTGGAAAAGCTGCGACTGTCGCAGGCGCACGTGCGCCAGGTAGCGGGCACGTTCACCGCCCAGGCTTTCATCACCACCGACCTGGACGACAATCAGATCACCGCGTTCCATCCGGGTGCGATGAATTCCTCGCATCTGAACCATGTTGCCGATGCGCGCGACGTGGGGTTGGGCATCGTGGCGCCGGACGGGCGCGAGGGCATGCTGCAGCACGCCCGCGAATTCCAGCGGGCTGGCGTCCCGTTCATATTCGATCCCGGTCAGGGCTTGCCGATGTTCAGCGGTGAGGAGCTGTTGAATTTCATCAGACAGGCCGACTACGTGACAACCAACGATTACGAGGCGAAGCTGCTGCAGGAACTCACCGGCAAGACCGTGGAGGAGCTGTCGAGGGTGGTGAAAGCCTTTGTCGTGACTCAGGGAGCGCAGGGTTCGTTGGTGTACGCCGGCGGCAGAACCGAAACAATCCCCAGCGTCAAGCCGGCGCGGGTGGTCGATCCGACCGGCTGCGGCGATGCCTACCGCGCCGGGTTGCTGTACGGCATCGCCAATGATCTGGACTGGCCGACCACCGGCAAATTGGCCTCGCTGCTGGGCTCGATCAAGATCGCCGAGCGCGGCGCGCAGAACCACCAGTTCTCGCGCGACGAGATCAGCGCGCGTTTCCGCGAAGCGTTCGGCAGGTTGCCGTGGTGACCGAATATTACGGCGTCCCGCCCGCTGCCGCCATTTCCTGAAGCATGACCCTCCACGATAGAGAACAGACCTCGATTCCGGTCCGTTTCTATCGTTCAACGCTTCTTCTGTTCCACCTCTTCGCCGGCATCGCCACCGCGGCCCTGCTGTTTCCTTTCTATGGGAGTGCACGCCGCCGGCTCGCCCAGGCGCGCTGGTCGGCGCGCGTTCTCTCTGCCGTCAACGTCGAGCCGCGTTTGCGGGGCGTTCCTCCCGCAGTAAAAAACCGGGCGGCAGTGCTGGTTGCGAACCACGTCTCCTGGCTCGACATCCCGCTGGTGCACACGGTGTGGCAGGTGCGCTTTATCGCCAAATCAGAGGTGCGCCGCTGGCCGCTGATCGGCTGGCTGTCGGCCAGGACCGGGACGCTGTTCATCCAGCGCGGCAAAAGCCGCCACGCTGCGTACATCAACCAGGCGATCCACGCGGCCTTCCTCGCCGGGGACGCCATCGGCATGTTTCCCGAAGGCACGACCACCGAAGGCACCGGACTTCAACCTTTTCACGCCTCTTTGCTACAACCCGCGGTGGACGAACGCGCCATGGTGTTCCCGGTGGCGCTGCGATACCTGGACGAGGAAGGCAGGGTGAACGTCAACGCCAGCTATGTCGGAGATACCAGCCTGATCGAATCCATGGCGACGATCCTGCGGGAACGCAAGATCGTGGCGGAGCTGATTTTCCTGCCGGCGATCGATGCCGAAGGCAAGTCGCGGCGGGAGCTTGCGCGCGAGACGCACGCGGCGATCGCTGCCGCGCTCAGTCGGCAAATCAAGGGAAGCTCTGACTAAGTCCGACGACGCGCGTTGCGCCAGGTGCGGAGGACTGCTAGGGACGCCGGAGCGCGGAACAGGGGCCCCTCTGGGGATGTGACCGCGTAGGCGGCCCATCGAGCGCACATGAGCGGCGTGCAATGCGAGCGACTCCGGGTCGCATCCCCCGGCCAAGGCCGGCGGAACCTGCTCCGCCTGCGCGCTCGCGCTCCGCAGGTGCGGCTG
>DASYUW010000080.1:0-6251 GCA_036000845.1 Burkholderiales bacterium
CCTGAGCGTAGCCGAAGGGAACCAGATTCCATTACTTGCTGTAGCAAGTTGTCAGGTGTTGTTTCGCAGTGTTTCGTGGTGCAGCGACAGCGACAAATTCATCTACAGCCGCTTATCTCCCGGAGATCATCGCTGACTGCATCTATCCCCGCTGCACACGATTGCCCGATTGAATACTGGCGAACGAGAGAAAGCTGCGTCCCAACGCCGGCGAGTTGGCCGCAGCTACTACGCCCGTTACTACATCAACTCCTCAATGAACGATCGGGTCACAACCGATGGCAGTCGGGGGGCGCGATGCACCAGCGGGCCTTCGTTCAGTACCGGCTCGGCCCCATGCAGGGTGGGAACATCGTTGCGCTCGAAGAATTTCCCAATGGGGATCTCCTCGCCCCAGAGCAGCGATTTTTCCATCGCAGCCGTCCAGTCAGTCGGGTCATACGCGGGATCGCTGTCGAGTTTCTTCACGCGCGGACGGAACCACTGATAGGTATTGTCGTGATTATACGTGACGCACGGGCTGAACACGTCCAGGAACGCGAAGCCGCGGTGCTCGATACCTTGTTTCATCAGCTCGGTCAGGTGCTTCTGCTCGCCGCTGAAGCCCCGGGCGACGAAGGTGGCCCCGGCAGCGAGAGCCAGCGAGATCGGATTGACCGGCGCTTCGATATTGCCAAAGGGCATGCTCTTCGTCTTCATGCCGATGCGGCTGGTGGGTGAGGTCTGGCCTGTGGTGAGGCCATAAATCTGGTTGTCCATGACGATGTACAGCAGGTCGACATTGCGGCGCATGGTGTGGACGAAATGGTTGCCGCCGATGCCAAAGCCATCACCGTCGCCGCCCGTGACCAATACCGTCAGATCGTGATTGGCGAGCTTCACACCGGTGGCCACGGCCAGCGCCCGGCCGTGAAGGGTGTGCATGCCGTACGTGTTGATGTAGCCCGGAAGGTTGGAAGAACAGCCGATGCCGCTGATGGTCACCACTGTATGGAGTGGAATCTGCAACTCGACGAGTGCTTTTTGCAAGGCCGCGAGCACGCCGAAATCACCGCAGCCGGGGCACCAGTCCGGATCGACTTTGCCTTTCAGGTCGACCAAGGTCAGTGGACGTGGAGCTTCCATGGATGTCGCCATTTTCCTCTTCTCCTCAAACCATGATTTCGTGGGCGGGAACGGACATATTCGTCTTCCCGGCAAGCTGTTCCTTCACGGCCTCCACGATGTGGTGTGGCATGAAGGGTTCCCCATCGTACTTGCGAATGCAGCCGTTCGGCACGAAGCTGGTTTCGCTTCGCAGGTAGCGGCCAAACTGGCCGCTGTAGTTGTTCTCGACGATGATGGTGCGCCGCGATCCTCTCAGAATGTCGAGGATAGCCTCACCGTGCAGCGGGACGAGCCAGCGGATTTGGAGCTGATTGGCGGAGATACCTTGCTCGCCGAGGAGCTCGCAGGCTTCCTCGATTACGCCTTTGGTCGACCCCCAGCCGATCAGGGTTACATCGGCGTCCCTCGGCCCGCGCAGCACGGGCGGCGGAAGACTAGCCGCAAGGCCGACCATCTTGCGCATGCGCTTTTCCATCATGGCGCGGCGCTTGATTGGATTGGTGAATTCGTCGCTGATCAGGATTCCGTCTTCCTGGTGTTCGTCCGTCGCTGCCGTATGCATGTAGCCGGGCACGCCGGGAATGGCGCGCGGCGAAATCCCGCTCTCGGTAAACAGGTAGCGCTTGTAGTTCCCGTTGGTCCCCGGTCCGGAGGCCGCGGCATTGGCTGTGGTGATCATCTCGCCGCGATCGATGGGCGGCGAAAAGTCCAGGTCCTTGGGGTCTACGCTAAGCCTGCCTTCCGAGAGCAGCAAATCGCAAAGCACGATTCCGGGGCACTGGAAGCGGTCCGTGAGGTTGAACATCTCCGGGATGACCTTGAAGCAATCTCCGATGTCGAGTGGAGCGACGATGACTCGGGGGTAATCGCCAAAGGCGGCGCCGAGCATCTGCCAGAGGTCCCCTTGCTCGGTCTTCGTGGGCACGCCCGTGGACGGGCCGGCGCGCTGGCAGTCGATTACCACCACGGGAGTCTCCATCATTGCTGACATACCGAGGGCTTCGCTCATCAGAGCGAAGCCCCCGCCCGACGTGGCGCACATCGCGCGTACGCCGGCGTGCGCGGCTCCGATGGCCATGTTGATCACGCCAATCTCGTCTTCAACCTGCCGGACCATGATGCCGGCTTTGCGCGCATGCGCCGCCATCCAGTGCAGAACTCCGGTGGCAGGACTCATGGGGTAGGCGCAATAAAACTTTACGCCCCCTGCCGCGCCTCCCATGGCCATGGCCATGTTGCCGCTGAGGATCGCATAGCGATTCTCGGTCTTGGGAAGCGGATTCGGAAAAGGCTTGAAGTTGGAGGAAGCGTATTCATAGCCAGCCCTTGCAACACCGACGTTTTCGGTCACTACGGCCTCGCCCTTCTTCTTAAACTGCTGTCGGAGGACGCTTTCCAACTCTTCGAAGGCGATTCCCATCATGCTCAGGCCAGCGGCGAGTGCGAGCGTATTCTGGGCGACCTTATTTCGGGTAATGTCGACCAGTTGTGAAACCGGAAGCGGACAGAACTGCACTCCGCTACCCGCCGCGCCCGGCTGAATCGTGTCAGAATTGTAGATACATGCGGCGCCGGCAGTGAGCAATCCAAGATGGCGATTCATTGTGTCTTGGTTTAGAGGAATCAGTAGGTCGATCCGGTCCCCCATGTTGGTGACCTTTTCCGGGCCGGTACGAATGGTTAGAAGAGTGTGGCCGCCGCGGATAATCGATTGATAAGCGTTGTAGGCATTGAGGTGAAGGCCCCGGCGACTGAAAATCTTTGCGAAGATGTCCCCTGGCGTGGCGACACCTTGGCCGGCCGCGCCGCCAATACCGATCGCGAAGGTCTGCTTCATTTGGAATCCCCTTCTGGCACTTTCGGGAAGGCGGAAGTATACACCCAACCTCTTCGGTTCGCTCTCCCCTACTTAGGGATCAGGCCCTGGGGCTGGGATTCCCGCGCGGTCGCAGCGTCAGGCTGGCTCTTGAATCGACCCGGGTCTGGACGTATGATTCCGGCCACAACCACGTCAAACCTTTCAGCCTTTCGATCAGGTGGGAACAGGTTGTGGGTACCCTGTATGTCTCACAAGGAGGTCTCAACATGCCCGCCACCACGGAATTGGCGATTGAAATAGACAATCGTCCAGGAACTCTTGGAAACGTCTGCAGGGCACTCGCAAGCCGCGGTGTGAACATCCTGGCTTTTCAGTTGATCCCTTCGCCGAAAAAAAACTTTATGTACATGGTCGTCGACGACCCGGTAGCGGCCGAGAAAGCCCTGAGTAAGGACGGAATAGGCTACACCGAAGCAGAAGTTGTTCAAGTCAAACTTCCGCATCGGCCGGGCGAGTTGGCGCGCGCCGCAACCCGGCTCGGCGAAGGGAATATCAACATCAACTATGCATACAGCGGTGTCGAACCCAGTACGAATGCGCCCGTCGTGATTTTTGGAGTGACCGAAGTGGACCGCGCGACAACCATTTTGGATCAGATCTCTTCCGCCGCTGGAGCATAGCGCGTGGATGCAGCACAGGGGGCTTACTCTCCTCAATCGGGACGATCTTCGTGCAGGGACGTATGTTTGGGTGCCTCATCCTTTGAGCGTCTGGTGCACAAAGCATAGGCAAATCTGCAATCCGATTCAGACTTGGAACACTACAAATTAAGAGACATGGCCGGGCCCAGTGGTCCCGATCTCGAAGCCTCGGGAAGCGGGATGAACCACCGACATGCTTATCACAAGTGCGGATTGATTGGTCGGGGCGAGTGGATTTGCTGCTGGGAGTCCGCCGCAGCGTCTGGCGGAGGCGGAAACCACCGACCTCCTGCTTGCCCCGAGAGTAATCGAGGGGGTCCCGATCGATGGGAATGGTCGGGGCGAGTGGATTTGAACCACCGACCTCCTGGTCCCGAACCAGGCGCTCTAGCCAGGCTGAGCCACGCCCCGACTGCTAAGACACTGGCGCGCGAAGTTGCACGCTAGGGTTGCGATGGCGTGAAATGCTCACGCCAAGCAGACTTTAAGAATAGCACACGCAGTCGCCGGGACGAAACCTCGCGGAGAAGTGACGAGCAAATCGCGATAAAATAAAAAGCGGAAAACGGAAACAATGTTCTGAGCGCAACTGTGCGGCGAACGTGAGACGAACTTCGATGGATATGTGGGAATATCGCAAAGCTATCGTTGACACGGCGCACGCCGAGGTCTAACCTAAAATTTAGGTTGGCGCACAGTTCAGGCGACGCTTCGTCCGGCGTTGTTCGCGCCGGAACTTCCCTTCCCGCCAACACCCCAGCCATGAAGCGCCTGACCGAGGGGGTCGCCATGATGTCCCGCACGCGAGTATTGATTGCGCTGGCTGATCCCGCCAGCCGCAGAAGACTGTCCAACCTACTTCCTCAGCAGGATGTCGAGCCGGTGTTTGCCACGACGATGCGCGAAGCGCGCGCCGTGCTGACGCACGAGCCCGTGTCGTTAGTCGTTTGCGAAGATAGCCTGTGCGACGGCACGTACCGCGATTTATTGCCGGTGGCTCGCACCCGCCGGCATGACGTGCCCGTGGTGGTGACTTCGCGCGTGGACAATCCTGAGGAATACCTCGAGGCGATGAAGCTGGGCGCATTTGACTTCGTCGCCGAGCCCTTCAGCCGGACGGAAGTCGATCGCATCGTGCACAACGCGCTCCATCGCATCCTCGCCGTGTACTAGCGCGAAGTCACACGACTGTATCGCCGTTGACTTGTCCCCGAGAACGCCCATGTGCCCCGAACCGCTAAGAATTCTGCTCGTCGGACGAGATCTCACGCCACAATCGCAGTTTTCCGAACGACTCTGCCGCAGCGGCTGCTTGTGTGCCATCGTCAGAAGCGTCGCCGAAGCGCGCGCAGCGCTGGACGCACAACAATTCGATCTCGTGCTCAGCGAAATGGCTTTGCCGGACGGCACGGCTTACCCGCTGCTCGGCTTGCTGGAACGCACGCCCGCGACGCTCTTCTTCCGCTTCGGCGTGCGCGACGGTTGCTGGTGGTTGCCGGCGCTCGAACGCGGACAGCGCACGTGGGGCCAGGCGGCACTGCGCCCGTCGCAGTTTGCGCATCAACTCGACGCGCTGCTGGCCGCGGCCCCGCCGCTTCCTGCAACCAAATCCGCCGCGCCGGCGGAGCACGCCAAGGTCATCCCTATGTCCGCGGTTGAATTCGTGACGCCCAAACCGCAACGCGTCCAGCCCGCAAAAGTGAGGGTGCGCAAAGCTTCCGCCTAGATTTCCACTGAGCATCCGCTACGGCACGCCGTCATTACGTGCGACGCACCGCTCCGTAAGGTGCGGGACGAGACGAAGAATCCCTCCGTCCCCGCGGCGCTCGCTACGCGACTATAATGATTAGTGAGGCGCGCATGGCCATCGAGAAAAGCCAACTGAAAAAATTGGACGCCTACCGCTGGCTCGTGCCGCGCGGCACGAAGCCGGGCATGCTCACGGACGCGCTGGTGTATGCCGACGAAAAACTCATGGAACAGATCGTCACCGATCTCTCCATCGAGCAAGCCATGAACGTCGCGTTTCTGCCGGGCATTGTCGGCCGCTCGCTGGCCATGCCGGACATTCATCAGGGCTACGGTTTTCCCATCGGCGGCGTCGCGGCCACCGACTGGCACAAGGGTGTGATTTCTCCGGGCGGCGTGGGGTTTGACATCAACTGCGGCGTGCGTTTGCTGGCCAGCACGCTCGTGAAAGAAGACGTCACGCCAAAACTGAAGGAGCTGGTCAACCAGCTTTTTCGCGACGTGCCTTCCGGCACCGGCTCGAAGGGCACCGTGCCGTGCAGTTTCGAGGATTTGAACGAAGTGCTGGAGCGCGGCGCGGCGTGGGTGGTCGAGCGCGGCTACGGCGAGCCGGCGGACGTCGAATTCTGCGAAGAGTCCGGATGCATGGCCGGCGCCGACGCGCGTCATGTGAGCGACCGCGCCAAGCAGCGCGGGCGCACGCAAATCGGCACGCTGGGCAGCGGCAATCATTTTCTCGAGGTGCAGTTCGTGCAGAAGATTTACGAGCCGGAAATCGCGGAGGTCTTCGGCCTGCGTGAAAACCAGGTGGTTGTGCTTATCCACTGCGGCTCGCGCGGGCTCGGCCACCAGGTGTGCACCGATTATCTGAAGGT
>DASYUW010000081.1:0-14212 GCA_036000845.1 Burkholderiales bacterium
CTGCACTGAAACGATTCCATTGTGCCGCGATACTCAAAGGTTGAGAAGCAAATCTATTTTGGCGGCGCAGATAAAGTCATTCTCTGAAATTCCCTTGATCGCGTGCGTCATGTAGGCGATAGTGGCCTGGTTGTAGCCCACCGTGATATCGGGATGATGATCCTCGCGATGCGAGATCCACGCGGAGGCGTTTACGAATGCCATGGTCTCGTAGTAGTTCTTGAACTTGAACGTCTTTTGGACCATCCCGTTCTTGAATTCCCAGCCTGTCAGGCCTTTGAGCATGTGCCCGATCTGGGTTTGCGTCATCGGCGCCGTCCCGCCTTCGCAGGGCTTGCATTTCTTCCTCAGCAGTCCTTCCGATATCTCGCTCATGCTCAACTCCTAGGGCGATTCTGAACCGCAGAGGCGCAAAGGCGCAGAGAAAGCCACGCAAAGGAAAGCGACAAAAATCTGCAAGTTCAAGATTCGACGATGCTTGGAACTACCGGGCTGTGTCGGGTGAGAAACATTTCCCCATTTTTCCTGATCTTCTCTGCGTTTCCTCTGCGCCTTCGCGCCTCTGCGGTTAATGATTCTTCAGGCCTTGGCAAGTTGCTCCAGGCGAGCGATGCGAGTCGAGGCCGGCGGGTGCGAGTCGTAGAACGCCGAGTGCAACGGGTCCGGGGTAAGCGTCGAGGCGTTGTCCTTGTAGAGTTTCACCAACGCGTGAATCAGGTCGCGGGCGGGAGTGAACTGCGCCGCGTACTCATCCGCCTCGAACTCGTGTTTGCGCGAGTACATAGCCAGTAACGGCTGGAACAGGAAGGTGAACACCGGCACTGCCAGGAAGAACAGCGTCAGCGCCATCGCGTCGGTGGCCGGGTAGGCGATGTTGAGCCCTTGGTAGAACCATGCCTGGTCCTTCAGCGTGCCGAGCAGCCACAGGAAGCCCAGGCTCACGGCGAAAGTCCACGCCATGCGTTTGACCACGTGGCGGCGGCGGAAATGGCCGAGCTCATGCGCAAGCACCGCTTCGATCTCGGGGACCTCGAGCCGCGACAGGAGCGTGTCGAAGAACACGATGCGCTTGGACTTGCCGAAGCCGGTGAAGTAGGCATTGCCATGGCTGCTGCGTTTGCTGCCGTCCATCACGAACAGGCCCTTGGAGGTGAAGCCGCAGCGGCTGATCAGGTTTTCGATGCGTTGCTTCATCTCGCCGTCCTGCATCGGCGAAAACTTGTTGAACAGCGGCGCGATGAAAGTCGGATAGAGAGCGAGCACCAGCGTGTTGAATACCACCCACACGATCCAGACGTACAGCCACCACATTTCGCCCATCTCCGCCATCAGCCACAGTACCGCGAACAGCAGCGGCAGACCGAGGGCGATGCCGATCGCGGCGTGCTTCGCCAGATCGCCGAAGAACATCGCAAGCGTCATCTTGTTGAAGCCGAAGCGGCTCTCGATGACGAAGGTCCGGTACAGACCGAATGGCAGCTCGATCACCGACATGATCACCGTCAGGACCGCGACGAACACGACGCCGCGCGCAATGCCCTCGGGAAAGAACGAGGCGGCCAGATTGTCGATCGCCTGCAAGCCGCCGCCGAAGGTGAGCGCCAGCAAAACGGCTGCGTCGAAGACGATCGCGGCGATGTTCAGCCGGGTCTTGGCGCTGCTGTAGTCTGCGGCTTTCTGATGCGCTTCGAGGCTGATTTTCTGGGCAAAGGCGGCGGGAACTGCATTGCGGTGCGCCCGTATATGCTGGACGTGGCGCGTTGCCAGCCACAGGCGCATGCCGGTGGCAATCAACAATGCGGCTGCAAACAGAATGGAGAAAGTGGACATTGCGGCTTTCGATTAGGGATTCAGTGCAAGCTATGACAAAATATCGCCAGGAAAATTCGGAAAAAACTTACCGAGGATTATGGCACAGGATCCCAATTATTTGATCTGGATCGACATGGAAATGAGCGGCCTGAGCCCGGACGCCGATCGTGTCCTGGAGGTGGCGCTCGTCGTCACCGACTCGCAACTCGTCACTGTGGCCGAGGCGCCGGTGAAGATCGTGCATCAGCCTGATGAGGTGCTCGATCGCATGGATTCATGGAACAAGTCCACGCACAGGAAGACCGGACTGATCGACAAAGTGAAGGCGGCCAGGCAGGGCGAGGCGGAAGTGGAGGCTGAACTGATCGCCTTCCTTGCCCAGTACCTGCCCGAGAATACTTCGCCGATGTGCGGCAATTCGATCTGCCAGGACCGCCGCTTCCTCGCCCGGTACATGCCCAGGCTCGAAGCCTTCTTCCACTACCGCAACCTGGATGTTTCCACGCTCAAGGAACTGGCAAAACGCTGGAAGCCGGCAATCATGACGGGCCTGACCAAGCACGGCAAGCATGAAGCACTCGCCGACATCTACGAATCGATCGAGGAACTCAAGTACTACCGCGAGAACTTCCTGCAGCTGTGAGGGCGGGGAGGCGTGAGGAGAATAACGCACATTGAAAAATAGCCTCCCACTCTTCTTGAAAAGGACTACGCTCTAATCGCCTCTCGCCTCTCGCCTCTCGCCTCTCGCCTCTCGCCTCTCGCCTCTCGCCTCTCGCCTCTCGCCTCTCGCCTCTCGCCCCTCATTCGAGGGTGATGTCCCCGTCGAAGTCGACGTTCAGCCCGATCGCGGGAATGGTGAGCTTCATCGTTGCAGGCAGTTTCTCGTTGCCCTTCAATCTTCCCGAGGCCAGCGCCTTCGACACCGCCTGCTCGATCTCGCGCTGTGAGCCCACGCCGGCCATCTTCAGAAACTTGCGGATGCTCATGTTGAAATATTCGTCGTTCATTTGTCCTCCTTGTTTCCGAGTACGTAATCGATCAGCCGCGCGGTAGAAGCATCGTGCCCGCTGCGCGCTTTGCCCGCTTTCAGGTCTTCGAGCACGCCGTTGGCGAGCTGCTTTCCGAGTTCCACGCCCCACTGATCGAAGGAATTGATGTTCCAGATCGCGCCTTGCGCGAACACCTTGTGCTCGTAGAGCGTAATCAGCGCGCCCAGCGAGTGCGGATCCAGTCGACTTAGCACGATGGTATTGCTCGGACGGTTGCCGGGGAAAGTGCGATGCGCAACCAGGCGTTCAGCTTCGTCGCCCTCGATGCCGCGCGCCTTGAGTTCGGCGCGGACTTCATCGGCATTTTTCCCCCGCAGCAGTGCCTCGCTCTGGGCGATGCAGTTGGCCAGCAGGATGTCATGATGCTCCGGCAGACGGTCCGCGCCGTTTGCCGCAACAATGAAATCGGCCGGCGTGACCTGCGTGCCCTGATGCAGGTGCTGAAAGAAGGCGTGCTGGCCGTTGGTGCCCGGTGCGCCCCAGATTACCGGGCCGGTGGCGTACTCGACCGCCGCGCCCGAGCGGTCGACACGCTTGCCGTTACTCTCCATGTCGAGCTGTTGCAGGTAGGCCGGGAAGTGCGCGAGGTCCTGCGCGTAGGGCAACACCACATGAGTCGGATGGCCAAGGAAATTGATATGCCAGAGGCCGGTGAGCGCGGCGATCGCCGGCATGTTGCGTTCCAAAGGTGCCGTGCGGAAGTGCTCGTCCATTTCGTGGGCGCCGGCGAGCAATTCGTCGAAGCGGTCGAAACCTACCGCCAAAGCGATCGGCAGGCCGATGGCGGACCACAGCGAATAGCGGCCGCCCACCCAGTCCCAGAACCCGAATACCAGCTCTGGGGCGATGCCGAATTTCGAGGTGGCTTCCAGGTTGGTGGAGACCGCGGCGAAATGCTGCTGGACCGCAGCCTCCGTGGCCCCGGAAGCGTGCAGTCGAGTAAGCAGCCACTCGCGCGCAGAGCGCGCGTTGGTAAGGGTTTCCTGCGTGATGAAGGTCTTCGATGAGACCACGAACAGGGTCGTTTCGGCGTCCAGATCGGAGAGTGTTGCGGCCAGGTGGGCGCCGTCCACATTGGAGACGAAATGGGCGCGCAGGTTGGGTAAGCAATAGGGACGAAGCGCCGAACAGACCATCAGCGGGCCCAGATCCGAGCCGCCGATGCCGATGTTGACCACGTCGGTGAAAGGCAGGCCGGTGTAGCCCCGGGCGATGCCACCCCGCACCCGCTCCGAAAAATCCCGCAGGCGCGACAGCACCGCCCGCACGTCGGGCATCACGTCCTTGCCGTCGAGCAGCACCGGGCGGCGGGATTGGTTGCGCAATGCCGTGTGCAGCACCGCGCGCTTCTCCGTGACGTTGATGCGCTTGCCTTCGAACATCGCCGTAATCTGCGCGGGCAGGCTGGCGTCTTCGGCCAGCGTCACCAGCAGGCGGCGCGTCTGTTTGGACAGCGGGTTTTTCGAGTAATCGAACAGCAGCCCGCAGGCTGAAACCGAGAATTCCTGCGCACGCACGGGATCCTGCACGAATAATTCGGCAATGCGCGCCTCGCGCATCTCGAGGGCATGGGCCTCGAGTGCTTTCCAGGCAGGACGTTCGTGCAGGCGGGCCATAGGGGCAGGGACGAGGTTCGAGGGACGAGTGGAATGGAAGACTGCCGTTTTAGATTTAACCCGATTCTATAGGACGGCCGGGGAATGCCGAACCCGAAAAACAAAGGGCCTCGGGATCGCTCCCGAGGCCCTTCAAGGGATTCTGGTGTTGCTTAAGCGGCTTTTTTCTTGGTCGCGACGGTGCTGGTCGCGGCGGTCATCGTGGCTTCGGTTGCTTCGGCGACTTGCTTGGTAGCCTTGGAGAAGGCGTCGTAAGCCTGATTTGCGGCAGCCATCGCGGACTTCACAGCGGCGACGGCAACATCGGAGCCGGCCGGCGCGCTCTTGACGGCCTTGTCCAGCACCGTCACGAAGTTCTTGTTGGTTTCTGCAATGCGTTCCTCGAAGAACTTGTTCAGTTCGGCCTGGGTTTCGGCGATCACGGCGTATACGCTGCGGGCGTAGGTGACGGCCTTGTCGGCGACCGGCTGGGCGATCGAGGTCTGGATCTCGGTCAGCTCCTGCACATCTTTGACGGCGGCGAGCGCTTTGGCGTTCTTGACTGCTTCGGCGAAGGCGTTCTTCGCGGTCCGCAGTTGCAGCTCGATCAGCTTTTCAGCACCGGCCGCGGTGATGCCGGCGAATGCGATTACGGTTTCAAGATTTTCCTTATTCGTGGCGACCAGTTGTTCAGGTACGGTGTACATGGGCTCTCCTGCGAAATAGGGTGGACGATTGAGGATGATTGCTGCTTGGGATGCTTACTGCCGGGGGCTTTGCGACGCCGTTTAGGGTTTTGTTGCACCGCAAAAACTCGACCATTCTAGTGATCCTGGATCGAAAGTCAACATAAAATCAGGGGTTTTCCTTGCAAGCCTCGCATCACGCAGGAAAATTGCAATTTAACAAATAGTTAGTTAGAAACAAGAAATTTCGAGGCGCCCCATGGAAGCAGTCTTCAGGGCATTGGCAAGGGCCGCTGGCTCTCTTGTGCACCCCATCATTCTGGTGATCCTGCTGATTCCGATGGTGGTTGCGGTGGCCGTCTGGCTGGGGGTGGCATGGGCGTACTGGGATACCTGGACCTCGGCCATCCAGTCCCTGGTGGTGGACCACGCGGCGTACTCCTGGACTGCCCGCTGGGACCTCACCGGGGCGGCGGGCGTAGTCGCCGTGGTCGTGATCGTGATGCTGCTCACGCCCGCGATCATCATCACCGCGCTGTTGATCGCCGCGCTATTCGCCATGCCGGTGCTGGTCAGTCACGTTGCCCGGCGCGACTATCCCCAACTGGAGCGGCGCCGGGGCGGCACCGTCCTCGGCAGCGCCTGGAATGCCTTTGTCGCAATCGGCCTGTTCCTGGTGCTGTGGGTGGTCACGATCCCGCTGTGGCTGCTCGGCCCGGTCGCGGCGGTGTTGCCGCTGTTGTTGTCCGCGTACCTGAACCAGCGCCTGTTCCGCTACGACGCGCTGTCGGAACACGCCAGTCGCGAGGAGATGCAACGAATCTTCGCGGAGGCCAGGGGCAAGTTGCTCCTGCTCGGCCTGATAACCGGCGTGCTCTACTTCATCCCGCCCTTCAACCTGATCGGCCCGGTGTTCGCTGCGCTGGCGTTCGTCCACCTGTGTCTGGACGAACTGGCGCGGCTGAGGACGGGGGAGAAGGTTGTCACGGGAGAGAGGCTTGAGGCGAGAGGCTAGAGGAAAGAGGAAAGAGATTAGAGGCCGGAGAAAAAAAAGCGGCGTGTCGCGCCGCCTTTTCTTTTTTCATCTCCCTCTCCCCCTGCGGGAGAGGGGCGGGGAGAGGGGGTTATAGCCGTTCGTAAATCGCGGCTATTCCCTGTCCTCCTCCGATGCACATGGTCACCAGCGCATAACGGCCGCCGATGCGCTGCAGTTCGTAGAGCGCCTTCACCGAAATCAGGCAGCCGGTGGCGCCCACGGGGTGGCCGAGCGCGACCGCGCCGCCGTTCGGGTTAGTCTTCTTCGGATCGAAACCGAGATCCTTCGCCACCGCGCAAGCCTGCGCCGCGAAGGCTTCGTTGGATTCGATCACGTCCATGTCGGCGACCTTCATTCCCGCTTTCTTCATCGCGTTTTGCACTGCCGGGATCGGGCCCAGGCCCATCAATGACGGTTCCACGCCTGCATGGCCGTAGGCCACCAGCCGCGCCATCGGCTTCAGTCCTCTTTTCTCGGCAAGTTTGCGTTCCATCAGCACCACTGCCGCGGCGCCGTCGTTGATTCCCGAGGCATTGCCCGGGGTGACGGAACCGTCCTTCTTGAACACCGGCTTGAGTTTGCCGAGGCTGTCCATGGTTGTATCGGCGCGCACGTGCTCGTCGGTGTCGAAAACCTTCGTGCCCTTGCGGTCCTTGATCTCGATCGGGAGGATCTGCGACTTGAACCACCCGTTCTTGATCGCATTGGCCGCGCGACGGTGGCTTTCCACGGAGAATTCGTCCTGCGCTTCGCGGCTGATGCCGTACTTCGCCGCGACGTTTTCCGCGGTCACGCCCATGTGGCTGGTGTCGAACGGATCGGACAACGCGCCGATCAGCGAATCCATCACCACCTGGTCGCCCATCTTCGAGCCCCAGCGCGCGCTCGGCAGCCAGTAGTTGGCGCGGCTCATCGATTCGACGCCGCCGGCGACAGCGACGTCCGCGTCGCCGAGCGCCACGATCTGCGCGGCGGTGACCACCGCCTGCAGACCGCTGCCGCACAGGCGGTTCAGCGTCACCGCGGGCACTTCCTTCGGAATGCCGCCGTTGATCGCGCACACGCGCGACAGATACATGTCCTTCGGTTCAGTGTGGATCACGTTGCCGAACACTACGTGGCCGACTTCGTCCGGCGCCACCTTTGCCCGCGACAGTGCCTCGCGCACGCAGCGCGCGCCGAGCTCGGTCGGCGCGAAATCCTTGAGCGAACCGCCGAAATCGCCGATGGCCGTGCGCACGCCGGAAACCACCACTACTTCACGTCCGTTGTTCATCAGTTTTCTCCACTACGAAATTCTAGATCTTGAACCACGGAGGACACGGAGGACACGGAGAAAAGACAAGAGAAAGAAAAGTAGGGATTGATCTGATTCTTGGCAAACGTCCGGTTGCTGCGGAAGTTTGCCGAACAGGGGTGCTCGCGGCCCGTACCGTTGAACCCAATTTCTCATTCTCCTTTCTGGTTTTCCTCCGTGTCCTCCGTGGTTCCAGGTTTTGTCTTTATCCCCGTTCGATGGCGAGAGCGACACCCATGCCGCCGCCGATGCACAGCGAGGCGAGGCCCTTTTTGGCGTCGCGCTTGATCATTTCGTGAATGAGCGTCACCAGGATGCGGCAGCCGGAAGCGCCGATCGGATGGCCGATGGCGATGGCGCCGCCGTTGACGTTCACTTTCGCGGTGTCCCAGCCCATGTCGCGGTTCACCGCGATCGCCTGCGCGGCGAAGGCTTCGTTGATTTCCAGCAGGTCCAGGTCCCTGGGCGTCCAGCCGGCTTTCTTCAGGCACAACTTGGAAGCCGGGATCGGACCGATGCCCATGATGCTCGGATCCACGCCCGCGGAAGTGTAGGCCTTGATGCGTGCCAGCGGCTCGAGACCAAGTTCCTTTGCCTTGCCTGCGGACATCATCATTACCGCCGCCGCGCCGTCATTGATGCCCGAGGCGTTGCCAGCGGTAACGGTCCCGTTCCTGTCGAACGCGGGCTTGAGTCCGGCGAGAGATTCCGCCGTGGTGCCGTGACGCACGAATTCGTCCGAATCGAACGCCACCGGATCGCCTTTCCTCTGCGGAATGGTGATCGGCATGATTTCGTCCTTGAAGCGGCCGGATTTCTGTGCGGCTTCCGCCTTCTGCTGCGAAGCGGCCGCGAACGCGTCCTGTTCCTGGCGCGTCACCCCCCACTTCTTCGCGACGTTCTCCGCAGTGATGCCCATGTGGTACTGGTTGTACACGTCCCACAGACCGTCCACGATCATCGTGTCGGTGAGCTTGTTGTCCATCATGCGCAACCCGTCGCGCGCACCGTTCAGCACGTGCGGAGCGAGACTCATGCTCTCCTGGCCGCCGGCGATGACGATTTCGGAGTCACCTGCTTTGATTGCCTGCGCGGCCAGATGCGTGGCCTTGAGTCCCGAGCCGCACACCTTGTTGATGGTCATTGCGGGCACCATGTCCGGCACGCCGGCACGGATCGACGCCTGGCGCGCGGGATTCTGGCCGACACCGGCGGTGAGCACCTGGCCCATCAGCACCTCGCTCACCATCTCCGGCTTTACGCCGGTTTTCTGGAACAGCGCAGAAATGACCTTGGCGCCGAGTTCCGATGCGGGAATTCTGGAGATTGTGCCGCCGAACTTGCCGACCGCGGTGCGAAGCGCCGCGACGATTACCACGTCATCCATTTGAGGGGCTCCTCGATTCGGGATTTGCTGCAACACCAGGCTGCCGGGGGCGTCTTGAAGCGTCTTGAGGGCGGCGGAAAAGAGGGCGCAGTTTACGCCTCGGTTTTGGCCCTTGTCGAGGATTATGTTGCGTCGCGGCAGGGACTTGTTCCGCTAGGAACGGCTGCTAGCGCGCCGCACCGGGGAACATAACGGGGTCGCAGCTGTTAGTCCTGCTCCCGCGTGAATCTGATTATTTGGCGGCGCGCCTTCTTGGTCGGGCGGCCCTTGAGGTAAACCGGATTGGAAGCCCGCTCCGCCTTGATCAGCGCTGCTTTTTCCTCCCGTGTCTTGCGGCTCTCCTCGGCCTCGCGGTAGAGCTTCGCGGCTTCCGCCGCCGGGCCGCGACGCTCGCTCAGCGCGAGCACCGTGATATCCCACTCGAAGGGGCCGTTGCGCACGACCAGCGCGTCGCCGGCCTTGAGCAGCTTCGCCGGCTTGACCCGTTCGCCGTTGACCTGCGCCTTCCCGCCCTCGACTGCAGCCGCCGCCAGCGCGCGGGTCTTGTAAAAGCGGGCCGCCCACAACCACTTATCTACCCGTAGTCGAGTCTGGTCGCCGGAGTCTGACATTTGACTTGCATGGATGCAGAGATAAGGACTCAGTGCTCAGGACTCAGAAAGCGCTACAACTGAATTTACTCATTCCTCATTCCTCAGTCCTGATTCTCAATGCTTCGTCGGCTGGGCGCGAGTGATCACATCGGCAGCGAACACCTGCTCGGCGTCCACGGCGTCGAAGGTGTAGTGCCGCCCGCAGAATTCGCAATCCACTTCGACGGTGTTGCGTTCCGCGATGATGGATCTCACTTCGTCGTGGCCGAGCATACGCAGCATCGAGGTCACGCGTTCGCGCGAGCACGAGCAGCGGAAGGCCACGGGCCTGGATTCGAACACGCGCACGTCTTCCTCGTGGTAGAGACGGCGGATAATTTCGCGGGCAGAAAGCGACAGCAGTTCTTCGCGCCTGATGGTTTCGCCCAACTGCGTCGCTCGGTTCCATGCGTCCGAGTCCTGAGTCCGCGCGGCGGGCAGCTTCTGCAGCAACATGCCGGCGGCCTGTCGCGAATCGGAGGCGAGCCACAGCCTGGTCTCCAGCTGCTCGGACTTGGCCATGTAATGCTCCAGCACCTGGGCGATGCTGTTGCCCTCGATGGCGACGATGCCTTGATAGGTCTGCTTGCCGCTGGTGGGCACGATCGAGATCACGAAACGCCCCGCACCGAGCAGCTCGGTCACGTTGCCCTGGGCAAGATCACCCTCCCACTTTGCGGTGGCGCGCAGCGTGTGCTCGCTGGTCGCCTCGACCACCAGCAACTGCACCGGACCGTTGCCCTGCATCTGCATGATCAGCGAGCCTTCGAACTTGAGTATGGCAGAGAGCAGCGCGGCCGCCGCCATCATGTCGCCCAGCAGCGATTGCAGCGGGGCGGGGTAGCGGCGGCGTTCGAGCACTGCACGCCAGGTGGCATCCAGGTGCACGATTTCGCCGCGCACCGGCGTACTCTCCAGCAAGAACCTTTGCAGGGAATCGCTCATGGCTGCCGATAAAGGCGGTAGCGCTCCTGCTTGTCGCCGGGGCGCCGCCCTTCCCAGATCATTTTCCAGGGCCCGCTGGCCTGGCCGGAATCCTTCCAGTTGTCCTGGACGATCAGCAGGTCGCAGTCGGGGCGGGGCCCGGATTTCTCCAGCCGCACCGTGATGATGTTCGCAAAATAATGCAGCATCGCCCGCTGCGGATCGCCCAGCGACTGGCTGTAGATGCAGCGGTGTCCGTCCGGTATCGCTTGCGACAACTGCGCAACCATCGAGCGGTAGGTCTTGCCGGCGTCGATGTAATTCACCAGCAGCAGCGCCACCAGCGTCCAGACGACGGTCAGGCCCGCGGCCCAGATGATCACCGGCCGCTCGGCGCTGCGCCTGACGTTGAACAAAAGCACGAACCATGCGGCGGTGAAGACAAACGCGAGCAGGATCATCAACGGGTGGATGTGCGCCTCGTACTCCGGCTGCATTTCCATCATGTGCTTGCCCAGCCGTGCCGGAACGCCGAAATCGATCGCCATCCAGTAAAACCAGCCCACCAGGATGAAGAACGTGAACAGCATGATCGCGAACCAGTAATACGCGTTGGTCGCGCCTCGCCGCAGTGTCTCGAAGCAGGTGGCCGCGAGCATCGACAGCGGCAGCAACAGCGGCAGGCCGAGCACGTCGCGGCCCTCGCCGATGAGGCTGAGGAAGGCGAAGAACACCGCGAAAGCGGTGAGCGGCAGCAGGATCCCGGGTTTGCGCAATCCCGCCCACCGCTGCGTCCACAGCGTCCACAACGCGAACGGCAGCGCCGGCCAGGCGAACCAGGGCAGCACGTTCAAATAATAGAAATATTCCTCCTGCGCGTTGAAAGAAAACAGGCCCCTTAGGCGCAGCACGTTTTCGGTCCAGAACCACTGCGCGAACAGTTCCGGCGAGCGCGAATACAAAGCGCTCGGCCAGATCAACGCCCACGGCAGTAACAACACCAGGGCGACCAGCACGGTGAGTGCGTAAGCGCGCGTGCGCCAGTGCGGTGAAATCAGAGGCAGAAACACCATGGTTGTAAGCAGCATCAGGGGTTCGACCAGCCCGCTGGAGAAGAACATGACGCCCAGGCCGGTACCCAGCCAGAAACCGGCGATCAGGGGCCGCCGCACCGCCAGGGCGAGCGCGTACAGGCCCATCGCCAGTCCCGCCAGCAGCGCCACGTCGCTGATCAACTGGTGCCCGCGCAGCAGCAGGCCCCCGCAGCCGAGCAGCATGAGCGTGGCCATCCAGCTCTTGTTGCCGCCGTAGAGTTCCTTCGCGGCCAGCGCGACGAAAATGAAAGTCAAGCCCATGTACGCGCCGGTTACCAGGCGGGCGGCTTCGTGCGCTGGCAGGACCGGCGAGAACAGCGCACCGAACAGCGCCGCCGTCAGATAGATCAGCGGCGGCTTCTCCATGAAGGGTTCGCCGGCCAGCATCGGCACTACCCAGTCGCCGCTTTGCATCAGGTGATAGACCACGCCGAAGGTGTGGGCCTCGTCCGGCTTCCAGGGGTCGTGACCCACCAGGCCGAGCAGCGTCCACGCCAGGCAGATCAGGAAGACGAGCGGTACCGGATTTTCGGCGAGCGACGAGGCGAGCTTCTCGTTGCGAAGTAAGTGGGTCGGGCGAAGCATCGTTGTTGTGTTCGGTGTTTGCAGCGTTCGACCGTGTTTCGCGGAAAATGTCGCGCGCGGACTCGTTAGCGGCACGCCCGTTTGCGGGTAGCGCGCCGGACTTCGTCCACAGGCGCTTACCTCTCTCGTCGAGTCGAAGAAGTTGCGGTGGTGCTGCCTGCCGGGTCGGCGGCGTACCCGGGGATGCTTATTCTAATGCCCGGCCCTTCGGCGAGCATCGAAAATCCGGCGTGCGAAAAAGCAAAAGGCAGCTCGCGCTGCCTTTTTTGGGTTCCGGTCGGACGCAGGCCTCAGGCGGCGGGTGTCTTCGCGGCGGTCTTCTTGGTGTACTTCTGGCGGAATTTCTCCACGCGGCCGGCGGTGTCTACGATTTTCTGCTTGCCGGTGTAGAACGGGTGGCAATCCGAGCAGACTTCCACGTGCAGCGGCTTACCCAGCGTGGAGCGGGTCTTAAAAGTGTTCCCGCAGCTGCAGGTGACGGTAATTTCCTGGTATTCCGGGTGAATCTCGGGCTTCATTTTCGGGTCCTTTCTGGCGGAAGCGGGATTTGCGCTTCCAAAGGGGGCGGATTATCCCCAAGCCGGACGGGCTTTGCAAGCCCAGACGGCGGTGACGGGTGACAGGTGACGAGGAAAGGCAAGGATGAAGGCGGAAGGATGAAGGATGAAGAAACGGCAGAAATTAGGACTTGGGACGCTCGAACAGGCGTAATCCCGGTGTTGAGTGCTGCGGCAAAGTCAGCTGGCCGTAGGCCAGCGATAAGAACGTTCAACGCAAAGGTACGCTAAGGAAAAACCAGAAACAAGGATCATCCGTATTCGCTGTGCCAATCACCGGTCAGCGTTCATGGCCTTTGCTGTTCCTTCATCCTTTCGCCTTCGTCCTTATATCCTTGCTTTCCGCCGCACCTCTCCGCATCGAGTCGAAGAAGTGGCGCGCGGACTCGTTACCGGCGGAGCCGGCCGTTTGCGGGTAGCGCGCCTTACCGATTTCCTCCGGAGCGGTTATACGGCCACCAATGTCGGCAGCGATCAACCACGTCTCATCGAATCAAAGAAATCGGCGTTGTTTTTGGTGCCGCGTAACTTGTCCACCAGGAACTCAGTCGCCTCCAACTCATCCATCGGATACAGCAACTTCCGCAGCACCCAGATCTTCTGCAGGATGTCCTGCTTGATCAGCAGTTCTTCGCGGCGGGTGCCGGAGCGGTTGACGTTGATCGAGGGGTAGATACGTTTTTCCGCCATGCGCCGGTCGAGATGGATTTCCATGTTGCCGGTGCCCTTGAATTCTTCGTAGATCACGTCGTCCATCCGCGAGCCGGTGTCGATCAGCGCGGTGGCGATGCAGGTAAGCGAGCCGCCTTCCTCGATGTTGCGCGCGGCGCCGAAGAAGCGCTTCGGCCGCTGCAGCGCGTTGGCATCGACGCCGCCGGTCAGCACTTTGCCGGAGGCCGGCACCACGGTGTTGTAGGCGCGCGCCAGGCGCGTGATCGAGTCCAGCAGGATGACGACGTGCTTCTTGTGCTCGACCAGGCGCTTGGCCTTCTCCAGCACCATCTCCGCGACTTGCACGTGGCGCGTGGCCGGTTCGTCGAAGGTCGAGGACACGACCTCGCCCTTCACCGAGCGCTGCATTTCGGTCACTTCCTCGGGGCGTTCGTCGATCAGCAGCACGATCAGGTACACGTCCGGGTAATTCGCCGCGATCGAGTGGGCAACATGCTGCAGCATCACCGTCTTGCCACTCTTCGGGCTGGATACCAGCAGGCCACGCTGGCCCTTGCCGATCGGGGCGATGATGTCGATGATGCGGCCGGTGAGGTTTTCCTCGGACTTGATGTCCCGCTCCATGACGAACTGCTCGGTGGGGAAGAGCGGGGTGAGGTTTTCAAAGAGGATCTTGTGCTTGGAATTCTCGGGCGGTTCGGCGTTGACCTTGTCGACTTTCACCAGCGCGAAATAGCGCTCGCCGTCCTTCGGCGTTCGGATCTCCCCCTCGATCGAATCGCCGGTATGCAGATTGAACCGGCGTATCTGCGAGGGGCTGACGTAGATGTCATCTGGTCCGGCGAGGTAGGAGGTGTCGGGGGAGCGCAGGAAGCCGAATCCG
>DASYUW010000082.1:0-5945 GCA_036000845.1 Burkholderiales bacterium
TTCGCGCGCGGTGCGGGTGGTTGCTTTGAAGCGACGATGCAGTCCTTCGGCCTCGGCCAGTTGACCGATATGCCACAACAGGAACGCTGCCAGCGTGTGGATGAGCAGCAGCGCATGCAAGCGTTGCGCTCGAAGCGCGAGCGGCTGAACTCCAATCCCATGCCCGAACTCAGCGACTTGGTGTCGCGAAAGTTCTCCTCGATTTGCATGCGTTGTGCGTACAGCGCCACGATCTCGTCGGCGCGAAGGAAGCGCAGTTGCCGCGAGTGCGCGAGCAGCCACGGCTCCTGCGCACTGGCGCGTGCCTCGGCGCGCGCTTTTGGGGTCGACCCGCCGCCGGCTCGACCGTAGTGTTTGCGGCCCACCCGGCGAGAGCGCACCAGCACCAGATCGCACGGCCAGGCGTAGCGTGCAGTCAACGTGCAGTCGTGCCAGCGTGTGGCCCGGCCTGTGGCGCGCGCAAACCAATGCGCCGCCTTGATCGCCCGCGTGTCGGCTGCGCCGATGCACACGCGGCTGCGCACCCGCCCGACCCAATTCCAGCCCAGCGCTTCGATGTAGGTAAACCACGGCCGCCGAAAACCCGCATCGGTCACGATGGTGACCTCGATGCCGGCGTCGATCCAGGCACGCAACGCTTCGAGCAAGGCCCGCTCGGCGCGCGCATTGCCCAGCTTCGCCAACGGGTAGACGCGCTGATAAACGCTGAGCGCGCGACCCATGCCCAGCCGCGTTACCGCCGCGCGCAACTCGACGAACTCGCCTGCGGGCGCGACCGCCGACCAGTCCACCGCAATCACCAGGGGTTGCCCAGCACGACAAAGTTGCCTGAGCAAGGCCTGCGCCGCCAGTTCGACTTCGTGCTCGATGCGGACGCAACCCATGAGCCGATCGATGCGCTTCAGTGCGGCCTTCAGGCGCCCCGACCCCGTCACCGCGCGCGCCAAGCGCGACAGGCTCAGCACGTGGCCAGCCATCGCCGCCGCCACCGCCGCACACAGCAGCTGGCGCCGCGCGGCGTGCATCAGGCTCAGGTGTGTATCGACAAACCGTTGTACGATCAATTGCGCGTGCATGTCCGGCCTCCTCCGCTGTGGTTGGTCCTACAGCAGAGAAAAAACCGTTCATGCGCGCGCCGTTTCTGCACACCTTACACTCAACTTTTTGATCCGCAAAGAAAACTGGTAAACAAAACCGGGGAAACATCAGCCCCGTCCCTCTCCCCCGCCCGCGGGCGGAGAGGGTGCAGGAAAGCACCGCAATCAAGAGTGACGTTGCTTCTGGGCACGCTCTCCAGCTTGCTAGAGAGGGCACCGCCGACTCGGCGTTGGCGGAGCCATCCGGGGCCGGAGGCGGTGCTTAGGCGCGCTACCCGCAGACGGCTGACTTCGTCAGTAACGTATCCGCGCGCCGGGGTGAGGAGTTTCTTGTCTGTGCTCTCTGTGTTTCAATGTTCAGAGCTTGAGAGATTCTGGATTCAGGTTTTGCGATCGAGCAGGCGCTCGATCTGCTTGCGGGTGATCTTGCCGACTTGGCGAACCGCCAGCTTGCCCTGCGGGTCGTAAATGAACGTTGTTGGCAGTCCCATGACCTTGCCGACCTGATCCGCAGTTTTCCTGTCGCCGAGCACGATCGGGTAATTGACGAACATGCCCTCGGCGAACTGCAGCACTTGCTTCGAATCCTGGAATGCCATCGCCACGCCGAACACTTGCACGTTCTTGCGCGACTCGGCAATCGCCACCAGATCCGGGATCTCTTCCAGGCAGGGCGAACACCAGGTCGCCCAGAAATTTACGATCACCCATTTGCCGCGGTAATCGCCGAGACGATGCACCTTGCCGTCCGAGTCGGTAAGCTTGAAGTCCGAGGCCGCTGCCGACAACGTGGCAAACGCGAGCAGCAGTGCGCAAGCGACACGAAACAGGTCCTGCCGCATCATTCCCTCAAGCGATTCTGGCGGCACGCTGGCCACCACCGGTCCCCAGCAATTCCTTCAGGCTGAAGTCCAATTCGCCGTCCACGTTGGCCGCGATGCTGGACACCAGGCGGCGGAGAGTGGAGTCTTCGCTGACATCTGCGGCTTCGCGTCCGAACACGAACATCTGGAACACGTCGCCGACGCGGATTGCGCTTGCATCGCGCGCAAGAACCCAGCCGTTGCCCTGCAGTTTCGCCACCCAACCCGACGCCACCAGCTTGTCGAGAATGGCTTCGGCGTCCTCCCATGACAGCTTAACCGCTATGCGCAGCTGCTGCAGATTAAGGACGCGCCCGTCGGCGTAGGCGCGGCAGAGCATCTTGAGAATCTCCACTGCCTCCACGAATTGCGCACCGGGGGGCTGCTTGAGCAGCACGCCGCCGGTGCGCCAATAGGGCAGCACCGCGGTGATCACCGCCGCGAACACGACCACCACCCAGGACAGGTAGATCCACATCAGGAAGATCGGCAGGCTGGCAAACGTGCCGTATACCAGCTTGTAGGTGGCGATCCGGGCGACGAAATGGCCGAAGCCGATTTTCATGGCTTCGAAGGCGAACGCCGCGATGATGCCGCCGACCGCGGCATCGAGCACGGTGACCTGGCGGTTCGGCACCGTACGGTACAGGAATCCGAACGCTACCGAGGTGAGCACCAGCGGCACCAGCCTCAGCACCGCGATCGTCAGCTCGGGCGCCTGCTTTCCCAGCCCCATCGATTGGGTCACCAGCCAGGAGGTCAGCGACAGGCTGCCGCCGACCAGCAGCGGACCGATGGTCAGCACCGACCAGTAGATCAACACCCGCTGGATCAACGGCCGCGGCCGCTTCACCCGCCAGAGGGTGTTGAAGGCGCGGTCGATCGTGAGCATCAGCATGATCGAAGTCACGCCCAGCAATACGATGCCCAGCGCCGTGAGACGCGCGGCGTTGTCTGCAAACTGCTGCATGTACACCGTGATCAAATTCGACGAGGCTTCCGGAACCAGGTTGGCGGTGACGAAGCTGCGCAGCGTCTCGACGATGCCGTCGAAAACCGGAAATGCAGTCATCACGGTGAGCATGATGGTGATCAGCGGCACCAACGCCAGAAGCGTGGTGAAGGTCAGGCTGCCGCACAGCTGGAAGCAGCGTTCCTCCTTGAATCGCCGGTAGACGAGCACGACGAAATTCGCCAGCAACTTGAACTGGCGGACGATGTCCAGGAGCGATCTGAGCCGGAGTTTCATCGGGGTCGGGTGAGGTTTCGCCGATATAATACGGCCTTCTCCGGCGGGAAAATAGCGATGCGGGAAATCCTGGTGCTGTACTACAGCCACACCGGCGCGGTAAAGCAGATGGCGCAGTTAATCGCCCGCGGGGTCGAAAAGGTTCCGTGCATGCGGGCGAGGCTGCGGACCGTGCCCAAGGTCTCGACGGTCACGGAAGCTACTGAAGCGGAGATTCCCGATTCCGGCGCCCCTTACGTCGAACTCCGAGACCTGGAGGAATGCGCCGGCCTGGCGCTCGGCAGCCCGACGCGTTTCGGCAACATGGCGGCGGCGCTGAAATACTTCCTCGACGGCACCGGCGCACTCTGGCTCAGGGGCACGATGGCGGGCAGACCAGCCGCGGTTTTCACCTCCACCGCCTCGCTGCACGGCGGTCAGGAAGCCACGCTGCTATCGATGATGCTGCCACTCCTGCATCAGGGCATGCTGATCGTCGGACTGCCCTACGCCGAAGCCGACCTGATGACCACGCATAGCGGCGGCACGCCCTACGGGGCCAGTCACCTCTCCGGCGCAAATGCCGACCAGCCGATCAGCGAAGCCGAACGACGGCTATGCATTGCTCTGGGGACGCGGCTGGCCGAAGTGGCGCTCAAACTCGCCAAGACATGATCCTTCAACACTCACCGCGGAGGTCGCGGAGGAAAAGAAACCAATGTAGTTTGGGGAAAGTGCTGTGTTGTCCGGCGGGAATCCCTATCGCGACGGTGCAAGTGAACAGCATTGCCCGTGGTGTGCCTCTGCGTCCTCGGCGTCCTCGGCGTCCTCTGCGATTGGAGACTCTATGCGCGGTGGAAAGCTGGGGGCGATGACCGGAGGAGATGAAGCGCGCAGGATGGTGCGCCATTTTCGCAGCGGCGTGCTTGCCACGCTGTCGTTGAAGTTTCCCGGCTATCCGTACGCCTCCGCCCTGCCCTTCTGCACCGACCAGCAGGGCCGTGTCGTGGTGCTGATCAGCCACCTCGCCGAGCACACCCAGAACGCCGACCACGACCGGCGCGTGAGTTTCCTGGTTGCACCTTCAGGAGCGGAAGTGCAGGAACAGGCGCGGGTCACGCTGATCGGCGACCTGACCTCGACCGAGGACGCTGCGGTGGCGGCGCGCTACCTGCGCCACTTTCCGGAAGGCGAACGCTATCTGGGCATAGGAGGCTTCCGCTTCTTCCGCCTCGAGCCGCTGGCTCTGCGCTATATCGCGGGCTTCGGCAGCATCCATACCATCCCGGGCGAAAGCTATCTAGCGCCCTCGCTCGCGATCGCAGAAGCTGAAAGCGACATTCTCGCGCACATGAACGCCGACCACGCCCACAATCTGAGCGACTACTGCCGGCACGTGCATGACCGAACCGTGAAGAGCGCACAGATGATCGGGATCGACTGCGACGGCTTCGACGTGCGCGCAGACGGAGAGGTGCTGCGCATCGACTTCGACGGCGAAGTGAAAGATGCCGGCACGGCCCGTGCCGAACTGATGCATCTGGCAAAGGCGAGCCGTGCTTGATGCGCCTGTAGCAGGTCATGTCCAGCGGTGCGCTGGTGGCGCTGATCTTCCTGCGCCTCGCCCGGGAACTCTGGCTGGTGCGGCTGCGCACGCGCGGCTGGTCGTTGGCTTTCAAGGCGCTGCCGCGATGAAACCCATTCACCGCAAAGGCGCAGAGAACGCAGAGAAAAGCAGAAGAATGGACTGGGAAAACCTGCAATGTGCAGAACCCGCTTTCGTCGCGAGTATCGGCGATCCGGGTATCGAACGTTATCAACCGTTCTTTCTCGTTGTCCGGTTTTCCTTTGCGTTCTTTGCGTCTTTGCGGTGAAGATTTCGAATTCGAGTTTCGAACGGGATTTTCGTGAAATCCTACCGTGGGAGATTCGCGCCGACGCCTTCGGGACCGCTACACTTCGGTTCGATGGTGGCGGCGGTGGGCAGTTTCCTCGACGCCCGATCGCGCGGCGGCACTTGGCTGGTGCGCATCGACGACCTCGATCCGCCGCGCGCCGTTCCCGGAGCCGCTGACGCGATCCTGCGCTGCCTGGATGCATTCGGCATGCATTGGGATGGCATGGCGGTGTACCAGAGCACGCGTAACGATGCCTATCACGCGGCGTTGCATCAGTTGCGGCAATCGGGCCGCACCTATCCCTGCGCCTGCAGTCGCAAGGAAATAGGCGACGCCGGCTTGGCCGGCGTGGAAGGCGCGGTTTACCCCGGCACCTGCCGCAATGGGCTGGCAACCGGGCGCGAAGCGCGCGCATTGCGGGTACGCACCGACGGCGCGCTGGTCGAGTTCGACGACGGATTGCAGGGGCACGTGTGCCAGGCTTTGCAGGACGAGATCGGCGATTTCGTGGTTTACCGTGCCGACCAAGTGTTCGCCTACCACCTCGCCTGCGCCGTGGACGATGCCGGGCAGGGCATCACCGACGTCGTGCGCGGCGCGGATCTCATTTCCTTGACGCCGCGGCAAATCCATCTGCAGAAGTTGCTGGGGCTGCCGACGCCGGCGTACCTGCACTTGCCGGTGGCGGTCAACGGCGCGGGAGAAAAACTCTCGAAGCAGACGCGGGCGCCTGCGGTGGACCAGTCTAATCCGGCTGCCACGCTCGATCGCGTGCTGCGCTTCCTTGGTCACGCGCCGCCCGCGGGACTGGCAAGCGCGGGCATTGCGGGAATGTGGCAATGGGCGGTCAAGAACTGGC
>DASYUW010000083.1:0-10576 GCA_036000845.1 Burkholderiales bacterium
ACGAACTGAGGAAAGAGGGACTGCCGCTCGAAAGGCAGATCGCGTTGCCGATTGTGTACGACGGTGAACAACTCGACGCAGGATATCGGCTTGACCTGTGGATCGAAAGGAAAGTTATCGTGGAAGTAAAGTCGGTGGAAAGACTCCTGCCGATTCATGGTTCGCAACTTCTCAGCTATCTGAGGCTGAGCGATAGCAAGCTTGGATACCTGCTCAATTTCAATGTCGTACACATGAAGGACGGCATCAAGCGTATCGTGAACAAGCTTTGAATTTGCCTTTCCTTTGCGTACCTTTGCGGCCTTTGAACATCTCTTAGTTTCTCAAGATCTCGCTGAAAACCGATAGTCCATTCTGTACATGCCGGAAACACCCATGGGCGTATCGCGAACACACGTTGAGTTTTTCTTTCCATTGCGTACCTTTGCGTCCTTTGCGTTGAACGCGTTTGGGTTTGTGGAATGGATCTGATAGTCGATAACAAGAAAGTCTACGCGTACACGGCCAATCATTCGTTCGACGCGGGGAAGCCGACAGTGGCGTTCATTCACGGCGCGGCCCACGACCACAGCGTCTGGGCGTTGCAGAGCCGCTATTTCGCCTATCACGGCTGGAATGCGCTCGCGGTGGATCTTCCCGGTCACGGAAAATCGGAAGGCAAGGCGCTCAATCGCATCGGCGACATCGCCGACTGGGTGGCACGCGTGCTGGATGCGGCAGGCGCAAGCACGGCTTCACTGGTCGGACACAGCATGGGATCGCTGGTCGCGCTCGAAACCGCGGCGCGCCATCCCGCCCGCGTCGCGAAGTTGGCCCTGGTAGGCAGTGCGGTGCCGATGCCGGTCTCCGAGCCGTTGCTCAATGCCTCCAAGGCGAACGATCACGTCGCCTTCGAGATGATCAACATGTTCTCGCACAGTAACGCAGCACAAATGGGCGGAAATCGCCTGCCGGGAATCTGGATGATGGGCTCCGCAATGCGGCTGATGGAGCGTTCGGGCTCCGGCGTGCTCCATGCGGACTTTTCCGCGTGCAACGCGTATGACTACGGGCTGGAGGCCGCAGCGCAAGTGAAATGTCCGGCCCTGTTGATATTGGGCAAGCGCGACCAGATGGCGCCGATGAAGGCCGCGCAGGAACTGATCGGAAAAATCCGCACTGCACGGACCGTGGCACTGGATGGCGCGGGCCATTCGCTGATGGCGGAGAAACCCGACGAAGTGCTGGATGCCTTGATCGGTTTCCTGTAACGGGACAGCAAAGATTTACCACGAAGGCACGAAGACACGAAGGAAGGCGAGAACGTCATCGGGCGAGATACCAAAATATTCTCCCTTCCGAGTCTTGGTTAGGCGCCGTCGAAGTCATCCCGGAAGGTAACGATCCCAAGAGTCTGCGAGTACTTGTTATTCGGATTTCCTTCGTGTCTTTCTGCCTTCGTGGTTATCCAGGTCAGCCCGTTGCAACGGTTCCAGCTTCGCCGTGAAATGCCTCAGCGTCGGTGCCTGCCAGACGATGCGGTACCCCGTCAGGCTGTCGCGCTCGGCATGCACCGCGATGATCACTTCCGCCAGGTAGTCCACGTGGCTTTGCGTGTACACCCGGCGCGGGAACGCGAGACGCACCAGGTCCATCGCTGCTGCCTGCTCGCCGCCGTCAGGCCGGCGCCCGAACATCACCGATCCGATCTCGACCCCGCGCACGCCTCCAACCAGGTACAGCGCGTTGTTCAGCGCCCAGGCGGGGAATTGCGATGGAGGGATATGCGGCAGCATTTCGCGGGCATCGAGGTACACGGCGTGTCCGCCGGTCGGCTGCACGATGGCAATGCCGGCGCCGATCAACTTCTCGCCCAGATACTCGATGGAGCGGATCCGGTAGCGCAGGTAGTCTTCCTCGAGCGCCTCGTACAGCCCCAGCGCAACCGCCTCGAGATCGTACCCGGCCATTCCACCATAGGTGGGAAAACCTTCGGTGAGGATTTCGAGATCGCGGCAGCGCCTGGCGAGATCATCGTCATTCAACGCCAGAAAGCCGCCGATGTTTGCCATGCCGTCTTTCTTGGCGCTCATGGTGCAGCCGTCCGCGTACCCGAACATCTCGCGCGCGATCTCGATCGGTGCGCGGTTGTGGAAGCCGGCCTCCCGGGTTTTGACGAACCAGGCATTCTCGGCGTAACGGCAGGCGTCGATGATGAAAGGAATTCCGTTCTCATGGGCAATTTCGGCCGCCGCACGAATGTTGGCCATGCTCACGGGCTGGCCTCCGCCCGAGTTGTTGGTGACCGTCATCATCACCGCAGGGATGCGGCTGCGCCCGACCTCGCCGATGGTCGCGCGCAATGCATCGAGGTCCATGTTGCCCTTGAACGGATGGACCAGCCGTGGCTGCCTGCCTTCGGCAATGCCCAGATCCCGGGCCTCGGCGCCGCGGCTTTCGATGTTGGCGCGGGTGGTGTCGAAATGCCCGTTGTTTGGAATGACATGGCCGGGCTGGGCGATGCAGGTGAAAAGAATGTGTTCCGCGGCGCGACCCTGGTGGGTGGGGATGACATGCTTGAAGCCGGTGATGCCCTTGACCGCGGCTTCGAACCGGTAGAAAGACGAAGCCCCGGCGTAGGACTCGTCGCTCGCGATCATTCCCGCCCACTGCTGGGCGGACATTGCCCCGGTACCGCTGTCGGTCAGCAGGTCGATGAGCACGTCGCGTGCGCGCACCAGGAAAGGGTTGTAGCCCGCCTGTTGGAGGATGGCGCTGCGCTCCGCCATGGTCGTGAAGCGGATCGGCTCCACCGAGCGCACGCGGAACGGCTCGATGATGGTCCTGGGGCGAAATTCGCGCATGGCCGCACCCCCCTTCAGCAAGCCAGCACAGTACGCGCTAGCGAGCGCATCGTGTTGCCCGCTCTTGTTACGTCGATACGCGTGACCCGGCGATCGTACCGTCGGGGCCGCCGGTGAATTTCACCGGCGGGTTGGCGCCACCGCTACGGAAGATACTGAATGTGCTTCTCCGCCTGCTTGAGCAGCGTCTCGGCGTTGCTCACTTCGAACTTGCCCGGCTGCTCGACGTTGAGCGCCTTCACCACGCCGTCCACCACCAGCATGGAAAAGCGCTGCGAGCGCACACCCATGCCGCGCTGGGTCAGGTCCATTTCCAGTCCCAGCGCCTTGGTATAGAGCCCGCTACCGTCGGCAAGCATGCGCACCTTGCCCTTGGCGGTCTGTTGCTTGCCCCACGCACCCATGACGAACGCGTCGTTGACCGACAGACACCAGATTTCGTCGACTTTTTTCTCGTTGAACTGGTCTGCCAGTTTCACGAAACCCGGCAAGTGCTTGGCCGAACAGGTCGGGGTGAACGCGCCCGGCAACCCGAAAATTGCGATGCGTTTCTTCGCGCCGATTTCCTCGACCTTGAATGCGTTCGGCCCGATGGTGCAGCCCGGTGTTTCTTCTTCGATGAGTTCCCACAGGGTGCCGCCGGGAAGCTTGTCACCCACCTTGATAGCCATCTGAATCTCCTCCGCAACAGTTGTTATCGGACCCACAGATTGTACAACGCTGGCCTGCGCGCCTTCGACGCGCTAAATTCTGCACTCCATGCCCAAATCGCGCGAATTCGTCGAAACCGTTTGCGAGCGCCTGGCCCCGCTCGGGCGGGTGCGCGCCCGCACCATGTTCGGCGGCTGGGGAATCTACGTGGACGGCCGCTTTTGCGCCATCGTGCATCGCGGTGCGCTGTACTTCAAGGTCGACAAAACCAGCCGCCGCGAGTTCGAAGCAAAGGGCTTGCAGCCCTTCAAACCCTTCCCGGACCAGGCGATGGTGATGTCCTACTACGACGCCCCGCCAGAGGTATTCGAGGACCCGGCGGAGATGCTTGCCTGGGGCCGCAAGGCGCTGGAAGCCGCGCTTCGCAGCCAGAAGAAAAAGCCGGCCGGACGCCGCAAGCGTTGACCGCAACGCCCGCAACGTTAGACTTGTGCCTCTGCATGACCGGGCAACCGCAATGAGCAAGGCGTTCACCAGGGAATCCGACCAGGGCAACGAGGACCAGGACACCGGCGCGCCGGCGCTGCCGGCAGGAGTCAAGAACTACATTACGCCGGCCGGGTACAAACGCCTCAAGGACGAGGCGCTGACCCTGCTCGACAAGGAACGCCCCGAGCTGGTGAAAGTCATCCAGTGGGCCGCGTCGAACGGTGACCGTTCCGAGAACGCCGATTACATTTACGGCAAGCGCCGCCTGCGCGAAATCGACCGGCGCATCCGCTTCCTCACCAAACGGCTGGACGCGGCGGTTGTCGTCGATCCCGCGAGCCGCGAGACCAGCGATCAGGTGTTTTTTGGCGCCACCGTCACGGTGGCGAACGACGCCGGTGATGCGAAGACCTATAGCATCGTCGGCATCGACGAGGCGGACGTGTCGCGCCTACGCATTTCGTGGATTTCACCGCTCGCCAGGGCTCTGATCAAGGCCCACGAAGGCGACAGCGTGACTGTCAGGACTCCGGCCGGCGACGAGACGCTCGAAATCGTCAAGGTGGAGTACAAGGCGATCGATGAGGGTGATTGAATGATTGGGTGATTGGGTGATTGGGTGATTTGATTCACCGAACTCCTTAATCACGAAATCACTGGATCATCTAATCACTGAATCACGAGTCTGACCCCCGCAACGCTTCACTGAATCACGAGTCTGACCCCCGCAACGCTTCACTCAGCGCTGCGACCAGCGGGCCCAGCTTGGGCGGCCGCGGTTCAAGGCTCACGTGCACGCCTACGCTCGCCAGGGCGCTGCTGCACACCGGCCCGATTGACGCCACGAGGGTCACGTTGAGCGCCTTTCGCAGGCTCTCGGTCCTGCCGGAACGTCTGGATACCGAAAACAGGTTGTAAACCTGTGAAGCACTGGTAAAAACCACCGCGTCGATCTCGCGGCGGTCGAGCGCATCGATCAGTCGCTCGATCGGCCCCGTGTCGTTGGGCAGCGCCCAGCGGTAAGTTGGGATTTCGATGACTGTGGCACCGCGCTGTTGCAGTGCTTCTTCGAGCGCCGTATTCGTCTCCCCGTAGCGTTGCACCACGACTCTTTCACCGGCGAGTTCGATACCCTCGATCGCCTTCAGTACTTCCGTCGTCGTATACGGCTCTTCCGCGCTGCAATCCATGCGCACGTTGCGTCCGCGCAGCACCCCCGTGGGTTTCGGACCACGCACCACCACCACGGATCCGGCCAGCAGCTCGAGAAAATGCTGCGTTAGGCCAAGTGCATCGGTGGTGTCAAAAAGCGCACGCGCGCCGACCCCCGTTTGAAAAACTATCGCCTTCACCGGCCGCGCTGACCAGTCGTCGATCAGCCGCCGGATCGTGCCGGGATCGACGTCGGGTATTTCGGACAGTGCCGGCGCGCGAAACGGGATGCCTCCCCGCTTCGCCACCAGCTCCGCCAATTGATCGCCCAGCCGGCTTTCCAGGAGCGCGACGATTTTGCCCTTCATGGAAGCCGATTCCACTGATTCCGGTTGCTACTCGAAGTTGTATAGGAGCGTCAGCCAAAGTTTGTCGGTGTCGCGCTTGCGCGCCGCAACAGGCGTGAGCACGTCATCCTCACAGAAACTTGCATATTCCACTTTCCCGACCAGTCCCTTCCTCAGTGGGTAGGTGACGCCGAAATCGATTTCCTGTCCGTAGCTGATGCTGCCAAAATCGGACTCGAAGTCGTGGTACTCGGCCAACCACTTCGCCTTCATAATCGGGCCGCCCACCGTGAGATAGGTATCGCGGATGCCCTGCGGAGGGGTTGTCAGGAACTGGTCCGCCCAACCCTGGAACAAATGGTTCGTTCCGAGGGGCGTTTGAAAACCATACACACCGTCGTTGCTGCTCAGCACTTCGTAATCCACGCGCGCAAAAAATGCCGCCCAACTCAGGCCCGCTCCGCCCCGAATGTAGTCGGCCTCTATGCGCGGATCGCCGTCAGCGTAGTCGCTCTGCGTAGCGTACTCGGCGGTGTAGAGCAGCTTGAGCTTGTCGTTGAGCGGGTACGCCCCGTCGGCACGCAGTCCCAGGATCTGGTTGGAAGAGTCGGCAAAACCCGTGGCCGAGGCGGTCACCGCCTGGTCATGGAAATAACCGTAGCCGACCAAGCTGTTCCCCGGCGACCATTGGTAGGCCGCATTCAACAGCTCGATCGTGACTTCCTTCTGATCGCCGAAGATGTTCTTGAGCCGCTCGAGGTGGGCACCGAACAGGGTGGTCCCGGGCAGGCTCTTGTTCTCCACGGTAATGCCGGTGAACACCTGCATGATCTGCCGGAATTCAACGTTGCCGACGAAACGCACGTTGTCGAGCTTGATGCTCTGCTTGCCCAGCCGCAATCGTGTATCGGAAAGTCCGGTGTAATCCAGATAAATCTGGTTGATGTCCGTGTTATCAGGATCGGCAACAACGGGAAACTGGGTCCTGCCGTTTCTGGTGTCGTTGTAATTGTCGTTTGCCCGTCCGACGTCTATCAACTGCGCCGTGGCACCGAAGCCGCGATACGTTCCGGTCTGCCATCCCAGCAGCGTCCGCAGAGTCAGCGCGTTGGCATCGTACTGCTTGCCGTCCTGTTCGACATGCTCGTACCGCGGACGCAGGTTAAGCAGAAGCTTGCCGTCGGTCGCTGCTTCGAAAAGCGAGGCGGAATCACCATCGGCCGCGAATGCGGACGCAGACAGCATGAATAGCGCAAGCGAAGAGACTGCGAGCTGCGTAGATCGCTCCATAACGTCACTCCTGAGCAAAGGGTTGTGAAAAAAGGGTTGTGAAAAGAAGAGCAAGCAGGACATTGGGGCGGGAACTTATCGCTCCCGGACAGCGGCCGGAACGAATCAGATTCTGAGAAACACCTCACCGGTTTCCACTCTGACGTCGAACCTGGCAGTGCAGCCGGCGTCCGGCGCAGCCGCGTTTCCATCCTCAAGGCAGATGCTCCATCCATGTAGCGGGCAGGAAACCTTGCGGCCGAACACGATGCCTTGCGACAACGGACCACCCTTGTGCGGGCAGCGATCCGCGAGCGCGAAGACCTCATCCTCGGCATTGCGGAAGATCGCGATATCTCCGGCCCGGCCGTGAACCACCCGTGCACCAAGCAGGGGAATGTCGTCGAGGCGGCAAACGCGGTGCCAACCGGTGACCGACACCGTTTCGTTCATGTTCATACCGCGAGGCTCTCGAACTCACGGCGACCCACACCCCGGACGCGCTCCACCCAGGGATCGTTTTCGCCCTGCAGCGCGTACAGGAGGCGGTCGTACAATGCCTTGCGATTCCCGGCGTCCTCCACCACCTGGCTCTTGATGTAGTCCATGCCCACCCGCTGAACGTAGTGCACCGTGCGATCGAGATAACGCGCTTGCTCGCGGTAGAGCTGGATGAACGCGCCGGCATGCTCGAGAACTTCCTGTTTGGTCTTTACCTTGACCAGAAACTGCGCCACCTCGGTCTTGATGCCGCCGTTGCCGCCGATGTAGATCTCCCAACCCGAGTCCACCCCGATCACGCCCACGTCCTTGATTCCGGACTCGGCGCAGTTGCGCGGACATCCCGACACCGCCATCTTGACTTTGTGCGGGGTGTACATCTTCCAGAACGCCTTCTCGAGGTCGATTCCCATCTGCGTGGAATCCTGAACGCCGAAGCGGCACCACTCCGAGCCGACGCATGTCTTTACCGTGCGCAGCGCTTTGGCGTAGGCATGGCCGGACGGCATACCGAGTTCGCCCCACACCCGGGGCAGATCCTCCTTCTTGACGCCAAGCAGGTCGATTCGCTGGCCCCCGGTTACTTTCACCGTCGGGATCCGGTACTTGTCCACTACATCAGCAATGCGACGTAGTTCGGCGGCATTGGTCACGCCGCCAAACATGCGCGGCACGACCGAGAAACTGCCGTCCTTCTGGATATTGGCGTGGGCCCGCTCGTTGATGAAGCGCGATTGGGGATCGTCCTCGGCCTGGTGCGGCCAGGTCGATATCAGGTAGTAATTGAGCGCCGGCCGGCAGCTCGCGCAGCCGTTGGGGGTCCGCCACTCCAGCGACCGCATCGCCTGCGGAATCGACATCAGCTTCTGCTCCCGAATGGCCATGCGCACCTCTTCGTGCGTCAGGTCGGTGCAACCGCACATCGGCTTGGTGACGTTCGCCTGCGGAACATAGGCGCCGCCGACGGTAGAGGCCAGTATCTGCTCGACCAGACCCGTGCACGAGCCGCATGAACTCGAGGCCTTGGTGTATTTGCGCACGTCTTCCAGCGCAAACAGCCCCTTCTCCTTGATCGCTTTTATGATCGTGCCCTTGGCGACGCCGTTGCAGCCGCAGACTTCCATGTGATCGGGCATCGCCACCGCCCTGCTCTGCCCCAGATGCCCGGCGTTGCCCAGGTGGGACTGCCCGAACATCAGATGGTCGCGGATTTCCGCGATGTTCTGGCCGTCGCGCAGAAGCTGGAAATACCAGGAACCGTCCACGGTGTCGCCATACATCACGCTGCCGACGATGCGGCTGTCGCGGATCAACAGCTTCTTGTAGATGCCGCCCACCGCATCATGCAGCACGATCTCTTCGGTGTCGGATGCGCCGTTGAAATTGCCGGCGGAGAAGACGTCGATGCCGGTGACCTTCAGCTTGGTCGAGGTAACCGAACCTTCGTATCGGTCGATGCCGACCTCCGCCAGATGGTTGGCGCACACCTTCGCCATTTCGAAGAGGGGCGCCACCAGCCCATAAGTGACGCCACGGTGCGCCACGCATTCACCGACTGCGTAAATGCGCGGGTCGTGCGTCTGCATGGTGTCGCTTACCACCAAGCCGCGGTTGCAGTACAGGCCGGCCGATTGCGCCAGTTCCGTATTGGGGCGGATTCCCACCGCCATCACCACCAGTTCGGCGGGTACCTCGTCGCCCTTCTTGAGGCGCACCGCGGCCACCCGGCCGTCCTTGCCCACGATCTCCGTGGTCTCCGTATGCAGGAGAAACCGCAAGCCCTTTATTTCGAGCGACTTGCGCAACATGTCGGCCGCGGTCTTGTCGAGCTGGCGCTCCATCAGCCAGGGCATGAGATGCACGACCGTTACATCCATTCCTCGAAGCTTGAGCCCGTTGGCCGCTTCCAGTCCCAGCAAACCGCCACCGATCACCACAGCGCGCCGATGCTTGCCGGACGCTTCGATCATCGCCTCGGTGTCGGCGATGTCACGGTAAGTGATTACACCCGCCAGTTCCCTTCCGGCTATCGGCAGAATGAACGGGTTCGAACCGGTGGAAAGGAGCAGGCGGTCGTAGCCTTCATCGAAACCATCAGCAGCCACCACCCTGCGCGCAGCGCGGTCGATCTTCACCACTCTTTTGCCCAGGTGGAGCTTGATACCGTGTTTGCGATACCAGTCCTCGTCGTTGAGCATGATGTCTTTCAGCGTCATCTCGCCCGCCAATACCGGGGACAAGAGAATGCGGTTGTAATTCGCGTGCGGCTCGGCGCCGAATACCGTGATGTCGTATAGATCCGGCGCAATTTTCAGCAACTCCTCGAGAGCGCGCGCGCCGGCCATGCCGTTGCCGATCACCACAAGCTTCATCTTTTTCATTTTTCAAACTCCTTCAATACTGAAAGCTGAACCACGGAGGACACGGAGAACACGGAGAAAAATCAGAGCCAGAGGAAAACCAGCTACATATCAGGAGCGTCTGCATGGATGGACCCTTTGACACTTTCGATGGTTTTCATTCTTGATCGGTCTTTTTCTTGTTCTTCCTCCGTGTTCTCCGTGTCCTCCGTGGTTCATGTTCCGGTGAGCGACTCAGGCGACGTCGGCGAGTGCCGCCGGCAATTGCTGCGTACGCGCGAAGCGCACCACTTCGCCCACGATGACGATCGCCGGGCTGCCGAGATCCGCTCGCGCCACTTCCGCGGGAAGGTCCACCAGTGTCGCCATGACGCTACATTGCGCCGATAGCGTTCCGTTCTGGATCGCCCCCGCGGGAGTTTCGCCAGGCAGTCCGGCGGCGACCAGGCGCGCGCAAATCGAGGCAAGATTCGTCATGCCCATGTAGATCACCAGCGTCGTGCCGCCTTTTCCCAACGCCTCCCAGTCGGGTTCACCGTGGCCACAGGTGTGTCCGGTAACGAGCGTCACGCCGTGACAGAATTCGCGGTGAGTAACCGGTATGCCGAGTGCCGCCGGCACGCCGATCCCGGCGGTGATGCCGGTCACCACCACCACTTCGATTCCGGCCGCGCGCAACCCCTGCATCTCTTCGCCGCCGCGGCCGAACACGAAGGGATCGCCGCCCTTTACCCGCGCCACCGTTTTCCCTCCCCGCGCAAGCCGTACCATCAGCCGCTCGATGAAGGTTTGTGACGTCGATTTGCAACCGCCACGCTTTCCAACTTCGATCACGCGCACCGTCCGGCGCACGAATCTCAGCACATCGCGGTTCGCCAGTGCATCGAGCAGGATGACCTCTGCCTCGCCGAGCGCGCGCACCGCCTGCAGCGTGAGAAGTTCCACGTCGCCCGGTCCCGCTCCA
>DASYUW010000084.1:0-9783 GCA_036000845.1 Burkholderiales bacterium
TCCGTCCAGATCGAAGGTGCGGCTGGTGGTCTGCCCGTTACCGAAGGTGAATGACTTGGCCCCGCCGAAGGGGTGGTAGGTGACGCCTGAGACCACGGTCTGGGCGCTTCCCCCCGCGGGGGTGGCGTTGATCTGGCTCACGCGCCCAGCCGAGTCGAACGTGTACGTCAGTTGCGTGCCGGAGGGAGTGGTCAGCGCATTGAGTCGTCCCGCGCTGTCGTAGCCGTACTGGGTCACATAAGCCTGGCTGCCGATGGTGCGGGTGTCGGTGGTGAGGCGTCCCTTCTGATCATAGGCGTAGAGCACCTGGGTCTGCAGCGCCCCGCCCGGGGCGGTCTCGATGATCGAGGTCAGGTGTCCCTTGCCATTGGTGCCGGCGTCGTAGCCGTATTGGACCTGGCTGCCGTCGTGGTAAGTGACCTGGGTCACCCGGTTCAGCGCGTCGTAGGTGTAGGTCGTCGTCTGGGCCTTGGCGTCTTGCGAGTTGAGCAGGTTGCCCGCCGCATCGAACGTGTTGATGGTGCTGCCGGTGTCGGGGCTGACCTGGGTGTTGAGGTTATCGAGTGCGTCCACCGAATACGTGGTGGCGTTGGATCGCGGGTCGGTGACCGAGGTCAGTTGATCCAGCGCGTTGTAGCCGTACAGGGTGAGCTTCAAGGCCGGGTCGGTCACCTGCTTGAGCCGGTTGAGCGCATCAAAGCCGTTAGTGGTGACGTGGCTCAAGGGGTCGGTGATGCCGGTGAGGTTGCCCTGGTTGTCGTAGCCGTACTGGGTGATCTGGGTGGCTGGGTTGGTGCCGCCGATGTCCTGGGTGAGCCGGTTCAGGCTGTTGTAGACCCGGGAGCGGGTCTGGGCAAGATTGTTGCCCGGATCGCGCACGTTCTCCGCGGTGCGGTTACCCATCGCGTCCAGCGTGTAGACGATCTTGTTTCCCAGGTTGTCGCGGATTTCGGTGAGCCGATGGGCGGCGTCGTAGACATACGCCAGATAGCTCAGATCGGGCAGCGTGACCTTGGTGAGCTGGCCGACTAAGTCGTAGTCGTAGTCGTAAATCGTCATTTCGCCGCCCACGGTGCGCGAAGTCGGCCAGCCGCGCGGCGCGTAATTCAGCGTCGTCACCAGACGTGACCAGATCGTGACAACAAGAAAAGCCGCCCTTGGCAGATGTTTTTCGGTTTGCGCGTCACCAAGTCAAGATCGGGGATGACTGATCCAAGGGGCTATACAACAAAAGCGATGCTGAGTACTGAGAAGAATCATCGGCAAAATCCAAAAATTGAGCCGCCCGAGGGCGGCTCAACTGATTTCTGCTTCCTGTCTTTGCTTTGGCCTTTCTCTCAGCACTCAGTACGCAGCACTCAGCACTCAGCACTGGTTCACCGTCGTCAGACCGCCGCCTCGTCGGTCTCTCCGGTGCGGATGCGGATAACCTGCTCAACCGTGGTGACGAAGATCTTGCCGTCGCCGATCTTGCCGGTACGGGCTGATTTAACGATCGCTTCGATCGCCTGGTCCGCGAGCTTGTCCGGTACCACCACCTCGACCTTCACCTTGGGCAGGAAGTCCACCACGTACTCCGCCCCGCGATAGAGCTCGGTATGGCCCTTCTGCCGCCCGAAACCCTTGACCTCGGTCACGGTCAGTCCGGTGACCCCGATCTCCGAAAGCGCTTCGCGCACCTCGTCCAGCTTGAATGGCTTTACCACCGCTTCGATTTTTTTCATGACCACTCCCTTGTAAATCCGGACCCGCTGCGCCACACCGGCACGTGGACGGCAAGTATAGACTTCAATTGAGGAATCCGGGAAGGCTCCGGCCCTCCTTCATCACAATCCACCCCGGTACTTGTTGGTGATCGGGAAACGCCAGTCCTTGCCGAAGCCGCGCGGGGTAATGCGGATGCCGATCGGCGCCTGGCGGCGTTTGTATTCGCTGAGGTGCACCAGTTTGACCACGCGTTCGACGTCTGCGCGCTTGAAGCCTCCGGCCATGATTTCGGCGATGCTCATGTCCTTCTCGACGTAGCGCTCGACGATCGCGTCGAGCACATCGTAGGGCGGCAGGCTGTCCTGGTCCACCTGGCCGGGCCGCAATTCCGCGCTCGGTGCCCTGTTGATTACCCGATCCGGGATGACGGTTGAGAGCGTGTTGCGAAAGCGCGACAGCCGGTAAACGTACTTCTTGGTGATGTCCTTGAGCACCGCGAAGCCACCGGCCATGTCGCCGTAGAGCGTGGCGTAGCCGGTACTCATCTCGCTCTTGTTGCCGGTGGTGAGCACGATCGAGCCGAACTTGTTCGACAGCGCCATCAGCAGCGTGCCGCGGATGCGTGACTGAAGGTTCTCCTCGGTGGTGTCGAACGGGCGGTCGGCGAACGCCGGCTTGAGTGCGCCCACGTACGCGTCGAATACCGGCTTGATGGCGATCTCGCTGTAGCGTACGCCCAGCGCCTTGACCATCGCCCGCGAGTCTTCGACGCTCATGTCGGCGGTGAATTGCGAAGGCATCATCACGGCGTGCACCCTGTCCGGGCCGAGCGCGTCGGCGGCGATGCAGAGCGTGAGCGCCGAGTCGATTCCGCCGGATAGTCCCACAAGCGCGCCGGGGAAGCCATTCTTGCCGAGGTAATCGCGCACGCCGAGGCACAGCGCCTTGTAAATGCTCTCGTCGGTCGAGGGCTCGGGCACGATCTGTCCCGGAACCGGGCGAACGTCTTCGATGTCAACAAAGGCGAGATGTTCCTCGAACGCGGGCAGCTGATGGGTGAGCTTGCCGCGCGCGTCCATGACGAAGGACGCGCCGTCGAAAACCAGCTCGTCCTGTCCGCCCACCAGATTGCAGAACACCACCGGCATGCCAGTTTCGGCGGTGCGATCGCGAACTACTTCGTAGCGGGTCTTGAGCTTGTTGATATGAAAGGGCGACGCGTTGAGCACCAGCAGCGCCTGCGCCCCGGCTGCGCGCGCCAGCTTCGGCGCCTCCGGCTCCCAGATATCCGCGCAGATGTTGATGCCCACGTTGACACCGTCCATGCTCGGCGACACGCGGGCGATGCTCGCGCCTTCTGCACCCCACACGTCCTCGCAGATGTTCACCCCCAGGCGCAAGCCCTTGATATCGACGACGCAGGCCCTCGCGTCGGACTCGAAGTAACGTTCCTCGTCGAACACGGTATAGTTGGGTAGATCCTGCTTGTGATAGGTGGCAACGATGCGTCCATCCTGCAGGACCGAAGCAGCGTTATAGCGCTTGCCCGCGACCCGGTGAGGATGGCCCACGATTACGCTGATGCCGCGGATTCCGGAGGCCATGTCAGCCAGCATGCGCTCGCAGGCGGCGCAGAAATCCTCGCGCAGCAACAGATCCTCCGGCGGATACCCGCACAGGGAAAGTTCCGGGCTGAGAAGAAGATCGGCGCCGCCCGCCTTGGCGCGGTCGGCATACTCTAGGATTTTTTGTGCGTTTCCGGAGAGATCTCCGACCGTACAATTGATCTGGCCAATCGCGATGCGCATGGCTGCTACTATATCATCCGGTCATTCGCAAAATGAAAACGCGCAACGGCGTCCACATCCTCGATTCGCTCGCGACGGTCGCCGCTTCTGAATGGAACGCGCTGGCCGAAGGCCATCCCCTGCTCTCCCACGCTTTTCTGCACGCGCTGCACGAGACCGGCTGTGCCGGCGCCGACACCGGCTGGGCGCCGTGCTACCTGACGCTTTGGAAAAGCGGCGCGCTCGCCGGCGCGATGCCGTTGTACCTAAAGTCCCATTCCTACGGCGAGTATGTTTTCGACTGGGCGTGGGCCGACTCCTACCAGCGCCACAAGCTGGACTACTATCCGAAACTCCTGTGCGCGGTGCCGTTCACGCCGGTCACCGGCCCGCGATTGCTGGCGCAGTTGGACGCGGACCGGAAGATTCTCGCCGACGCCGTGCTGGCATTTGCCCGCGACAGCGGGCTGTCATCGCTGCACTGCCTGTTTCCGCGCACGTCCGAGGCCGCGATCCTGGAGTCGGCCGGCATGATGCTGCGCGCCACAGTGCAGTTCCATTGGTGCAACGAGGGTTTCGCCGACTTCGACGATTTCGTCTCGCGCATGAATCACGAGAAACGCAAGAAGATCAGGCAGGAGCGGCGTCGTGTGCACGACGCCGGAATCAGCTTCCGCTGGATCCGCGGCGCCGAGGCCAGTCATGAAGACTGGCGTTTCTTCGTCGAGTGCTACAACCGCACCTACCGCAGCCACCACTCCACGCCCTACCTGAACCTCGAATTCTTCCTGCGCCTCGCTGATACCATTCCCGCGAACCTGCTGCTGATACTTGGTTACCGCAACTCCCGGCCCGTGGCGGCCGCATTCAACATCATCAGCCCGGAGGCGTTGTACGGCCGTTACTGGGGCGCGACGGAATTTCACTCCGGCCTGCATTTCGAAACCTGCTATTACCAGGCCATCGAGTTCTGCATCGCCAACAGGATCGCGGTGTTCGAGGGCGGCGCGCAGGGCGAACACAAGCTCGCGCGCGGCCTGCTGCCGGTGCGCACCGTCTCGGCGCATTGGCTGGCACGGCCAGAGTTCGCCGACGCGGTAGCGAAGTTTCTGCGCAAGGAAACCCGCGGCATCGAACACTACGTCGACGAACTCGCCGAGCACAGCCCGTTCAAGCAAACCGACCCGGCCGGCGTTTAGATCGCCGCAGTTTTGGATACACTAGCGCCACTTCCATCCGGAGCCACCATGCCCGATTTGCGCCCGACCGCCCACCGCATTGCCCGCAACGTCCTGGGTTTCGCATTACTGTGTTTGGGCGCGACCATGCCGCTGGCGTCTGTGCATTCCGCCCCGACGGAACTCCAGGTCATCGAACACACGCCCGGAGACGGCGCCGAAGTCCGGCGCGGCTGGTTCGCAACCATCCGCTACACCGGATGGATTTACGACGAACAGGCCGCGGATGGAAAGGGCGCGCAATTCGTCAACTCCGACGACAAAGGCAGGCCGGTCACGTTCGTTTACGGCTACAAGCGCGCGCTTCCCGGGATGGAGAAAGGCATGGAGGGCATGAAGGTCGGCGCACGCCGGACGCTCATCATCCCGCCTAAACTCGGTTTCGCCGGTTCCAGGCAAAACGCGCCGGACGGCATGCGGCGCGACGCCGCGCTGGTAATTGAACTGGAGTTGCTGGACGTCGTGCCTCAATCCAACGTCAACCGGCCAAACGAGTAATTCGCGCAGGGCGTCCACAGGAGACCAAAGTAATGATCGGCGATCCAGTCATGCTCACCATCCGGCGCAACATCGAGCGGCCGTCGAAAGTGCTGCTGAAGTCGTTCGACGGCATGCCCACCGGGTTTGTCACCGATGCCTACAACGGCAAGGGCTGCCTGGATTTCGAAATCAAACCGCTCATGCCGGCGATGACTTTCCACGGGCCGGCAATCACGGCATTCTGCGGGCCGATGGACAACCTTGCGGCGATGGCCATACTCGACTTCGCGAAGAAGGGCGACGTCGTCGTGATCGCCACCAGCGGTGACGATACCGCGGCGACCGTCGGCGATCTGTGGGTCTTCTGGGCGAAGAAAATCGGCGTGGGGGCGATCGTGTGCGACGGCCTGGTGCGCGACGTAAGCGGCCTGCTCAAGGTTGGCATCCCGGTATTCGCCCGCGGCATCAAGCCAAATTCGGCGTTCAAGCACGGCCCCGGAGAAGTCAACATGGGCGTGACCTGTGGCGGCGTGGCGATCGGCCCCGGGGACATCATCGTCGGCGACCGCGATGGCGTGGTGGCCGTGCCGCTGGCGGAGGCTGAACAAGTTGCCGCGCAACTCGAGCTGGTCAAGAAGAAGGAGTCGGAAGCCGAAGCCAGAGTGAAGGGCGGCGAAAAGCTCAAGTTCTGGGACCCCGCTGCCCTCGCCACGCGTGTTCGCTACATCGACTGACAACCACCCTTCACCTCACCCCCGCCCTCTCCCCCTCCCTGAGGGAGGCGGAGAGGGAGTTTGGGTGGAGCGTCGCCGCACGAATCTATTGGCAACTGATATCCGCAGACGTTTCAACGGTAACCCGAGATGAATTTCAGGTTTTTGAGCTCCCCTCTCCGCTCAGGGGAGAGGGGCCGGGGGTGAGGTGTGGTCTTCGACTATTACAACCGCCTCTCTGCGAAAAAGCAGAGTGTCTATCGCCAGAGCGACGCGATCACCGCGATCCGGCTGCCGGATCCGCAGCCGTTGCGCCCAGCCGCGCAATCGCTGGTGGACGCGCTGAAGTCCGAGGACCGCAACGCCGTGCAGTCGCTGTCGCAGCAGATTGCCGACGGCATCATCGCCCAACTCAAGGTGCCGCCGTTGCGCATCCAGGTATTGGCGGTGCGGCCGAGCGACGACTGGGGCGAACTGCACGGCCTGTACCTTCCCGAGGAGGACGGCAAGACGGCGAAAATCCAGCTATGGATGCGCACCGCCAAGCACAAGCGCGTGGTGGCCTACAAGAGTTTCCTGCGCACGCTGCTGCACGAGGTTTGCCATCACCTCGACTACGAGCTCTACAAGTTTCCCGAGACTTTCCACACCGAAGGCTTTTACAGCCGCGAATCGAGCCTGTTGCACCAGCTCGCGCCGACAACGAACGGGCCTGGAAAGGCAGCTTGAGCGATGGCGTACCTCGGCGTCCTGGCAGCACTCGTGATCGGCGGTATCGCGCTGTTCGTCTGGTACAAGCTGCACCAGAGTATCGTCCGGAGCGACAGCCTGGATTCGCCGTCCTCGAGAAAATCGCGTGGGGGCGCCAACAATTCGCTTGAAGAGTTCATCGCCGCCTACCGCCGCGGTGAAGTCGCGGCCGATGGTGCCGTCGCAACTGCGCAGACCACAGCGGCTAAGCCGGATGCCCCGGCGGTGACCGTACCGGTGCGGCGCGATCAATTTCTCAGCGGGGCGGTAAAACTGGCCTATTACCTGTGCAAGACGGGGCTCAAGGATCACCACGTCTTCGCCCACGTGCAACTGGCGACGCTTGCGACAAACGATGTGAGCGACGCTGCTTTGGCACGGGGCAGCGTCGATCTGGTGGTTTGCAATTCGGCAATGTCAGTCGTGGCGGCCATCGACGTGATCGGCGCCGAAGGGCATGCGCCCGATGCGACGAAAGCGGACTATTTGCGGTCGCTCGGCATCCGCTATCTGCGCTTGTCCGCGAAATCACTGCCCAAGCCCGAAGAAATTCAAGCACTGCTGTACAGGATGTAAAAAAGGCCGCGATCATCGCGGCCTTTTGCCGATTAATGCAGCCCGGATCAGCCCTTGGTGCCCCCAGGTTGCGGGCACAGGGTCTGCAACGCTTCGTCGTGGCACCAATGCACGCCGAATCCATCGTTCCTCTTGACGCATTCGTAGGTGTACTTGCCCATCTCGTCGGTCCATTTGCAACCCTTGTACTTGAGCATGGTTTTCTCGCGCTCGATGGTGCCGCGCAGATTTTCCTCGCCCTGGCGCGCTGCCGCCGCCTTTTCGGCCTCCTTGGCCTTGGCGACAGCTTTTTCATCGACAGCCGCGCTTTCATCGACCGGACAGAACTGATCGAGCGCCTCGTTGTGGCACCAGTGGGCGTTGAAGCCATCATTTCCCTTCACGCACTCGAAGATGAACTTGCCCATCTCGTCGGTCCACGCGCAGTTCTGGCGCTTGAGGAAGAAGCGCTCGCGTGCGTTCGTGGCGCCGTCGGCGAAGGCTAACCCGCTGCAGACGCCGGCGAGGATCAGGGCCAGCATCCTGATTGCAACTTTTTGTTTCATAATGATTCCTTGATAAATTGAGAGCGGGCGCCCGGGCGTCCCCGGGGGCGGAAACGCCGGCCACAGCGGAGGGCGGGGATTGCGCCTGAATACTGTTTGCGCGGCGGCTCGAAGGCACTGATTCTAGGGCAAATCCGTTGCTGAGCGTTAACTGCCGACGATGACTTCGCTGGCCACGGCGCGCGCTTCCAGTTCCACTTCGAGCCCGACCACCGGCGGCCGGCCGTAGTGCCAGCGCACCCCGCGCGGAATCGCCCCGGTTGCTTTGGCGGCCAGCGCAGCCATTGCGCCCGGAATCTCTTCGGCGGCATACAAATCCACGTGCGACGCGCTGTGCCAATCGAACCCGAGTTCCGCGAGCCTCCCGGTCACCACCGATATCACGTGCGCAAGCTTGGTTTGCATTCCCGCCGGAGAAACGTCACCAAGCGCGATGATGCTGCCGCCTGGTCCGCGTTCCGTTATTCCCGACATTGTGAACGTGGCGGCGTTGCGGTCCGAGGCCACCGTGTAGGAAAAAGCATGGAGCGACGGCTCCCGCGGTGCGTTCAGCGCCGGCGAAACGTTGGTACGCGAGATCGGATTCTGGCCCTGGTAAAGCAGGTCCCACGCTTTCAGATGGGCGACGTAGGACGCGTTGAACTCGGAAAATCCCTCGGCGCTCACCTGGCGCGGCAACCGCAATTGCATTCCGCACAGCGCCTGCATCGGGCGGCCCAGCGACTTGAGATGGGCTTCCACCAGCGCATAGCCCTGCTCCAGCGGCAACCAGCGGGCGAGCAATGCATGCACCACTTCGTGCCCCGGTTCCGCGACTGCGCCGCCCGCGTATACCGGACCGCCGGGCAGGAAACGGTAACCGCTGCGCGGCCGTGAAATCATTGCCGGCGCCTGCGCACGCGCGCCGACAATCGCCAGCAGCGGGCTCGCCGCCAGCACGGTCAGAAAACTGCGTCGTGCCTGCATCGATTCGACGATCATGTCCGCCCTCCTCGTTTGCGCTGTGAGCGATTGGCCACCCGGCGCGCCGCGGGCTTTTTCCGCCTGCGCGGCTGGGCCGATTTTTTCGCAGCTCTTTTCACTTTCCTCAGCATGCGTTCGGCGGTAAACAGGTCCTGATCGAGGATGCCAGCCGCCTTTGCGATCGCGATCCGTGCTTCAGCCTTGCCCACATCCGGGTGAATGCGGATCAACTCGCTTATCGCCTCCGCGATTGCCTTGCGCGCATTGTCTTTCAGGTGCGCGTCCTTGGCCCGATCCAGCGCTTTCATCAGCGCATCGATGACCGGCTTGGCGAGCGCTTCAAAGGCCACGTCTTACCCGGCGGCGAATTTGTACTCGAGGATCAGGTAACGGCGGCCGACCAGATCCTTGGTCATGCTTCTCTTCTCGCCGTTGAATTCGGCCTCGATGGTGTAACGTCCGCCGGCGGGCGGATTGATGTAGAAGTAAGGGCCTTCGGATACGGCTTCCAGGATCGCGTCGCCCTTGATGTCGCGCAGCGTGACCTTCACTCCGGTAACGCCGTCCACCTCGCCGCGGACCTCGAAGATGAGCTGGATCGGATACTTGGGGGCGATCTTGAACATTGCCTTGCGCTGCGGCTTGTCGGCACCGCCGCTCACATAGGTGCTGCCTCCCTGCCTGTGCACCTTCGGCGACTCGACTTCATCTGCGTGCAGCGGCAGCGCGCCCAGCACACACAGCAAGCCCGCCACGACATAATGGATCTTCTTCATCTCCTGACCTTCTTCAACTCGCTTTGCGTCCGAGAATAGCACAGGCAAAAATCGGTGATGGGTGATGGGTGATGGGTGATGGGTGATGGGTCGTTCGATGACCCCACCGGTCTAACGGTTCCCGATCTTTTCCAGCCCAGGCTTTCCTTTGCGTACTTTGCGTTCCTTTGCGTCCTTTGCGTCAACGCTCTTGGCGCCGGTCGGCAGACCGGCTGGTGTCATTCCGCGTCGGGCTGATTGGCCGGCAT